>DASPRI010000144.1:0-5500 GCA_035624535.1 Burkholderiales bacterium
AGGGCGGCACAGACGGCGAAACGAGGACCAAAAAACGGGGGGATGAGTCAGTATGAACAGATTCATGCGATTACGCAGCCCAAGGGACAGGCGCCAAAGGAATGTGCGGGGTGTGACCGGGTATGACCGCCGCAGACACCAGCGCCGCAGGTCGCTCGATAGCGGCCTGGCGTTTGCACCAACACATCCGCGCGAATTCGCAGTACTGAGCGCAACCTATTCGTATTTTTCCATCTTCAGACGACCGAAGTGAAATCTGCGCTAAATGGCGCGCACTCCGATTACGAATGATTCTAGCGGCGGCCAGATTGGCAACCGCAGCGGAACAATATGCCGTTTTGCGTCTTCGAGTATGAAAAAGTTTTGGTTGGGCCGTAACCTTGCTTCAGAAATTGTGACAAATATCATATCGTTGGAGTATGCTTTGGACCAGGATGAATACCGGTATGGATATTGCTCTAAATTATGACAGGAGTTAAGGAGCTAAATGTGTCTTCACTGTTTGTCATCGTAATCATATGCGGAATCGTCTGGGCGCTCTGGTCCGAGGCCGTTTGGCAGCTTCGGTCTAGAGAGATGCGGTACGCTGACAACCACGATTTTGTTGAGCATCTCCGTGCCGAAGAGCGCGTCTGTAACAAAGAGGCCGGCTTCGCCATTTCCGGGGCAGTCATCGGCTCGTTTTTCGGAATCGCAGGCTTCGGCGGGGCAATTTCCGGCATCATTCTAGGCGCAGTTTTTGGCTGGATCCTGAGTCATCTGGCTGCCAAATCAGCCAAGTAAATTCCCCACAACACTCTCCCACCTGTGTGCTCTCGTTGTGAGCGCATAGAGCCGCGTCAAGATTTGAATCTTGATTTTCCATTCACTGAAGTAACCGCATTGCTCATTTCGAGCATTCAAGCCGCAAGAGCTGATTGCCTCTTGGTATTGCGGAATCCCTTGCGAGCTGCCGAAATTTCCGGAAAGCGATTTGACAGGCTGGTGGCAAACGCCATAGAATTAAATTGACCAGAATTCTGGTCAAGGAGAAAACACCACATGTCCAAGACCTTGCCCATATCCGAAGTCAAAGCCCGCTTGCCGGAGCTGGTAACCGGGGTCGAGGATCGGGAAGAAGAAATCGTCGTCACGCGCAATGGCAAGCCGGCGGCGGTGCTGGTGAATTATGCCGAATACGAGCGCTTAAAGGAAACACTCGACGTGCTGAGCGATCCCGGCATGATGCGGCAGATTCGAGAAAGCGAGCGATACTTCCAGAAAGGCGGAAAGGGTTTGTCATTTGAGGAAGTGTTCGGCGAAGCGCTCTATCCTGTCAAAAAGCGTAAGCGGTAGTGGCCCGGTTCAGGACAGCGATTGCGCCAACGGTTGCTGAAACGATTCGCCATCTCCATCCTGATCTGAAACGCAGCGTCAAGCAAGCGATACGAGCTCTTTGCGACGATCCGGTGCGCGGTGAAGCCCTTCAAAGAGAATTGGAGGGATACTGGAAATTCAGTGTTCGGCGGTTCCGCATTGTCTACAGTGTTGACCGAGTCGGCCGGATCATAAGGATCGTCGCCTTTGGTCCTCGGCGCACGATTTACGAACAAGTGGCGGATCAACTCCGGCAGCGACGCTGACTGCATTTAGAGTCCCCTACAAGCGGACAGTCCGCCACCGGCGAATTAATTTTCATTCTGTCTGTCGCAGAATGGCCACTGGATAAGAATGCCGTCTTGTCCTATAGTCGCGGTCTATGGGCGCTGACGAAGCATTCCGAAAACTAAACGAGAGGCAACGCGAAGCTGCGCGCTTCACCAATAGCCCGCTGCTCATTCTTGCTGGTGCCGGCACCGGCAAGACCAATACGCTTGCGCACCGCGTCGCGCATTTGATTATTCAGGGTGCGGCGCCGGAGCGCATTCTGTTGCTTACGTTCACGCGCCGCGCAGCGCTGGAGATGACGCGCCGGGCGGGGCGCATCGGGGGAGAAACCCACCGTGCGGTCCGGCTGCCTTGGAGCGGAACATTTCATTCGGTGGCCAACCGACTCATCCGGCGTCACTGCACCCGAGTGGGACTATCTGAAAACTTCAGCGTGCTCGACCGCGGCGATGCGGCGGACCTCATGGACGTGGTGCGGCATGAGCTGGGATTCTCCAAGACCGAGAAACGCTTTCCGAGGAAAGACACTTGCCTTGCAATCTACTCGCACCGTGTGAACACGCAAGGAACGCTCGCCGCGACGCTTCAGGATACGTTTCCATGGTGCGCGCAGTGGGAAGACGAGTTGAAGCGGCTATTCGGCGCCTATGTCGAACGCAAGCTCGCCAATCAGGCGCTGGACTACGATGACCTGCTACTTTATTGGCACACCATGATGGCGGACGATGCGCTGGCACGCGAGATCAATGAGGCCTGGGACCATGTGCTGGTAGACGAGTACCAGGACACCAATTTCATTCAGGCGGAAATCCTCGCGCGGCTGCGCCCCGACGGGCAGGGGCTCACGGTGGTGGGAGACGATGCGCAGGCGATTTATTCATTCCGCGCCGCGACGGTTGAGAATATTCGCTCGTTCCAAGCGCGTTTCGGCGCACAGGTCGTGCCGCTGGAGGAAAACTACCGCTCAACCCAGGAAGTGCTGGACGCGGCGAATGCCCTGGCAGGCAAAAACCTGTATTCAAAGGACCGGAGAGGCGAAAAACCCCGCTATATCACGGTGGCGGACGATGTCGCACAGGCGCAGTATGTCGTGACGCGGGTGCTGGAAGCGCGCGAAGAAGGAGTGGAGCTAAATCGGCAAGCGGTGCTTTTCCGCTCTTCGTACCACTCGGACATGCTTGAGCTTGAGCTGGTGCGCCGGAACATTCCCTACGTGAAATACGGGGGCCTCAAGTTTCTCGAAGCGGCACATGTAAAAGACGCGCTCGCGGTGCTGCGCTGGGCGGATAATCCTCGAAACCGTGTTGCTGCCTGGAGGGCGCTCCAGCTCTTGCCCGGCGTGGGGCCCGGGCGGACGGAAAAAATCTTCGGTTCTTTTCAGGCGCAAGAATATTCCTGGAAAACACTCAAGACTCATTCTGCGGCGTTCGACGCGATGATGCGTTTTCTCGGCGACGCGCAAACCCCTTGGCCGGGACAAATGCAGCGCGTGCGCGAGTGGTATGCGCCGGTAATTGAGCGCAAGTACGACGCAGCCGAAGTGCGCGCAGGCGATCTTGTGCAATTGGAACGGATCGCGGAAACGTATGAGAAGCGCCAAACGTTTCTCACCGAGATGGCGCTCGATCCGCCCGCTGCGACCTCCGACCTCGCCGGCGAGCCAGTGCTCGATGAAGATTATCTGGTGCTTTCCACCGTTCACTCGGCAAAAGGGCAGGAGTGGGAAGCGGTGTATCTGCTGAACGTGACCGACGGCAATTTCCCGAACGAGTTCGCCGCAGGTAAGCCCGAGCAAATCGAGGAAGAGCGGCGTTTGCTGTATGTGGCGATGACGCGGGCGAAGACCGAGCTTCACCTCATGGTGCCGCTGAAATTTTACGTCGCGCAGCAGTCGCGCATGGGTGACCGGCATGTCTACGGAGCGCGCAGCCGGTTCATGACTCCCGAGGTCATGGCTTGCTTCAAGGAACTCGCCTGGCCCGAGGGAACCGAGGCTTCCATTGGAGCAGCTCCGGGAGTGCCAGTGGATGTGGCGGCAAAGCTGCGCGAGATGTGGAACTAGGCAGGATTAAGGAGTTTGCAGGCTTCTTGCCGCGGCGCTAGTCTGAACCATAGCCTTTTATTTCGGTCTCGGTATAGCGCATCTGTTCTTCCATCACCAATTTCGCGATGTCTTTTTTTAGGGCGTTGAATTCAGCGCTTGCGGTATCGCGGGGGCGCGGAAGCGCTATGCGCAGTTCGCGCTTGATAGCTCCTGGCCGGTAGGTCATCACTGCAACGCGGTCGGCGAGGTAAATCGATTCCTCGATGCTGTGGGTGACGAAAATGATGGTCTTGCGGAACTCATCCCAGATGCGGAGCAATTCGTCCTGCAAGGTGCGGCGAGTCAAGGCATCGAGAGCGCCGAACGGCTCATCCATCAACATGACCGGCGAATCCAGCGCCAACACCCGGGCAATTGCGACGCGCTGGCACATTCCGCCTGAAAGATCTTTGGGAAAGCGCTCGCGGAACTCGTACAGGTTGAATTTGCGCAGCAGCATGTCGACCTTCGCGCTGATTGCAGCTTTGGAAAGGCGTTTGATCTCCAGGCCGAAGCCGACGTTCTGCGCCACGGTCATCCACGGAAACAAGGCGTATTCCTGAAATACCATTCCGCGGTCAGGACCCGGAAAACGGGTAGCATTCGCGTTCCCGTTGATCGCGATGCTGCCGTCGGTGGGCGGCGAGAACCCGGCGATCGCATTTAGAAGCGTGGATTTGCCGCAACCGGACGGCCCCAGCAGGCAAACAAACTCGCCTTCGGCAATATCCAGGTTGATGTTTTTCAGCGCGAGCACTTCACCGCCAGGAACGGGAAAACGCTTGTCGACGTTTTCAATATGAATGAACGCCATGGTGCGCTAATTTTGCTCGATTCCGCGGTGCCACTTGAGCAGCCAATTGTTCAGGCCGGTCATGAAGAAGTCGATTCCCAGTCCGAGCAGGCCGATGGTAAACATTCCCGCGATGATTTTGTCCGACCACAAGTATTCGCGCGCCTCGGTAATGCGGTAGCCCAGGCCGTTGTTGACCGCGATCATCTCCGCGACGATCACCACGATGAACGCTGTGCCAATTCCGATGCGCATTCCAGTCAAAATGTAGGGCATCGCCGCCGGCACGATCACTCGCCTGAACAGCGTCATTTGCCCGGCGCCCAAATTGCGCGCGGCGCGCAGATAGATTCCGTCAACGTGGCGCACGCCGGCAATGGTGTTCATCAACACCGGGAAAAAAGCGCCGATGCTGATCAGAAAAAAAGCAGGCGGGTTACCCAGGCCGAACCACAGGATGGCGAGCGGAATATAAGCGATGGGTGGAATAGGACGCAGCACCTGCACCAAAGGATTGAACAAGCCGTAAAGCCGGTTGCTGGTGCCCATCAGCAAACCCAGGGGAAGCGCGAGCAACGTGCCGATCAGAAACCCACCCAATACCCGCGAGAGGCTTGCGAAGGCATCGTGCGGCAGTTCGCCTGAAACGAGCCACGAGGCATAGCTGCCGGTAGTGTAAGGAGCCGTGGGGCTCAGATAATCCCACCACTTGACAGCCACCTGCGAAGGCGCGGGCAATATTTGCGGATTGATCCAGCCGCTCATCGCCAGCATCTGCCACAAAACCACAACCACAGCGGGAATGATGATTCCGCTTGCGAGCTTCAGAATGGCTCTCAAAGAACTTGCTCCCATGAGCGGCGCTACTTGACGTGCAACGTAGCCTTGGCTTTTTCCAGCAAATCCAATTTCACCCAATCCTTTGCCGGCGGCGCACTGGTTCCCAACTTGCCCACGCCGTATTTCAGCATCAAATC
>DASPRI010000164.1:0-14083 GCA_035624535.1 Burkholderiales bacterium
CAATTATTATGGTTCTCTTTACAAATGTTCCTGTGCGATTGACGAAATTGCCAAAAAAATAAAATACGACGATTACGTGGAATTTTCCACATCTCTTCGCGGACAGAAGACCGCGGGCGAGGGCGGCGGCATTTTCCGCGATCCCAAGGAAATCAAAGAACAGGCGAAGCGCTACGAAGAGATCAGGGCTCAGGCCGAAAAAGCGTGTCTACTAAAGTAAGGCTTACTGTGGGCGGTCCCTTGCTTTGCATATGCAGCATGGCCTGGGCGGGGCAATCGCTCCCGAGTATTGCGGTGCTGGACTTCAAGTTGATCGACGATACTCAGGACGCTAAATCAAAATCGAAATAAAAAGGGTGGATTCTGGTCGGACCTTGCTCAACAAGTCGATCGACATACGGGGCAACACCGACCAGTCGTGGTCGCGCGGCATAAGCTACATGGTGCGCGACATGGTGCAGAAAAAGCACGGCGGCGCCGGGATATTTTGACTTGCCGCGCGCGACGCATTGAACAAAGGTTCGCGGCTTAACTTCCCGCTCCGGCTACGCCGGGCTGCACGCGAATATAGCTGTTGAATTTCAGGTCGTTTGAGTCAACGACCTCTGCTTTCAGATCGCCGGGTTCGCGCGGGGTAAAATAAAAGCGGAAGCTGGGGTTTTCACTGATGGAGAAATCCACATCAGCCGAGAGAATCAGCTTGCCGTTGTAAGTCACGTCTATCTTTTTCACGAAACGCGCGGGAACGTAAAGGCGCGTCAATTGATCCATCTGCAGACCCGAATTATTGGGGTGGCTGATCATGAGCTGGGCGAGATTCGGATAATTGAGCTGCGCTTCATTTTCGAGGCGGAATTTCATTTTGCCGAGCCTGGCCAGTGCCGCCTCCTGATCTTTTCCAGCCGGTGCCGAACAACCGCCGGACGCTTTCACGTAGCGCATCGCCATGTACAGCTTTCCGTCGTTCGTTTCGGCGATGGCCCGGACGTAACTGTACTCTTCGATTCTCACCCGGGTGTCGATGTCGGCGCGCCCGCTGTCGGGCGTGAGGTGAAATTCCGCGGCGATGGGCGACGGGTTTCGGTCAATAATGAGATAGATCGTTTGCACATATCTTTGCGGGGTCTGCGGAATCTGCGCCTTGATCGAGATCGGAACGGTAGCTGCATCTTCGGCGCGCACTGGCGTTTCCAGCGCGATGACGCCGTTTGCCGAATCATCAATCATCCGGCCTTGGAACAGCGAATCCTTTACCTTGATCCACATCTCGGACTTGGACGGATCGGGAGGAGCATCGGCGGAATTCGCAAAGGCGGCATACAAAATTGCGCTTGACACAAGCGCAAGCCGGGTCGATACGATTAAGCTTTTCACGGCGCGTTCCATACAGGTGTCCGCAAACACAGACAGTATAGACCCGAACGCCTGCTTGGTCATTAATCTTCCCACTCGAGTTCGCTGTAGGCTGCGGTGACGTTACGCCGGTGGAAGGAATCGAACAACAGCCAGTGGTCGCGCTCGGACAATCCGACGGTATCCACCGCCTCCTGCATCGTCTGATGGTGCTTGATTGCCTCACGCACCTCGCGAACGAGGACATTCAAGTAAGCGGATTCCGCTTGCAGCGCCTGAGGCCAGGATGGATCAGGCTGACCATGTCCGGGAATAATGTGCCGAGCCTTTGCGCCTTGGAGTTCATCGAGCACGCTAAGCCAACCTTTGAGACTGCCATCGACGACCGGGATATGCCCGGTAAAAAGCAGGTCAGAGAGCCACAAGGTTTGGGTTTTCTCATCAAATACCGTCAGGTCATTATCGGTATGAGCGGTGCGCCAGGCCTTGAGCACCAGCTGGCGGTTTCCGAGATCCAGCGCCAGGACGTCCTTTACGGTCAGGGTGGGCAGTATGACCTCGCTGCCCTGGGTTGCGGGCCCCAGATCGCGTTGCAGCGCATGCAGATAATTGCTGCCGCGCGCCGCCATCGCTGCAGGCAGCTTGTAATGGCCGACGAACACCGGATGATCCGCCTTGAAGGCAGCGTTGCCAAAAATATGGTCGGGGTGAACATGAGTGTTGATAACGTAACAAATCGGCAGTCGTGTCGTATTCAGGACTGCCTGGCGTAGCTTCCTTCCTATGACGATGCTTCCGCCGGTGTCGATCACCGCCACGCATTTGTCGCCAACGATGAACCCAATGTTGGCGATATCGCCAAGATTTTCCGGCGAGCTTTCTTGCTGCGCGCCGGTGTGCACGTAGATTCCCGGCGCGATCTCCCTGATGGGAAACTCGTCCGCCAAAACTCCGCTTGCCGAAAATGCCAGAGCGAGGCAAGAAAGAATGCGCAAAGCTGGAAATGGCATTTCTGCTACTATTACACAATTTTTGCTTAATTGAATGATTTAATGAAGTCAGCAGCGGATTCAGACAGGTCTCTACACCGCATCGTAATCGTTGGTGGCGGCGCTGGCGGACTGGAGCTGGCCACGGAACTGGGCGACACGCTCGGCAGAAAAAACCTCGCGCAGATTATCTTGATCGATAAGACGCGGACGCATTTGTGGAAGCCTTTGCTTCACGAAGTAGCGGCTGGCAGTATGGATCTCGACACCAATAAGCTCGAGTACCTTGCACAGGCGCACTGGCATCATTTCTGGTTTCGTCTGGGGAGCATGGATGGCTTGAATCGCGCAGCACGAGAGGTTCTGGTTGGGCCGACTTTCGACCAGCAGGGTCACGAGCTTATTCCGCGGCAGTTTATAGCGTATGACACTCTGGTGATCGCCGTAGGCAGCACTACGAATGATTACGGCACACCCGGAGCGGCACAGTACGCGATTGCATTGGATACGCCGGAACAGGCAGAACGCTTCCGCCAGCAGCTTGTAAATGCCTGTATTCGCGCAAATGCGCAGACGACCCCGCTGCGCCCCGAGCAACTGAAGGTAGCGATTATCGGTGGCGGCGCCACAGGTGTAGAGCTCGCGGCACATTTGCACAACACTACTCGCGAGCTCATCGCCTACGGGCTCGACAAGATCGACCCCGAAAAGGACATCAAACTTTACCTAATCGAGGCTGCGCAGCGCATATTGCCGATGCTGCCCGAGCGTCTGTCGAAAGCTGCAGAACAGCAACTCAAGCCCCTTGGCGTGCATGTGTACACCGGCGAACGGGTGACCGAGGTCACGTCAAATGCAGTGCGAACGCAAAACGGCAGAACGATTCCCGCTGAACTTGTCGTCTGGGCAGCGGGCATCAAGGCGCCGGATTTCCTGAGGGGGCTCGACGGACTGGAAACCAATGGCATAAACCAGTTGCTGGTGCGAACCACATTGCAAACTACGCGCGACGATAATATTTTTGCTTTCGGTGATTGCGCATCGTGCCCGTGGCCGGCAAAAAATGCTACGGTACCGCCGCGCGCCCAGGCCGCGCATCAGCAGGCCTCGTTTCTGGTGAAAGCCATCAAGTGCCGATTGCGCGGGCGCAACCTGCCTAGCTACCACTACCGCGATTTTGGTTCGCTCGTGTCCCTGGGAAAATACAGCACCGTCGGAAGTTTGATGGGCGCCCTAACGCGCGGCAGTCTTTTTCTGGAGGGTTATTTTGCGCGGCTGATGTATCTTTCACTCTACAAGATGCATCTTTACGAGCTGCACGGCTTTTGGAAAGTTTTTTTGGATACCGTGGCAAGGCTAATTACGCGGCGCACCGAACCGCCGGTCAAACTGCATTAGTAGGTCGATGCAAAACTACTGCGGAGCCGGTCTACTTTGTTGCTTGTCGCTCGAAAGCTCGCCGTACTTAACACTGTACTGTCTTGCTTTCTCGCTCCTTGCGTCGCGTATCCCGCCTTCCTCGTGACGTTTTGCATCAACCTGCTAGTTGCCATAAGTCGAGAGTCGCTTTGTCGCGGTTGCGCACGTAACAGCAACTGGGTCGCTTGAACGTAATTTCCGACTACTCGTCGTACTTGATGTACTTAAAGCGCTGATCCTCATTCGGCGTGCCTTCCAAGGCGCCGCCTTCCTTTGCCGGCTGCCATTGGATCACGCTTTCGATTTTCTTGGCGAGCTCGAAATCCTTATCGGTAATTCCTTTGGCCGCATGATTCATCAGTTTTACGATGACGAAAGCGTAGGAAACCGTAAGATCGGGATGATGCCACGCCGCTTCCGCGAGATGTCCAACCGTATTCACGACCATCAGCGTGCCTTTCCAGCTTCCGGTGCGGTATTTCCTGCGGATCCACCCGTCCTCGTAATACCAGTGCGGCAACTCCTTTTCTAGCCGCGCCTTGATTTCCTGCTCCGTATAGACCTGTGATTCCTTCTCGGCTTGCATTTTGATTTCACCCTCTTTTAATTTAATCGATCAGGACGCCAACTGCCAGCTAATTTCGTTTGCGAAGACCGATACTCCGCGGGCTAAATGGTCGTTTTCATTTCTGACACAAGGTGTTAATCAGCTAAGTTCAGCCGTTCGTTTATGATACAAAATAGGCCGGCAAGTGCTTTTAAATAACATGTTGTAAATTAACAACAAAATTGCAATGGATGTTGCTCTCAAATCACGATTTGATTCGGGCATATTCTGTGCTATAGTGCACGCAGGTAATGTAGCTCGTTACCTTCCCCTAATTCTCAATTTGCAATGAACAATTTTTTCCGTTCATTTTAGGGGCCGTGGTGAATAACACTGTTTCATTCCTAAAGCTTCTTTAAAAGGAGGAAGTTGTTATGACGAAACCGAAGCTGAAACACCTGCCATTTGTATTGGCAGCGCTGGCAGTATCAAGCATGGGGTTTGCTGCCGGGGACGATGACCTGCAACGGCTCATGAGCGATTCGAAAAACTGGGCTCATCCGAGCGGCGATTATTATCTCCACCGTTACAGCAAACTGACTCAAATCAATAAGAGCAACGTCGGCAACATGAAAGTGGCTTGGACCTTCTCGACCGGTGTATTGCGTGGACATGAAGGCGGGCCGCTGGTGATCGGCGATACGCTGTATATCCATTCTGCGTTTCCCAACAAAGTGTTCGCGATTAACCTGTCAGATCAAACGATCAGGTGGAAGTACGTGCCCACGCAGGATCCGAGCGTGATTCCCGTAATGTGCTGCGACACGGTGAATCGCGGTCTGGCCTATGCATCGGGCAAGATCTTCCTGCAACAAGCGGACACCACCTTGGTGGCGTTGGATGCGGGTAGCGGAACGGTAGTCTGGTCAGTCAAGAACGGCAATCCAAAAATCGGTGAAACCAACACCAATGCGCCGTTTCCAATGAAGAACTATGTTTTGACCGGCATTAGCGGTGGTGAGTTTGGAGTGTTGGGCCGAGTTACTGCATACGACATCGACACCGGCAAGAAGGTGTGGAGCTGCAACAGCTCAGGACCGGACGATGGGATATGCGTTGACCCGGACAAGACCATGACCTGGACCAATGGCAAGATGGCGCCGGTAGGCAAGGATTCTTCACTGAAGACCTGGCAAGGCGATCAGTGGAAAATCGGCGGCGGCACGACCTGGGGCTGGTTTGGTTATGACAAGGCGCTGAACCTGATGTATTACGGTTCGGGCAATCCCAGCACCTGGAATCCCCATCAACGTCCCGGAGACAACAAGTGGTCCATGACGATCTGGGCCCGCGATGTGGATACCGGGATGGCCAAGTGGGTCTACCAAATGACTCCGCATGACGAGTGGGATTTCGACGGAATCAATGAAATGATCCTGGCCGACATCCCGGTGCACGGCAAGCATACCAAGGCAGTAGTGCACTTTGACCGCAATGGTTTTGGCTATACCTTGGACCGCGTGACCGGCGCTCTGCTGGTGGCCGAGAAGTATGATCCGAAAGTCAACTGGGCAACCCACGTTGACATGAAGACCGGCCGTCCGCAAGTCGTTGCGAAGTACAGCACCGATCAGAATGGCCCTGATGTTGACACCAAGGGTGTATGTCCCGCCGCTCTGGGCACCAAAGACGAGCAACCGGCTTCTTTCGACGAGCAAACTGGCAAGTTCTATGTGCCCACGAACCATGTGTGCATGAACTACGAGCCGTTCAAAGTTGAATACACTGCCGGCCAACCGTATGTAGGCGCGACGCTGTCGATGTTCCCCGCGCCCGGCAGCCATGGCGGAATGGGCAATTTCATCGTTTGGGATGCTGGCACCGGCAAGATCGTTCAATCCAAACCCGAGAAGTTCTCGGTATGGAGCGGCGTTCTGACCACTGCTGGCGGAATTGCCTGCTACGGTACGCTTGAGGGCTATCTGAAGTGCGTGGATGCCAATAACATCAACAAAGAACTGTACAAGTTCAAGACTCCGTCGGGCATCATCGGCAATGTCAATACCTGGATGTATGGCGGTAAGCAAAACATCGGGGTGCTGTCCGGAATCGGTGGTTGGGCCGGTATCGGCCTGGCAGCCGGCTTGGAGAAAGACACTGACGGCCTTGGCGCCGTAGGTGGATACAAAGAGCTCTCCAAGTACACCGATCTCGGTGGCACACTGACTGTGTTCTCCCTGTAGAGAGCCAGCCAATTTGGCAATTTAGTTGAACCGAATAACTGGCATCTTGACTAAGGTTGAGATGCCAGTTTTTTTTGTCGCCGCAGGGTGGGTAACCAAAGGGTATTTCAAATGAAATTCAAAATCATATTTTTCGCAGGCGTCTTGCTTGCAAGCGGAGTGGTCTGGGGAGACGACAAACCGCCTTATACGGTGGTGGACGGCAACAAGGTCGATGCCAAGACTCTCGAGGGATGGAAAACGTGGCGCGCGATGGCATGCGAGCGCTGCCACGGTGCGCAGCAGCAAGGACTGGTCGGCCCGTCTTTAATCGAAGGACTTAAGAAACTTACCAAGGACCAGTTCAAGGAAACGGTTTTGAACGGCAGGCCCGGCACCGTGATGCCGCCGTTCAAGGAAGCGCACATGGTCGTGGAAAACATCGACAACCTTTATGATTACCTCAAGGGGCGTTCTGACGGGGCTATTAAACCCGGTCACCTTTATCCTTTGGACAGCAAATAGTCGTCCCCGCATCGAAGCATCCACAGGAAACCTGAATTTTTTTTGAAAGAGAAATTAATGATTCTCATCCAGAACTCGCGTTTCGCACAGATTATTCTAGTTGGCGCGTTATGTTTGCTTAGTTTCCCTGCATTTTCTGAAGCCCCGGGAGTAAAGGCTCTGCGCGTTTGTGCGGACCCGAATAACTTACCACTCTCCAACAGCAAACAGGAAGGTTTTGAAAACAAGATTGCGCAGCTCTTCGCCAAAGAACTCGGCTTGGCGCTTGAATACACCTGGTATCCGCAGCGCTTCGGGTTTGTACGCAATACCCTGCGAGCGCGCGACGAGAATGGCGCCTTTAAATGTGATCTCATATTAGGCTGGTCCTTGAATAACCCCGAGACAGCTACCTCGATACCTTATTATCGGTCGACCTGGGTCATGGTATATGTAAAAGGCAAGGGGCTGGACAGCGTGAAGACGCCCCAGGATCTGCTCAAGCTGCCCAACCTGCATTCCATTAAAATCGGCCTTTTTGGCCGCAGCCCGGCGGCGGACTGGGTGCTTAAATACAATCTCATGGGCCAGATGGTGCCTTATCAAGTGCAGACCGGGGCCATCGAGGACTACACCGGAAAAGTGATAATTGAAGATTTGCTGCCGGGCAAAATTGACGTACTATTCATTTGGGGCCCGATTGCGGGCTATTTCGCCAAGCAGCATCCTGAATTGGCACTGGTTTCGATGCAGTCGGAAAACGATAAAGAAAGGAATATGATTTTTGATTACGCCATTGCCATGGGCGTGCGCCAACCGGACAAGGAATGGAAAGAAAAGGTCAACAAGCTGATCGAACAGAATCAGGCCAAGATCAACACGATTCTCGAGGAATACGGCGTGCCTTTGGTCAAGGAGCAGTAGCGAACTCACCGCCGGAGATGCCTGGGAAAAGAATCCTGGTTCTTGCTCTCGCTTTGCCGCTGCTTTTGTTTTCGCTGCCGGGCAATGCCGAAATGGATTTTGAGCTTTACATAAAGCTTTCGTCTACGGTCTTAAAAATTGAAGCGCAGAACCCCGATGGCAGCACTTCAATGGGTTCCGGAGTCATGATTGCACCAGGAAGAGTGGTGACCAATTGCCATGTAGTCAGAAGCGCAGTCGATATCGTGGTGGTCAAATCCGGGCAGCGCTGGTCGGCGCAAAAACAACTGAGCGACGTGGAACACGACTTGTGCCTTCTCAATGTTCCCGCAGCCAGCGTGCCAGTGGCGCAGATCGGAAACGACAAATTGAGAGTCGGGCAGATGGTATATGCGGTTGGTTACGTCAACGGCATTGGCCCGCGCATGAGCGGCGGCCAAATTCGAGCGCTGTACGACTATGATGGCGGTAAGGTCATTCAAAGCACGACTCCTTTCCGGTTTGGCGCGAGCGGCGGCGGACTGTTCGACGAGCAGGGACGGCTGGTGGGTGTCGTTACCTTTCTTTCGCGGCTCGACCAGACCTATCATTTTTCATTGCCCGTGAGCTGGGTGACGAGCAGAATGGCGGCGAACAGCCTGCAAAACACGGCACCGCTCCCAGAAGAATTTGCATTTTGGCAACAACCCTACGAACGGGAACCTTTTTTCTTGCAGGCGGCCGCTCTGGAAGCGGGCAACAAGTGGAACGAGCTATTGGGACTCGCTGAAAAATGGTCAGCTGCCGAGAGCCACAATTCGAATTCCTGGCTCGCATTAGGAAAGGCGCACCAGCATTTGCAACAGTACGACCAGGCCATTGCAGCTTACCGCAAGGCGATTGCGCTCGAACGCGAATATCCTGAGGCCTGGTACAATCTGGGCCTGGTTTATCTCGACTTGGGAAAAAACCGAGAAGCCGAGGATGTGAGCAAGGTCCTTAGCAGCATGGATGAAGAATTGGCGCAGGAGTTGTCAAACGCGCAAACGGTGCACTAGATTTGCAGATAGGTACCGCGCTTGCACATGATTTTTGATTTTGGTTAGCGGGGGTAATTGGCTTATGCGAGTAGGGAAGATTTTTGCCACAAGTGCAGCGATGCTTCTGTGTTTCTCATCGGCGGCGTTGTACGCCGACGACAAGATTTCCGAGGCGGAAACTCTGCTTTTCGAAACCAACCATTTAAAAAAGATAACCAAGCCCGAAAAGCTGCACTACATTTTTGTCAAGAGCGGGACATTGGAGGAAAACTTCCGGGATGACGTGCAAATCTCCATCGACAAGGTCATGCCCGATGGCGGCAAGTATGTCACGACTGAATTCCTCTCCGGGCCAAAAAAGATAAATTTTCCGCCCATAGAGGAGGCGAAGGAAAATCCCGTTTTGCTGTTTTTTCTGGAACGGGATATCCGCGAAATGGAACGCCTGACCGGGGGCAAGAGTCCGTATTTCAGGCGCCGCATACGCCTTGCGCTGGCTGATCATGCCGAAGTGCGTTCGGTCAAAATCGCTTACGATGGCAAGGAAATTAGCGGGAAAGAAATCAAAATCACACCCTATGTGAACGATGAACTGAAAGAGCGCTTTGGCAGGCACGTCGGCAAGTATTATCTGTTCATTTTATCGGACAAGATTCCAGGCGAAATTTATCAACTGCGGAGCGTGGACCCCGATGGCGAGTCAGGCAAGTCTGGCACAGTTCCGCCCCTAATTGAGGAAACACTCACGTTCAGTGCAGATGAAAAAAGGGCTGGACGATGAAGTTTTGGCAGCGAGGCGCAAGTGGCCACCGTACAACTGACTAAAGACAACTTTGAACCGACCATAGCCGGCAATTCGATGGTGATCGTGGATTTCTGGGCACCGTGGTGCGGGCCGTGTCGTTCGTTTGCGCCGATTTTCGATGCCGCCTCTGAAAAATATCCTGAGATCGTATTTGCCAAGGTGAATACCGACGAGGAACAGGAGCTCGCAGCGAAATTCCAGATCCGTTCCATCCCAACCTTGATGATCCTGCGCGAGCAGGTCATTCTGTTTTCGCAGCCAGGTGCTCTTCACGCTTCGGCGCTTGAGAACATCATTGAGCAAGCGCGGGCGGTGGATATGGCCCGGGTGCACGAGGAAATCAGGAAGGAGCAGCCGGTCAGCCATTAATTCCGGTCCGCGTCGTACGGCATGTTTTGCTGTTTCCCCCAAGCGCGTGGAGGCTGTTACATGTCGGCGGCTAAAGCACGCCGGATTTGATTAATTGGCCAACTGCTACGCATTTCTCGTCTGACCTTCGTAATTGGGCCAATTCCGCCTATGCAGCAGGAACTTCACCATGCCAAATTTGAGATTTCTGCACTGATACGTAGGGTTTCCGAGCGACATCATTTCCGCAGCTGCAGCAATTCAACTTCTTCATTATTCTTATTCCAACCTAGCGTATCGCAACCAGACTCAAACATATTGCACCAGCCCAAATGCAACCGCGCGGCTCAGATAATCTGTCGGAGTATCAAGTAGTTACAACAGTGCCACCCATGGCGAAAATGCACCGGTGGGCAAGCAGCAAGAGGACTTGCGATGATTGAAATCAGAAAGAGCTCGGACCGAGGTTACTTCGATCACGGCTGGCTCAAGACTTACCATAGCTTTTCGTTTGCCGATTATTTCGACCGCGAACACATGAGCTTTGGCAGCTTGCGGGTCATCAATGAAGATTATGTTCAGGCGGGAAAGGGTTTCGGGACACACCCGCACCGCGACATGGAGATCCTCACCTATATTCTCGAAGGGCAACTCGCGCACAAGGACAGCATGGGCAATGGCTCAATCATCAAACCCGGAGATGTGCAGCGCATGAGCGCAGGAACTGGCGTCACACATAGTGAATTCAACGCCTCACCGGATGAGATTGTTCATCTACTGCAAATCTGGATATTGCCGAAATACAGCGGATTGCAACCGAGCTACGAGCAAAAGCATTTTGACGCCCGTGAAAAGCAGAATAAATTGCGTTTAGTCGCTTCTCCGGACGGCCGTGCAGGTTCTGTCACCATTCACCAGGATGCTTCGGTGTACGCCGGGATATTGAGCAAGGGCAAAGAAGTGAGTCACCCGTTGGCAAACAATCGGCGCGCTTATATTCAGACCCTGAGCGGCGCATTCAAAGTCAACGGCGAGCGCCTTAATGCAGGCGATGGCGCGAAAATAACCGGCGAAAAGATCATTAAGCTTGCTGCCGCAGACGACAGTGAATTGCTGTTTTTTGATCTGGAATGACGAAACCGATTGAAAGGAGGACGACCATGAACAAAGGATGTGAAATGACCAAGCAGTACGGGCCGCTGATAGGGCGCATTTTATTGGCGCTGCTATTTATCGTCGCTGGCTTAGGCAAAATCACAGCGTACCAGGCTACCGCGGGTTACATGGCTGGCCACGGCTTGCCGATTGCCCAGGTGCTGCTGGTGCCGGTCATTCTCGTCGAACTGGGTGGGGGACTGATGCTGCTTCTCGGCTGGAAGGCGCGCTGGGCGGCACTGGCGCTGTTCCTGTTCATTATCCCAACCACGCTCATTTTTCATCCGTTTTGGGTGGCGGACGCTGCGCAAATGCAAAACCAAGTACAGTTCTTGAAGAATCTCTCGATCATGGGCGGGATGCTCTACGTCATGGCTTACGGCTCCGGGCCCTTCAGTTTGGGCAAGAAGGATCATTGCGGGGAGAATTCGTGATTGTCGAGAAAAAAGCGCAATCTTCAGTCGCCATTCACGACATCATCTCCAGGCGCTGGAGCCCGCGCGCTTTCGATAATTCCAAAACAGTGAGCCGTGGACAGGTGATGGCGCTGCTGGAAGCGGCGCGCTGGGCACCTTCCTGTTTCGGGGACGAGCCGTGGCGCTATTTGGTATGGGACCGCAATCGCGATCCCGGCGCTTGGCAAAAGGCGTTCGAATGCCTCTCGGAACGCAACCAGGCATGGGTAAAAAACGCGCCACTGCTATTGGCTTCCATCGCGTCCGGCCAATTTACGCGTAACGGGAAACCCAACCGCTGGGGACAACACGATACCGGCGCAGCAAGCGCGAATCTAGTTCTTCAGGCGGTTGCGCTGGGACTTGCTGCGCACCAGATGGGCGGTTTCAATGTAGACATGCTGCGCGAAAGGTTTGCCATTCCCAGCGGCTTTACGCCAATGGCAATGATCGCGGTTGGCTATCAAGCCGACGTTGCAACTCTGGAAGGGGAGTTCAAGGAGCGGGAGCTCGCGACGCGTACCCGCAGGCCCCTCGGGGAAAAATTCTTCGAGGGAAACTGGGGCGTTCCGGTTGCGTGAGCGACAATATTCCCGGCACGTTACCGGGTTGGCTTATCAATGGTGAAGAATTTTTGACAAGAATTGCTGCGCGCGCTCGGAACGCGGCTTTGCGAAGAATTTATCCTTGACATCGTCCTCGACAATGCGGCCCTGGTCCATGAAAATGACCCGGTGAGCGACCTTGCGCGCGAAGCCCATTTCGTGGGTCACGCACATCATGGTCATGCCTTCTTTGGCGAGCTCCACCATCACATCCAGCACCTCGTTGATCATCTCGGGATCGAGGGCGGAAGTCGGCTCATCGAACAGCATGGCAATCGGATTCATCGCCAATGCGCGGGCGATCGCCACGCGCTGCTGCTGCCCGCCCGAAAGCTGGCCCGGGAACTTGGCGGCGTGCGCGGCCAAGCCTACGCGCTCCAGCATTTTCAGCCCTCGCGTCACCGCCTCCTCCCGGCTTCGGCCCAATACTTTGACCTGCGCCAAGCATAGGTTGTCGGTTATGCTCATGTGGGGAAACAACTCGAAATTCTGAAACACCATGCCGATTCGCGCCCGAAGCTTGGAAAGGTCGGTCTTGGGATCACTCACTGAAACGCCATCCACGGTGATCGTGCCTTTCTGGAAAGGCTCCAGCGCGTTAACGCACTTAATCAGCGTCGACTTACCCGAGCCGGAAGGGCCACAAACGACCACGACCTCGCCTTTTTTTACTTGAGATGTACAATCGGTTAACACCTGGAATCCGCCGTACCACTTGCTGATGTTATTGATCGAGATCATTTGGCGAGCCTGCGTTGATATTGTCTGACTAGGAGTGAAGCGCTGAAACAAATGACGAAATACACCGCGCCAGCAAACAGCATGAGCTCCACGATGCGACCGTCGCGGTCACCCACTTTGTAAGCCGCGCCAAAAAAATCAGCCAAACCGATCACGTATACCAGCGAGGTATCCTGGAAAAGTATGATCGCCTGGGTGAGCAGCAGCGGAATCATGTTGCGGAACGCTTGCGGCAGCACCACTAGGCGCATCGCTTGGCCGTAAGTAAGACCAAGCGCGTACGCGGCGCCCACTTGCCCGCGCGGCACACTCTGAATGCCAGCGCGGATGATCTCGGAGTAATACGCCGCCTCGAAGAGCGCGAACGCAGTGAAGGCAGAGGCCAGGCGAATGTCGGCGATGCCCTCACCGAAAATCGCCTTGAGCAGCGAGGGCACAATCAGGAAGAACCACAGGATCACCATGACCAGCGGCACAGAGCGGAACAGGTTTACATAGGCGGCAGATAGCCATGCCACAGTGCGATTGGCCGACAGACGCATCACTGCGAGCAGTGCGCCCCAGACGATTCCCACAGCAATGGCGAGCCCGGTTATTTCGAGGGTGATCTTCGCTCCGGTCCACAGGTAAGGCAGTGCGCCGGGGATCGAGCTCCAATCGAATTCGTACATTTATTTGCCTGCCGCAATAAATCCCGGCACGCGGGTGCGCAGTTCCACCCAGCGCATGAACGCCATGATAATGACGTTGAGCACGAGATAGGCCAAGGTGACCACAATGAAGGCCTCGTACGGCTGGGCGGTGTAATCCACCAACTGCTGTGCTTGGCGTGACAGCTCGATAAAACCGATCGTCGAGATGACTGCAGAATTCTTGAATATGTTTAGGAACTCCGAGGTCAGCGGCGGGACGATGATGCGGAACGCCATTGGCAGCAAAACGAAACGGTAGGTTTGCGGCAAAGTCAGCCCTATCGCCAGCCCGGCGTTCTTCTGCC
>DASPRI010000140.1:0-5767 GCA_035624535.1 Burkholderiales bacterium
ATCTGGTCCAGGCGCTTAGCATGCTTGGACCCACCCTGCATCTGGACGCTAGCACGGTGGACAGAGAGTTCGGCAGACAGGCGATCTCGCAAACCTCCGAAGACGACCCGGCCAGCCTGCGGCTGGCACAATGGCTGCACCAGCAGGAAGCTAATTATCAGTTCGTGGTCTACCAGGCCGACCGGACCTGGTCGCCATGGACCCAGCGGGCTATCCGCCACGCTGACCAGGTGGTAATTGTCGCGACCGCCAATTCGGACCCAAAACCAGCCGATATTGAACAAAAACTAAATACCATGTGGATAACAGAAAGAGCTCCTCAACGCAACCT
Source organism: Burkholderiales bacterium (assembly GCA_035624535.1). Taxonomy (GTDB): domain Bacteria; phylum Pseudomonadota; class Gammaproteobacteria; order Burkholderiales; family JAHFRG01; genus JAHFRG01. The sequence goes on from DASPRI010000140.1 coordinate 332, forward strand.
AGTCCTAGTTCATCCTGCTGGAACGAGCGAGCCTCGGGGTACGTCTCAATGGCTGGAGGCGCGAAACGTTAGTGGCCATTTTCATTTGCGAGCACATGCACCAGGTGATTATGCCAGGCTTGCGCGAATCCTTGCGGGGAAAGCGGTAGCGCTGGTACTGGGCGGAGGCGGCGCGAGAGGATTCGCCCATATCGGTTTCTTGCGCGCCATGCAGGAAACCGGCATACCCATCGATATTATTGGAGGAACCAGCATAGGCGCGATCCTGGGCAGCTTGGTCGCCATGGAGTCCGAACCGCAGCAGATTCAGGCGGTATGCAAGCAATTCGTTAGGAGTACTCTCGATTACACCTTGCCCGTGACCTCTCTGCTAAAAGGGGGAAAGATACGCTCGATACTGGAGTCGGTCCTCGGCGAGCGCCAGATTGAGGATCTATGGCTACCTTTTTTCTGTATGGCGACCAACCTGACCCAGGCAGATCAAGTCGTTCACCGCCGAGGCCCTTTGGCAGATGCTGTTCGCTCGAGTATTTCACTACCAGGCATCATGGTGCCCTTCTATCATAACGGCGATCTGCTGGTCGATGGCGGTGTACTCAATAATCTGCCGGTTAACGTCATGCGTTCCATTTTCAAGGGAAACACGGTGATAGCCGTGGATGTGGAACCGAAAAAAGATCTAATAGTGAATGCCGAATTTGCCCCGGAGATTTCGGGGTGGGCGCTGCTGATGGACCGGCTGAATCCTTTCAAGAAAAAGATTACAGTCCCGTCGATTCTCACGGTGCTCGTTCGCTCGGCCACGCTGGCCAGTGTCTATCGCAGTGCCCGAATGTTGGAGCAGGCTCCCCCGGACCTTTATGTGCGGCTTCCCGTGGGGGCTTGGGGAACGCTCGCGTTTGAAGCGATCGATGAGATCGTGGCCCATGGGTATGAGGCATCGCTCCCCATTCTTCACACGTGGTTGCCTAAACAGAAGAGTTTGCACATTTCGTCGGCAAGCGTTTGAACGAAGCACCCTGGCGTCGAACAAACGAGTGGTGCTCTCAAGTCAGAAAATCGCAGCTTCACAATTTTTCGCTAAGGGCGTATTCTAAAATCCAGTTGCAGTTTTGCGATCTGCCAAGACGGACAGCGTCCGGGTACGAATGGCGCGATTACGATTCCGTTTGACGATGATAATTACCTGAATTTCCCGCTACCGTTACCGGTCTTGCAGAGAATTTTCGCGCAAACAGAGCACCGTCCAGAAAAACCGGGGAAGTCCATTATGAAGGCAAATGTCAAAGCACTGCTTTTGTTTGGCTCATTCGCCGGGATACTGTTTCTTAACGGCTGTGCGAAGCCAACGAGCTGTGGTAAGGGTGCGGGTCAGGTTCTGGATGAAGCTAAATGCGCGGGACGTGGACCGGAAACTTTTCTAAGTTCTGAAGACAACTACTTGGATGATATGGATTACGGTATCACTCGCAATCCGGAACAAGTTGCAGCACGATTGCGTCCCTTTGTTCCGGGGATAACGCCAAGCGAAGCGGTAAGGGCTGTAATCCGCGGACGCAACACCTGGGTCATTTGGTCGGCCGGTGATGATCGCCTGTGGGACGAATTATCCCGCGCAAGCGCAAATACGGTCGATTTTTTGAAAACACTATCAAACCACCCGAGTCTTCAATATAGCCGTGACAACCGCTGGCAATACCTGGGGCTCCTAAACGAACCCTGCTTCAAGCGCGGAACCGGTCCTCGCGCTGACCGCTTTGGCCTGTGGCTCGACGTGCGGGATCCCGAATGCGGGCCCGACCCATTCGAGGACGAGACGAAGTATCCTGGTGTGAAAATCGGAGCGCGCGGCAAGAATATACTACAACATGGCGAGCACAGCTTGCCGGGGATGCTGCGCGAGTTGTTCGCGCGGCGGGCTGAACCGCTACCTGTAGGGTCTTACTATGGGTATGCCACGGGAGTTGTTGGACTCCGCCTTTTCCCGAACCCAGATTTCGACGAGAATGCCCAAAAGCGTTGGGATCCCGAACGCTATTACACAGACCCTGACTACTATCTCGACAAAAATCTCGTGAAGCCTTATCGGGTAGGAATGACATGCGGATTCTGTCATGTGGGACCCAATCCCGCTAATCCGCCACGTGACCCGGAACATCCTGCTTGGGCAAATTTGAACTCGAATCCGGGAGCGCAGTATTTCCGGTTTGATCGTGTGTTGATGTGGAATCCAATGCCGGATAATTTTGCTTCACAACTGTTCCGGACTGCGCGGCCCGGTACCTCCGATACCTCCCTGGTAGCTTCTGATAACATCAACAATTCCCGCACCATGAACGCCATATATAATCTGGCTGCGCGGCTCGAAATCGCCAAAAAGTTTGGGAAGGAATCCCTGGCAAACGGATCTAGGAACAATCGCCAGCTCAATGATTTTGTCGGTGCGGACAGTCCACTCGCGCAGTTCTACAAGGCGCCGGATACTGTTTTCGCGCCCCACATATTAAAAGATGGTGCCGATTCAGTCGGCGCCTTGGGGGCGCTCAATCGCGTTTACGTCAACATCGGTGAGTTTAGTGAAGAATGGCTCGAGCACTTTCGCCCCTTGGTCGGCGGCAAAGAGACCAGCCCTTTTGAAATTACCGTTGCCAGAGCGAACTCTTCCTATTGGAATGCGACTGAGCATATGACTCCGGACGTAGCGCTTTTTTTCCTTGCCTCGGCGCGCCCTGACTATCTTCGCAATGCCCCGGGTGGTGAGAAATACCTGACCACAGACAATTCCATATTGGACCGAGGCAAGACGGTATTCGCGGAAAACTGCGCCAAGTGTCATTCCAGCAAATTGCCGGCGAAAGCTTTCGAATTTTTCACCGATAAGGACGGCAACAGCTGTGCCGGCGCGAAATACCTCGATTGCTGGAATAGCTATTGGAAATGGGCGAATACAGACGAGTTCGAGGAACTCATGACCGCTATCGTTAAAGCGCCGGATTTTCTGGATAACAATTTTCTCTCGACCGATCTACGAGTGCCGGTAAGCCTATTACAGACGAACGTGTGCAGTGCGATGGCCACCAATGCGCTTAGCGGCAAAATTTGGGACAACTTTTCTTCGCAGTCCTATAAGGATCTGCCCTCCGTAGGGAAGGTCACTATCTATGATCCATACACCGGCGCTCCATCGGAATATACGATGCCTGCGGGCGGGCGCGGATATACGCGGGTTCCCTCGCTGGTCAGTATCTGGTCGACCGCTCCATTTCTCCTGAATAACAGCGTCGGCGACTTCCGCTGGTCCGGTTCGGTGGACGACCGTATGGCGTCTTTCAATGATTCGATTGAGAAACTGTTATGGCCTGAGAAACGTGACGGAAATCTTGAAATTGTCACGCCTTCAGGCAAGAAGCTCCACGCTCAGGTTGATGTGACGACTGCAAGGAGTTACTTGGTCGTGAATCGTGGTTTCCTGCCTGATTATCTGCAAGTACTGGTGGACCCGTTGCACCGCTGGTTCCCGTGGCTTTTCGGTGAAAAGGGAATCAAGATAGGTCCCATCCGTGGAGGGATGCCGGTTAATCTCTTGGCCAACATCGATCTTGAAAAGAAAGATCAGGTAATTCCGCTATTGATTAAGGCAACTAAAGATCTTCAGGCGCTGCCGCAAGGCGCAAGTGACGATCAGGCCAGAATAGCGTTTGCTGATTTGATTCAGCCCTTGCTGGAGGTAAGCAAATGTCCCGACTTCGTTGTCAACCGTGGACACTACTTCGGCACTGATTACGCGCTGAAAGGTGATGCGCTTAGCGATCAAGACAAAAGAGCGCTAATTGAATTTATGAAGACATTTTGATTAAAAATCATCTCGGTTTTTCTTGAGACCTGTTCGAGGAACTGAAAATACGAACTCCTTGAGTCATCGAGTGGGGAAATGAACTTGCATTTCACTTCGAGCCCTATCCCGTAAGTCTTAGCGATAAAAAAGGGGGAACACATGTATTCAATAGCCGGCAAAACCATGCTTGTCACCGGCGGAAACAGGGGCCTGGGTAGACTGTTTTGCGAACACGGGGTGGCGGAAGGCGCCAGGGTTATCATCTGGGCCACCAACGAGCAGACGATGAAGCAGACCGCCGAGGAGTTAAGCCGTCGCGGCGGTGAAGTGTATACCTACAAGGTGGATGTATCGGACCGCAAAGAGATCGAGAAGGCTGCGGCGGATGTCCTCAAAGAGCACGGCGCGGTCGATATCCTGATCAACAACGCGGGCGTTGTCGTTGGATCTTATTTCTGGGAACACACCAACGACCAGATAGAGAAGACCATGCGCGTCAACAGCGAAGCAATGATGTATATCTGTCGGGCCTTCCTTCCCGGCATGATGGAAAAGCGCGAGGGTCGTATCGTGAACATGGCGTCCGCCGCCGGGCTGCTTGCCAACCCAAAGATGTCTGTGTATTGCGCCAGCAAGTGGGCGGTGAACGGTTGGTCTGACTCCCTGCGGCTGGAGCTGGAACAGCAGGGTTACCACAACATCTGTGTGACTACAGTCACTCCCGGTTACGTCGATACTGGCATGTTTAAAGGGGCCAAAGCGCCGTTGATGACGCCCATTCTCAAACCCGAACCTCTTGTGCAGAAGGTCTGGGAGTCGATGAAAAAAGGCAAGATAGCGGTTCGCTCACCCTGGACGGTTTACATGGTCGCCATCATGAAAGGCATGCTTCCCATTCGTCTCTTTGACCTCATCTTCGGAAACATATTCGGTGTCTACAAGAGTATGGAAGAGTTCAAAGGGCATCAATAGTCTGGTCCACTCAATCCCCATTGCGCGTCACGGCGTAGGCACAGGACCGCTGTCGGGGATTTTGCTGTAAGCGTCTAAGACCGCATTGTAGGCTTGTATCAGAGCCATGCTCACTTGCTTGGAATGTAGTGGCGCTTCAAATGACCCGGAAGCCAGAGTGACCGCCAATTCGAAAAATTTGTCTTTGTTCATAAGTCCCCCATGATTGGCGACCCGCTAGAACGCATTAGGATGCATTGCGAGGCGCCGGTTAATATCTAGCCATACGCAATCGAGACTGAAAGTTGACCGACCGTTCGACGCTCGTTCCATGCCTGGCCCAATGTGTCTGGGTAAGTGCTTCATCAGCGGTGGGCGGTATGCGGTTCGAACGGCTGGTCCTTGCCGTGTATATTCAGTTGCCGCAGGTTATTTTAATCTTGAGTGTATAGATGTGAAAGCTAGGCCGCTGATGATGATTTAATTTAAGCGAAATAATTACTTTTCACGAACGTGAATACTTGCCGGTGCCAGGCATTTATCTTTTCCGAACAAAGTACAGTTTGTCGCCAATTCCTGTAGGCTAACCGCACCAGTGGGTCATGAGCAATTTGCGGTCGTTACGTTGGTTGACCAGTTCACCACTGGTG
>DASPRI010000172.1:0-10929 GCA_035624535.1 Burkholderiales bacterium
GATCTATGGCGCGGGTTACAGTTCCAACGGGCGCTTCTATGAAAAATCGGATGCGATACTGGGCATGACGCCTACCAGCTATCGCGCCGGCGGCGCCAACACTGAGATATGCTTCGCCATCGGCGAGTGCTCCCTCGGAACCATACTTGTCGCTCAAAGCGAGCGCGGTGTGTGCGCCATTCTCATGGGTGATGATCCCGACAAGCTGGCGCGCGATCTGCAGGATCAATTTCCGCGAGCCGCACTGATTGGCGGGGACACTAAGTTCGAGCAGTTGGTCGCGAAAGTAATAGGTTTTGTAGAAGCCCCGAAACTCGGGCTCGACCTGCCGCTCGATGTGCGTGGAACCGCTTTCCAGCAACGAGTCTGGCAGGCGCTCCGGAAAATTCCGGCGGGTACGACCGCTAGCTATATTGATATCGCCAAGCGCATCGGCTCGCCAAAATCAGTCCGCGCCGTGGCGCAGGCTTGTGCAGCGAACATGTTAGCAGTGGCAATACCCTGCCATCGGGTTGTGCGAAATGACGGTAAACTCTCGGGTTACCGCTGGGGTGTCGAACGCAAGCGCGCGCTGCTCGAACGGGAAGCAAATTGAAGCATTTGTGTTGCGGATTGCTGGCTATAGCGGCGCTGATTTGTCCGGGTACGCGGGGGTCGGAAATGTTTCCGCCCGGGCTTTACGAAATCACCACTGAAACTGCGATGCCCCACCTTGAAGAAAATCTTCGCTATGCCATTACCCACGAAAGACGTTGTTTGCGCGATCAGCAACTCTCCTCGGCGTTCCCGATCCTGAATCACGAATCGCTAAAGGGATGCAAGCTGGAAAACGAAAGCCGCGTCCAAGGCAGCGTTACCTATCTACTAATCTGCGATAACGGACATGGCACGACCGGCGCTGCTCAGTGGCATCTTTACGCCAACCCGATTAGAGGTACGCTGAATGTGAAACTGGGCGGCAAGAACATGACTTTCTTTCAGCGTATTGTTGCGAAACCCTTGGGCGAATGTCCGCGTAGCTAAGTGATCTTTTTCCAGAGCTGGGTCACGCTTGTATCAGCTTCTCAAGCAATTTCATTCCCTCGCGCCAGTTACCGAGCCTGGTTGCGCTTCCGATGTGGCCGCGTTTTTCAAGCAGCACGTATTCCGAGTGCCATGCCGCCGCGAATTGCCTGGAGCGCTTGACAGAAACTCGATCATCGTCCGTGCTCGCGACCACGATGCTTGTGAATGGCAATGGCTGCAAAGGCATGGGCGAAAACCCGACTGGCCCGGGTGGAAACGTTGGTGAATCTACATCGCTCGGTGCCACTAGCAATGCACCCTTGACGGGACCTGAGTGAAACGCCGCCCAACGCGCCACAAGGCAGCAGGCGAGAGAGTGCGCCACAAGTATCGCGGGCCTGTTCTCCCGGATGATGGTTTCGTGCAGATTTTGCACCCAGTCGCGGGCATTCGGTGTTTCCCATTCGCTCTGAATGACGCGCTCGAACTCGGGAAAAGCTCGCTCCCAGTGTGTTTGCCAGTGATCGGGGCCAGAATTTCCGCGGCCTGGCAGCAGAAGGACGCGTGGGCCGGTCATATACTGAACTTCGAGCGCCTCTTCATGACCATGAATTGTTTAAAGCGCCCCGTAGCACGGCATGACATGATGAACCCCATGCGCGCAAACGACCATCGCGAACGCGCTGGAGTGATGCTTGACGCAGTTTGGTTCGAAAACAGTGCGGTCACGAACCTGTTGACCATCCATATCCGCTTTGAATCGTCTGCAATTCGTGAGCGACGCTGAAAATGGGAATGAGAAAGAGTCGAACCCTGAGCTCAATACGACGTTCCGAACATTTGGCGAACGCTTGAGTCAAGGTTTAGGAAGCCATATGTGGAACACGGATCTCCAGTTTCTCCTCATACTTCCCCAGCGTGTCCGCCAGCTCCATAAAGTCATCCCTAAACTCCTCAAGCTGAAGCGCGTCAAACTGATGTGCGGAAGCAAGGGGGTCAAAAATTGTGGGACACAATCGGTAACTAATGCCGTTTTTTGTTGAAATTGTGGACATTGTGAAATGAGCAAGCCGGTTGCGATTGGCTGCCCTCTTGGAGACCTTTTCACGTAGAACAAGCCATTCCTCCAGCAAGTACTCGCCTTTCAAAAGTGTCCGGGCCGCGGAATCAATCATGATCAGTCTAGCATTTAGATTAAGGACCGACTGGAACGACGCCGTTATTGCCGAACGTGATTTGCCGATAACAAAATGAGAAAATATTTGCGACAGTCTCGCTTCTACAATTTGCCAGGACAGAAAAGCCCTGCAGTAAGCGTTGTAAAAATTTTGCACTTGCGGATCGGCCGGATCGCCTTTCGCCTGCGATAATTCAAGAAGTACTGTAATTTGTGCCCGAAGCGTTTCAGCCATCGCTAAACCTCCTAACAAAGACAAACCGCTATGAATTCCGCGAACACCAGTCGACAAGGCATTAAAACGGAAGCCAACTTCGTCGCCGCATAGTTTGGCTAAAGTCGCCGCCGGCGCTTATATGCAGTTGCGGGCCGACCCCATTATTGTACGCCGCTTCGCTCAAACGTCCCGCGGATTAGTATGATCAACGCCTTGTGGCTACTTCGCCCATGGTTTTTGAAAAAGTGAAAGCAATTCAACGAGGGTATGGCTGCAAAAATTGACTTCGGCAAAAACTGCAGGTGCGCGTGCGAAAAAAGCGTAAATAAATTTTCTTCCTGCAAGCAAAATAATCGAATTGATTAAAATTGATCTAGATCAATTTTCTGACCGTTACGCTTCCCGCTCCGAAAATTTTCTGTAGAATGTCGTATCGTGACCTGTGTTTGTGCGATGCCGCAGCAGAATGAGCATCCACTGATTGCTGCCATCGCGGCGCCAATACCCGGAAGCAGCGAGAGTTATTGCATGCAAAAACATGTAAAAAAAATGAAAAAAAGTACTTCCAGTCGAATTGAGCAAAGCGATACTGCAAGTGCCGGACAACCGAGAAATTCACTAGGGGGAATGCTTCCTGACCGGGAAGGCTTGGTAAAAATGGAGTTTAGGAGCCCTTCGAGGGCAGTTCCAGTCGGATACGCGTCATGGTGACAGCACCGATTTACGGAAAGTGGTGCGATCGCAAGTTATGGACGGTGCACGAGGCGATTTGCCTGCTGTTGGCAGTAGAACCGGAAACCGCGTGGCTCAAGCGTTCGCACAGCGTTGGGGGTGCCGATCCGCTGACGGCGGCGCTACAGCAATACGTCGAACTTGTTGCCGATGCCATGGCCAGCGGAACCTTGAAACCGTTCAGCATGGAGGATTTATCGCTTGCGGTGCCAGACCGTCGAATAGACCCGCGCGAATTTCTCGAGTGGGCTAAGAACCGGAAAATTGATATCCCGAAGGAGCTGGCTTCGGTGCTAAAGCAGGACCCTTTGCGACATCTGGGGGAGGGAGTTGCGGGCGCCGAGTTGAGCGCCCGGCATTATTCCCAGCGAATCACCGACCGCTTTCCGGATGCTCACGAGCAAGTTTTGGGTGCTGCCCTTGCGGCGCTTAAGAGCTTTCCGGAACGCTGTCAGAATGTCACAGGCATACGGCGCACTATCGAGGACAACGCGTCATTGATCTGGCCGGAGACCCACAAGCTTCCGCTGCGCCCGGACGAGGTAGAGCGCTTGATCGGTCGCTGGCTCAACCGCTTGGGCTGAGAGGCTCGCACCGACCCTTCATAACAACTCGTTTGGAGTCATTATGACCACCATTGTTACCGATAACTGCAAAGGATGCCGCTTCACTGACTGCGTCACGGTGTGCCCTGTTGCCTGCTTTCACGCCGACGAAAACATGCTGTATATCGATAATGAGGTATGCATCCAGTGCAGCGCCTGCATTCCGGTATGTCCGGTGCATGCGATCTACGCGGATGACGACATCCCCGGGGATAAGCGCAACTGGGTCGATATCAACGCCGAACGTTCGAAGGCACTCCCCGTGCTGAGCGAGAAGCAGGAGCCCCTCCTTGGGGCGGAGGAGCGCAAGAAAGCGCTCGGTTTCTGACGCCGGTTTGGAATGGACACGCCGGGAACTGCAGCTAATCCTCTTCGCGTGGCGGTAGTGGGGGCCGGACCAAGCGGCTTTTATGCCGCTGAGGCTCTGCTCAAGAGCGGCCAGAACGTGCGTGTCGACATGATCGAGCGGCTGCCGGCGCCCTTTGGCTTGGTCCGTTATGGGGTGGCACCGGACCATCCCAAACTCAAGGAAGCGATCCTGGTGTACTCTGTGATCGCGCGCCTGCCCCACTTCGACCTGTTGGGAAATGTCACTGTCGGACGCGACCTGAAGGTCGATGAGTTGCGCGCAAATTATCACGGGGTCATTTTTGCCTGCGGCGCTGAAACGGACCGGCATCTCGGCATACCGGGGGAGGACTTACCGGGCAGCCATACCGCGACCGAGTTCGTCGCGTGGTATAACGGCCACCCGGATTACAGGGAGCGCAGTTTCGATCTTTCTGCCGAAGTTGTAGTAATCGTTGGACAGGGAAACGTCGCAGCAGATGTCTGCCGCGTCCTTGCCAAGTCGGTGGATGAGCTCAAAACCACGGACATCGCAGAGCATTCACTCAATGCGTTGGCGGCAAGCCGCGTTCGGGAGATTCATGTCATCGGCCGGCGCAGCGCAGCGCAGGCCAAGTTCACCAACAAGGAACTGAAGGAGCTGGGAGAATTGCCCAGCTGCGATGCCATCGTCGATCCGCAGGACATGCAACTCAATGCCGAAAGCCTCGCTGAACTTGAAATCAAGAGCAATTACGTAAGCGCGAAGAACGTCGAGATTTTTCGATCGTTCGCTGCCCGCGGACCAACCGGCAAGCCGCGCCGCATTTTCTTCCATTTCCTTGAGAGCCCGGTTGCGATCAAGGGTAACGCGCGAATAGAGCAGCTCGTGTTGGCGCGCAATCGGCTCGAAGGCGTCCCCATGCAACAAGTGGCGCGGGAGAGCGGTGAGACCAAGCTGCTGCGGTGCGCGCTGCTTTTCCGCAGTATCGGATATTCAGGGGTACCCATTCCGGGTGTGCCGTTCGACGCCCGCCGTGGCGTATTCCCGACTCAGGATGGACGCATCGTGGAAGGCGGCGCCGTGATAACTGGGTTTTATGCGGCAGGCTGGATCAAGCGCGGACCCACCGGGATCATCGGCACTAATCGGGCAGATAGCATAGCCACGGTCAAGTCGCTACTCGCCGATCTGCCCCATTTGGCACCCGAGGCGAAAGCGGGGGCCGAAGGGCTCAAGCCGCTGCTTATGGCGCGCCGCGTGCGTGCCGTGAGCCTCGATGATTGGCTTAAAATCGACGCTGCGGAAGTTGCCCGCGGCCAGCCTAAAGGCAAGCCGCGTGAGAAGTTCACCCGTGTGGCCGAGATGCTGAAATGCCTCGACGGTTCTTAACCGTGCCGGTCAGCCTATGCTAAAATTCATAACCAGGAGATAACCATCGTGCCCGAAACCATGACGCTGATCGGCGGGCGCTCGTCGCGGCAGGGCACTTCGCTCTGTGCCGGAAAGCTCGAACCGGAATACATCGAGGTGTCATCCACAGTGGAGATGAATGCCGAGGACATGGCGCGGCTTGGTCTCAAGGATGGTGACGCGGTACGCCTGCGTAGCTCTACCGGCGAAGTGCAAGTGCGCTGCAAGGGGCGAACCAGCAAGGATCTGCCGCCTGGTCTGCTGTTTATTGCCTACGGGCCCCTTTCCAGCCAATTGATGGAAAGCGACACGGCCGGCAGCGGCATGCCGATCTCCAAGCACATTGCAGTTACGGTCGAACCGGTCAGAGCTTAAGGCTAGAAGGGGCGAGGATTATGAGCGACAACACCCGAATCATAAATGACGCTACCTGCACTTTCTGCGGGTGCGTATGCGACGACATGCACCTCACCGTCGATTTAGATGCCCACAAGATTACCAAGGCGGAAAACGCCTGTGTTCTTGGTCGCGCATGGTTTAAGGAACATGGAATCGATGAAAAGCGCCCTTTCGCGCTCATCGAAGGGCGCGAAGCAAGTACCGATGAAGCGATTGAATCTGCCGCACAAATTCTGGCTAAGGCGCGCTTCCCTTTGATCTACGGGTTGTCCGATACCACTTGTGAAGCTCAGCGTCAGGCTGTAGCGATCGCCGATATGATTGGCGCCAATCTCGATACTACAACTTCGGTCTGCCATGGCCCTTCCGGCATGGCGTTCGAGGGAGTGGGAGAAAGCACTGCGACCCTGGGCGAGATCCGTAACCGCGCCGACCTCCTGGTGTTTTGGGGAGGCAATCCGGCGGAGTCCCATCCGCGTTTGTTTACACGCTATACGGTAACAGCCAAAGGAATGTACACCCCGCAGGGCAAGAAAGATCGCACTGTTGTGCTGGTGGATGTGCGGCGCAGCCCGAGCGTGGCTGTAGCAGACATCTTCGTGCAGGTGAAACCGCAGCGCGATTTCGAAGTGTTGTGGGCATTGCGCGCGTTGGTAAAGGGGCGGCGGGTGGATCCCGCGATAGAGCAGGTGACGGGAGTCTCTCTCGCAACGCTGGAAGACCTGGTGCAGCGCATGAAGAATTGTCGTTTCGGGGCGCTCCTGTTCGGCATGGGACTCACCATGACACGAGGCCGCCATTTCAATTCCGGCGCGCTTCTTGCGCTTGCCACTGATCTCAATGAATATACCCATTTCGTGGCCAAGCCGGTGCGCGGCCATGGCAATGTCACCGGTGCGGACAACGTGGTGTCTTGGCAGACCGGGTTTCCTTTCGGCGTTAACCTAGGACGTGGCTATCCACGTTTCAACCCAGGCGAATTCACGAGTTCCGACGTGCTGGGGCGCGGGGAAGCGGATGCAGCGCTTATCATCGCCGCAGATCCCGCTGCCAATTTCTCGCATGCCGCCATCGAGCACCTGAAGCGCATCCCCGTGATCGTGCTGGATCCCAAGCTTACTCACACCACCAAGCTCGCGCGGGTCGCGTTCACAACTGCAACCTATGGCATCAGCGTACCTGGTACGGTATACCGCATGGACGATGTTGCGATTAACCTGCGCGCGGCGCTGCCGTCGCCCTATCCAAGCGACGAGCACGTGCTGACCCGCATCAAGGAGCGTGTGCGCGAACTCATCGGCGGAAACCGCGTTCCCGCAATGGGCGCGGCATAAGGCGCCAGGCCGTCCGGGGTCATCGTGCTGCATATCGCAAACGGTCGCGTGTATGACCCTGCGAATGGAGTCGATGGCAAAGTTCGCGATATCTATGTCGCCAACGGAAAGATCGTAAAGGACTCCCCGCCGAACGCAAGGCGCATCGATGCCAAGGGAATGGTGATCATGCCGGGCGGTGTGGACATGCATTGCCACATCGCCGGTCCCAAGGTCAACCTCGCACGCAAGCTGCAGCCGGAGGACCACCGGCACGATGTCCACCCGCGCACGGCGTTCACCCGCTCCGGCGTCGGCGGCACTGTCCCGTCCACATTTGCCACCGGCTACCGCTACGCACTGCTCGGTTACACTACGGCCATGGAGGCAGCAGTGCCGCCGATCGGCGCGCGCCACACGCTCGAGGAATTCCACGACACGCCAGTCATCGACAAGGGCTTCTACATTGTGATGGGAAACAATGTGCTGCTCTACAAGCTGCTCGAGAAGGGGCGGCGCGAGGAATTCCGCAATGCGCTTGCGTGGTGGCTCACCGCCACCAAGGCGTATACCGCCAAGCTTGTCAATCCCGGTGGCGATGAAGCCTGGAAAGGCCGGCGCAACGCCAACATCACCAAGCTGGGTGACAAAATAGAGTCCTTCGAGTTAACTCCCCAGCAAGTCATCGCAGCCCTGATAGAGGCGGTGGACGAACTGGGATTGCCGCACCCGGCGCACATTCACTGCAACAACCTTGGCCATTCGGGAAATTACGCCACCACATTGGAAACCATGCGTATCGCCGAGGGGCACCGCGCCCATATCGCGCATATCCAGTTTCACAGCTACGGCGAAGTGCCAGGCAAGTCCAGCCACAATCCGACTTCCAAAGCAAAAGACATCGCGGACTATGTCAACACACACCCAAACATCAGCGCCGACGTGGGCCAAGTCATGTTCGGCAAGTCGACAATCATGACCGCGGATGCACCGCTTGCCTACATGCTTGCGCGCTTCGTGGGTGGCAAATGGGTGAATTCCGATACCGAGCACGAGTCGGGGTGCGGCATTCTTCCCTTCGCCTACCAGGACAAGGTGTATACCCATGCGCTCCAGTGGGCGATCGGGCTCGAATTGTTTCTGCTCTCGAAAGATCCGTGGCGCATGGTGTTCTCCACCGATCATCCCAACGGCGGTTCATTTATGAGCTATCCGCGGCTGATCCGCTTGCTGATGGACCGGGAATACCGCAAGGAGGAAATGGGCAAGATCAATCAAAAGGCTTTAAAGCAGACCGCGCTCGCCGATGGCTTGGACCGCGAGTACACGCTCCAGGAAATCGCCATCGTCACCCGCGCGGGGCCCGCGCGGTTACTCGGCCTCGCGAACAAGGGGCATCTCGGGCCTGGGGCGGATGCCGACATCACAATCTATGACGAAAACGAGGACAAGGAGCGCATGTTCGCAACGCCGCGCCATGTTATCAAGGATGGGCAAATGATCATCGAAAATCACGAATTTCGCGAGGAACATCAGGGGCGGCTGCTGCATGTGGCTCCAGAGTACGATCCAAAAATCGAGGAAGTGATCCGACCATTCTTCGACGATTACTATTCAATCCGCTTCAATAACTATGCAGTTGATGACAGTCACCTCGGCCCTCACGAGATTATTCCGACAATCAAGCCGCGCTCCGCTGCAAAGGGGCGGAGTAAAGGATGAAAGCGATGTTCTCCCCCAGCGACCTTGGCACCCTGCTCACTCGCGGCAGCTTTGAATGCTGATCAACGGCGTTACAGTCGTAGACACGTTTGCCGAGGCATTCGCCATGTCTGGCACACGCGTGCTTATCACCGCCGAGAACGAGAAATGGGCGGAAGCGGCGGCGCGCACCATGACTGGCTTCGCGACTTCGGTTATCGGCTGCAAATGTGAAGCCGGCATCGAGCGCGTTGTCGCTGCCGGAGAGACCCCGGATGGAAGGCCGGGAGTAATGGTTCTGCTGTTTGCCACCAGTGCCGATGGCGTGGGAAAGCGCCTGGTCGAGCGTATCGGGCAGTGCGTCATGACCTGTCCCACTACAGCCTGTTTCAACGCACTGCAAAGCGAGAACACAGTGGTAGTCGGTGGCTTGCTACGCTATTTCGGTGACGGCTTTCAGGCATCCAAGCAGTTCGACGGGCGGCGCTTCTGGCGAGTGCCGGTGATGGACGGGGAATTCGTAGTGGAAGAGCGCTTCGGCGTTCAGCCTGCAGTCGGCGGCGGCAATTTGCTGCTTCTAGGCGAGGACCTTCCGCCTACTCTGTCTGCGGCAGAAGCCGCGGTAAATGCCATGCGGACAGTGCCGGGAGTAATTCTGCCGTTTCCGGACGGGGTGGTGCGAAGTGGCAGCAAGGTCGGCTCACGTTACAAGTCAGTCATCGCATCCACTAATGATGCTTACTGTCCGACACTGCGCGCAGTATCGAAAGCAACCGCGCTTGACCAGGAGACCGGCTGCGTGCTCGAAATCGTCATCGATGGCCTGGACGTCGATGCGGTTCGCGAAGCCATGCGGCGCGGACTCAGAGCCGCGGCGATACCCGGTATACGGCAAATCTCCGCCGGCAACTACGGCGGCAACCTGGGACAGTACAAGATCGAACTGCGCAGTCTACTATGAGGCGCAAATCGAATCCTACGGCACGGGCCAGCCACATAAAATAATGACATGAGCCTCACGCTGACTCTCCATACACAACCGGATGTTCCTCTCGAGGCGGAAACGATTGTACCTCAGCGCTTCGATGGAATGGACGCAAAGAAGGTCGCAGCCGCCAAAGTCCTTTACGGGAACCAGCCGGCCGCACTCGGGGATTTCTTCCGAGTTGAAGGTCGGCCCGACGGCGAGTTGCGGGTTGTCGGCAATCTGTCTTGGATAAAGATGATTGGCGCGGGCATGACGCATGGCCGCATCGTGATCGAGGGCAACGTTGGAATGCACCTCGGCGCGGCCATGAGCGGTGGCGAAATACTGGTCGACGGCAACGTCGCCGATTGGGTGGGCGAGGAGATGTCGGGCGGACGAATCGTGGTGAAAGGCAATGCTGGTCATCTGGTGGGCAGCGCCTTGCGTGGTGAAAGCGTCGGCGCTCGCGGCGGTGAGATCATCATCCACGGCAACGCCGGCAACGAAGTCGGCGGTGGCATGCGGCGCGGTCTCATTGCAGTAGGAGGGAACAGCGGTGATTTTACCGGAGTCAGCATGCTCGCCGGTACTGTTGTGGTTCTCGGCCAGCTCGGAATTCGCACCGGCGCCGGCATGAAGCGCGGAACGGTCGTGTCCTGCAAGCCGGCGGAATTGCTACCCACTTTCAGCTACGCCTGCAGCTACCGTCCGGTGGCTTTGCGACTCGTGCTCGGTTATCTGCGGAGCCGCGGGCTTGCTATCAGCGACGCGCAATTCTTCGGGCGCTACCGTCGCTGGAGCGGGGACGGGGTCGAGACCGGGCGCGGCGAAGTACTGCTTCTGGAGTAGGCCTGACCTGAGCGCCTTCGTTTCTGGGCAAGTCACGCATCGCAACTAAAAGCGATCGTTCACCTTATTAATAATATTTTTAGGTGATCCTGCAAGTTCGGAGCTTCAGCAGCGCGACTACGTAGTTCAATTCGCAAGGTAAACGGCGCTCTTCAGCATTGCGATCGCATCAGTGACGATGTCCCGCTGATTGTCGTTTGTGAGAATGGTAAACGAGACCAGT
>DASPRI010000182.1:0-8570 GCA_035624535.1 Burkholderiales bacterium
CTGCTCATGGGGCGCACACGACGACAAGATCTTGATGAATCGATCCCGAGTAGTTCCTTCCATTTTGTAGGGGTCGATCTCGAGATCGCAGTACTCTGGGTAGAACTCGGCGTGCGTGCGGTAGCTAAAGTCACCCAAGTATCCGCCGGTTCCACCGATCCAGCGGTTCACAACTAACATGACCTCGGACTTGGTGAGTGCCACGTCAACTGACAATGAAGGCTAACTTGAAGTAGTTGGGCTAAAAGTCATTTTGTAAACCGGCATTATGCGCGTGACGTTGTCATCCTTCAAGGCAGTCAAGACATTGGGCGAAAATGTTGGATAAAAAATCAAGACGAAACCTCAAGGAGATTCATGGAGAAAGAACCGATAGTCACCCGAGGTACTATTCCGCGGAGCGAGCCTCGACTGCATTAGAACGGCAGCGCTGCGTCTGGCTTGGCGTTGAGGATCACCCGCCTGAAATCGTCCTGGATTCGCTTCAAGGCTTGTTCGTTATCCGCTTCGAAGCGGAGCATTCGCGAATATGCTCAGCCGCTCTTTGGAGCCTGAGGCGCGGAACCTCTAAATAATCCACGCCACGGAATGCGAAGCCTGACGTTCCGGTTGTGCCGCCCAGAGCACGTCGGTCACGAACCAGTGGTTATGCGGCTTCGAGGGCATGTAGCAGAGAACGCCGAACCCTCTGCGGTGGTTCAATTTCGACAAAACGATCCGCAGAGTACAGGTAGTCCTCGCCACTTTCATCAATCACTCGGATATCGCCCTCGATGGCGGCGTCTTCGTCCGGCACCACGCGGTAGATCTTGTGCAGTTCCAATGAAGCAGGGTAACCGCGATTGTCAACGCACACTGCGAAGTGCGTCGTGCGAGATTTGTGTCGTTTCATAATCATTCGTCCAAGTAGCGTTTGCGTTTGATTTCTCTCTTCCCGATCCCGTGTGCTTCATACCAATGGAGCTCGGCCAGGCGAACGTGCCCGTTAGGAAGGCGAACTCTGGCGATTCCCTTCACTTTCCGCCATCGGCCTTTTCCATAGTTCCTTTTCAAACGTTTGAGATCGTAAATTCCTCGTCCTCTCGCGATTGTCTCGACGACGGTGATGTCGCCGACGATCTCGAAGTCCATGTGTGAATTGTACTACCTCGCGACATCTCCTCTTTAAGCCGCATAACTTGAAGTAGTTGGCCTAAGAGTCGGTTTGTAAATCGGCATGATACGCGTGACGTTGTCATCCTTCAAGCCATTCAATTCGTTATCTTCGCCATAGTGAAAATTTTGCTTTAGAACGGCAGCACGGCGTCGGGCTTGGCTTTGAGTATCACGCGCCTGAAATCGTCCTGAATCCGTTTTAGGGCGGCGCTGTTATCCGCTTCAAAGCGCAGCACAATGACTGGAGTGGTGTTAGAAGAACGCGCAAGACCGAAACCGTCAGCGTACTCTACTCGCAGGCCGTCGATGGTAATAATGTTGTTTGCATTTTCAAAGCGCGCAGATTTTTGCAGTTTTTCGATGAGCGCGTAGTTTTCGCCCTCTTTTAATTGCAGATGTAATTCAGGCGTGTTTACCGAATCGGGGAGTCCGTTGAGCGCGGCGTCAATATCGGGCTGATGACTTAAATATTCTAGAAGCCGCGCGCCAGCATAAAGGCCGTCGTCAAAGCCGTACCAACGCTCCTTGAAAAAAATATGTCCGCTCATTTCACCAGCCAGCAGAGCTCCGGTCTCGCGCATTTTCTTTTTTATCAGCGAGTGGCCGGTTTTCCACAAGACGGGTTTGCCGCCGTGCTCGCGTATCCACGAGAACAGATTGCGCGTGCACTTAACGTCGAAGATGATTTCCGCGCCGGGATTTCTGGCGAGCATATCGGCCGCGAAAAGCATCAGCTGGCGGTCGGCATAGATAATTTTTCCGTTTTTGGTGACCACGCCGAGTCGGTCTCCGTCCCCGTCAAACGCCAAGGCAATCTCCGCGTCGCTGGTTCTGAGTGCATGCTTCGCGTCTTCCAGATTTTCCGGCTGGGTGGGATCGGGGTGGTGGTTAGGGAAAGTGCCATCCACTTCGCAAAATAATTCTTCCACCTCGCAGTTCAGGCGCCGGTAAAGCTCGGGCGCAAATGCTCCAGCCACACCGTTGCCACAATCTACAACGATTTTGATTCCCCGGCCCAGTTTGATATCGCCGGCGATGCGCCTTAAATAATCTTCAGCGATGTTCTTTTGTCGGTACCCACCGGTGCCCTGGGCAAGTTTGTTGTTTTCGATGCGCAGCTTGAGTTGCTGAATGGATTCGCCTGAAAGTGTTTCCCCGCCGAGCACGATCTTGATGCCGTTGTAATCGGGAGGGTTATGCGACCCCGTGATCATTACGCCGGAATTGGTTTGCAAATGGTAGGTGGCGAAATAAAGCATTGGCGTGGCCACCATTCCAACATCTATCACATTCACTCCGCTTTTTTGAATTCCCCGCGCCAGCGCAGCCGACAATTCCGGTCCTGACAAGCGGCCATCCCGTCCGATTGCCACGGCGTTTTGATTTCGCGCCACTGCTTCAGAGCCAATGGCGTGGCCTATGGCCTCGACGATTTGCGGAGTGAGCGTTTTGCCGACAATGCCGCGGATGTCGTAGGCCTTGAAAATTTCTTTAGGCAGAGGAATCACAACGGTTGAACATGCTTTAAATTATTTTGCGGGATTTAGCTGATTAGTGCTTCTCTCGCGTCAATTCTCTCAGATTGTTTATTAAAAAACTCAAGTATACGTTGAGGTAGCCAGTCGAGATGGCCGGGAAACATGCCGCTGACGAAACCTGCATGACCACCCGTATCCGGATAGTCCAGTGTTACCAGGGGGGATACTTCGGAGGGTGAAGGCAGGGCACTTGCTGGGAGAAACGGGTCATTTTTGGCATGGATAATCAGCGTCGGCACGCGAATGTTTGTTAAAACCCGCTTGCTGCTGGCGCGTGTCCAGTAGTCATCGGTATTCTTGTAGCCGTGCAGGGGAGCCGTGACCACGTCATCAAACTGTCGAAGCGTGCTGGAACAAAGCATTGCCTGGCGGTCCACGAGCCCGGGAAAACGCTCCAGCTTCTGCAAGAGTTTTTGTTTCATGCTGACGAGGAACGCGCGTGTATAAAACAGATTAAATCCACGGCCCAAATAGTCACCCGCCACCATCAAATCGAGCGTTGCGGAAACAGTTACTGCCGCCTTAATGAGTTTTCCTGCTTTCTCGGCTTGCTCACCCAGCCATTTAAGCAGGACATTGCCTCCCAGCGACACGCCCACCGCATACGTCGCGCAATGCGGATTTTGCGCTTTTAATCTGCGCAGGATCCATTCCATTTCAGCGCTGTCGCCGGAATGGTAGGCGCGCGGCAAACGATTGATTTCGCCGCTGCAGCTGCGGAACAAAACAACCGCACCGCGCCAGCCAAGCTCGCGCACCGCGCACATCAAGCTCGTTGCGTAATGACTGTACGAGTTGCCCTCCAGCCCGTGAAAAAGCACCACCAGCGGTTTGTCGGGCTGGCCGTCGACCCGATCCACATCAATGAAATCGCCATCCGGAGTATCCCAACGCTCGCGCCGGTACGCCACGCGATACCGGCGGTCAAGCAATGTCGCATAAATGGTTTGCAGATTGCCGCCTGGAAGCCACCACGGCGCTCGATAGGATTGCATATGCCGGTTCGTGATTCGAAATCAATGCAACACGGTGGGAGCAGGATCGCCGCCAGTCTTGGCACTGACCGGCGCGGGGCAGGCGTGATGCAACAGCATGCGCCAGCCTTTCTCGGTGAGCAAATAAATATTAGTCGCGATAATCGGGCTGCGCCGCACGCTTTCGCCGGACACCACAATGTTTTCGTAAACGCTGTGTATCGAAAGCAGCATGCCGCGCAGATACTGCTGGCCGGTGAGATGAAAACGCATGCTGGGTCCGTTGGCGAACAACTGCCGCCAGCTTTCCCTGATTTGCGCGATCCCCGTGAGCCGCGGCCCCGAGGGATGCACGCAGACCACTTCTTCGTCCTCCGCCCAGACCGCCATCATGGCATCGAGATCGGCGTTTTCAAAAGCCTCGTAAAAAGCGGCTTCGGCGTCTTGCGGGGTCGGAAATATCGAAGTCTTCATGGTTTTTTGGCGCCAATCTTGGCCAAAACTGCGTCCGGCGTCAATTGCATCATGCAGTTAAAGTGGCCAAGCGGGCAGACACGCTGGAAACAAGGGCTGCACGGCAAATCGAGTTTCAAGACCTGGGCGTGTTCCGAGAGCGGTGGAGTAAACGCCGGACTGCTCGAACCGTAAAGTGCCAGCATCGGTTTGTCTAGCGCTGCCGCGATATGCATCAGTCCGGAGTCATTGCTGACCACCAGTGAGGCGCAAGACAAAAGTTCAATTGCCTGGGCGAGGCTGGTCTTGCCGCAAAGATTCAGGGCTACGCCTCCGCTCAATTGATGGATTTCTTCACCGATTGACCGATCATTGGCTGAACCGATCAACCAGACCTGGTAATTTTCCAGACGCTGTGCCAGTTCCGCGAAATATTTCGCCGGCCAGCGTTTCGCTGGCCCATATTCCGCACCCGGGCAAAACACCGCAACCGCTTTTTGCGTGTTGAGTCCCATACTTTTCAGGGTATCTTCAAGCTGGCCTGCCGGTACCTGTAGGCTGGGGTAGTCAGGCGCTGTCCGCGGTTTCGTTCCGCGTGGTTCACCGAGCAGGGCAAAGCGCTCGACCATCGAGGCATAATGTTTTTTTTCGGCAGGCCTTGCATCGTTGAGCAGGCCGAAACGCAGTTCCCCAATAAATCCGGTACGCAAGGATATTCCCGCAAAGAACGGGATCAATGCCGATTTCCATGAATTCGGTAGGACGATTGCCTGCTCATAGCCCTTGTCCGCCAACGAACGCCCGAGCTTCCAGCGCTGTGCAATATTAATTTCGCCATGCCGGAACGGGCTCAACAGGATTTCATTTACTTCGACCATGCGCTCGAATACGGCAGCAACCCAAGGGGGCGCAAGCACATCCAGGGCCAGTCCCGGGAATCGCTGGTGGAGCCTCCTAAACAGCGGTTGTGCAAGAACAGCATCGCCCACCCAGGAAGGAGCAACGACGAGAATCTTGTGGAGCGGCACAGCTATTGCCCTCCTACTCTGCAACCGCCTTCAAGCGCGTCAAATTTTCCATAGCTAAGTCGTAGTGCATTACGATCCGCGGAAAACAGATTTATTCAAGTTGTCGCCTAATTTGTGCCACTGAAAACGCAGAGTAAAACCGTGAAAATGAAACTCGCCGGCTTAATTGACCCAGGCGGCAATCTTAAAGCGCTTGCACCAGGGCGCTACAAAGACAAACTCTATCGCGGCGTGCATTTTCACGTTAGCGAGGACGGCTTAAAGCGCGCATGGCGCTTACGCGCGGCCAAGTTCAAGAGTGCCGGGCGAATATCATAACCCGAAATGGCAGATTGGCGGCAGCAGCTGTTTACGATGATAATGGACATCTAAGAGATCGAAGCAGGAATCGCGCGCCCGCCTGTGCTCCTTTTGCGTTCACAAGGGAGCGGCTTCGCCCTTGCCGAAGGCAGGCGAAAATGCTCGCGTTG
The DNA here is from genome assembly GCA_035624535.1 of Burkholderiales bacterium. Taxonomy (GTDB): domain Bacteria; phylum Pseudomonadota; class Gammaproteobacteria; order Burkholderiales; family JAHFRG01; genus JAHFRG01. Next base: position 5,619 of record DASPRI010000182.1, read on the forward strand.
CGCCGGCCCTCGTGTCGCTGATTGTTTTCCCAGATAAACTGGGCGAGTAAATATAGTGACTCATCGCAACACGACGGTCGTCCCGCAAGTTCAAATTTTGCTCGTGGAGAAATGTAGAGTATATTTAGTTGAGAATGCGTGGCGAATCGCGGTGGGGCATTATGCGGGAAAAATCAGAGCCGCGCGAGAGCGATATTGACGGCACATACAGTGCCTGGGGACGGCGAGGAGACCACTGATGTTCACCACTAATCCATTTGCTGTATTGACCGATTTTCTTTCCCCGCTCGCAATGCAGATCTACGTCGTCCTGATGGCGCTTGCGGTCGTCGCCGGAACCTTGTTTGATATGGTTCATAAGGGCAGCGCCAAGTTCTTCGCGCAGCACAGGGACGAATCAGAGGCTCGCGCACAAAGGCGGCTTGGCGGCGGCGAGAAGGTTTCGCTGGCGATTGCGACCATTGCAGAAGCTGCCGTTTCCGGCGAGTTCTGCAAGTGGCCGAGGCGGCTCTCTCATCTGCTGACGATGTACGGCTTTCTGCTGTACGTGATTACCACCGTAGTCATGATCTTCGCTTATCCGGCACGCGACTCTGCACCGCCCATCCTGCCCATGCTGTGGACCGTTGGCGCACTAATGATCCTCGCTGGCGGGCTGTGGTTTTTCTTTTTCCTGAGGGTGAACGTCTCCCATGACGGCGCTTCGCCTTTCCACTTGGGGCAGGCCGATCTGTTTATAGGTTCGCTTCTCGCGAGCGCCGCATTCGCGCTCATCTGGGATTTCATGCAGACCACGTATGGGCACTCCGTTCAGACGTGGATTGTATTCGGGGCGTATATCTTTTTTACCACGCTGCTTTTTGTCTCTGTTCCCTGGTCCAAGTTTGCCCACATGTTTTTTAAGCCGGCGGTCGCATTCCAGAGAAAACTGGAGGAGGCAAACGGTTCCTCGGACCTCCCAGGCCCGGCTGCTGAGAACTACATCGTCAGGAGTTAATCGACATGCCTACCTACACCGACATGACGCGTTGCGATGGCTGCGGCGACTGCGTCGACATCTGTCCATCAGACATCATGCACATCGACCCCGTGTATCGGCGGTCGTACAACATCGAGCCGAATTTCTGCTGGGAATGCTACTCCTGCGTGAAGGCCTGCGAGCAGCACGCCATCGACGTGCGCGGCTACGCCGACTTCGCGCCACTCGGTCACAAGGTGCGGGTGCTCAGGGAGGCGAAAAAGGGATCGATCTCGTGGAAGATCCGCTACCGCGACGGGCGCATCAAGGAGTTCACCTTTCCGATCCGGACCACGCCTTGGGGTTCGATAAAAGCGGCACAGGAATACGAGAACCCGGATTTGCGCGCCCTTGGCTCGCCGCTGCTTGCGCATGAGCCCGAGGCGCTGCACGTTGCCGCGCTGCCCACGATCAAGAAAGCGTAATGCCATGACCAGAAGAACCAAGTTCGTTGATTCGGACATCCTCATCGTCGGTGGAGGCTTTGGCGGCTGCGGCGCCGCCTACGAGTCGCGCTACTGGGGGCGCGACCTCAAGATCGTGCTCATCGAAAAGGCGAACGTCGAGAGGAGCGGCGCGGTCGCGCACGGCCTCTCAGCGATCAACTGCTACATGGGCATGCAGTGGGGCGAGAACCAACCTGAAGACTTCGTGCGCTACGCGCGCGGCGATCTCATGGGTCTCGTGAGAGAGGATCTCGTTTACGACATCGCCCGGCACGTGGACTCAACGGTGCACAAGTTCGAGGAGTGGGGCCTGCCGATCATGAAGAACCCCAATGGGCGGTACATGCGCGAAGGCAAGTGGCAGATCATGATCCACGGCGAGAGCTACAAGCCGATCGTCGCCGAGGCCGCGAGGAAATCGGCGACCGAGGTCTACAACCGAGTGATGGTGACACATTTGCTCACGGACAAGACGCGCCCCAACCGCATCGCGGGCGCCGTGGGTTTCAACGTGCGTAACGGCGACTTCTACGTCTTCAGGGCGAAAGTGGTGATTGTCGGCGCCGGCGGCGGCTCGCACATCTACCGGCCGAGGGCCGTGGGCGAAGGAATGGGAAGAACGTGGTATGCGCCGTGGAGCACCGCTTCCGCGTACGGCCTTATCATCCCGACCGGCGCCATCATGACGCAGATGGAGAACAAGATCGTTCTCACGCGCTTCAAAGACGGCTACGGGCCGGTCGGTGCCTGGTTTCTGCTGCTGAAGTCGCAGGCGACGAACGCAGCCGGGGAGCACTACGAGAAGGATCGCTATCCCGAAATCAAGGCCCGCGTTGGTCACTACGTGGATATTGTCCCAATGCCCACCTGCCTGCGAAACCACGCGATGCTGGAGGAGATCAAGGCCGGCAAGGGCCCGATCTACATGCACACGCAGAAAGTTCTCGACACCAAGGAGAAGGAGGAGATCGGTTGGGAGGATTTCCTCGACATGACTGTCGGCCAGGCGGTCGTGTGGGCCTCGCAGAACATCGAGCCGAAGGAAAAGCCCTCGGAGCTGATCACGTCCGAGCCCTACATCATGGGCTCGCACGCGACGTGTTCGGGCGCGTGGGCGAGCGGCCCGGAGGACTGCGCGCCGGCCGAATACCAGTGGGGCTACAATCGCATGACGACCGTCGAAGGGCTGTTCGGCGCCGGAGACACGATCGGCGGCTCCGCGCACAAGTTCTCGGCGGGCTCGTTCACGGAAGGCAGGATTGCGGGCAAGGCGGCCGTGCGCTACATTTTGGACCGGAAAAACGAATCGCCGCAGGTCGACGACGACTACGTCGAGAGCCTCAAGCAGGCGGTGTTCAAGCCGCTGGAGACGTACCGCGTAGGCAGGAACGAATTCGTCGCCGGCACCGTATCGCCGAACTTCATCACGCCGCTGCAGGGCCTGCAACGGCTCGAGAAGATCATGGACGAGTACGTGGGCGGCTACAG
>DASPRI010000186.1:0-12028 GCA_035624535.1 Burkholderiales bacterium
GACCTTTCCATTGGGCACGACAAGCAACATGGCCTGCGGATTTTCAAGTCGCTTCTCCATTTCATTGAATATGTCCCGAGGGTAGATTGAAAGCGCTGTATCGGAACGAACGGAATCCGCGCGTTTCCTCAGCGCCACTACCGCTTTTTCCCATTCCTCACCGCTGCATGCAATGCGATTCCACGCTGCCGCCGCACGGCCAATCCGCATCATCGGCCCTGTGACGAACGCGCTACATCCCAGCGCTATTGCAAGGTCGAATGCCGCTACGGCTTCGTGGAGGTTCAGACGGTTGGGAACGAAGACGAGTTGCGGCGCGAGCCCGCGTGCAACCAATCTTTCAATGGCTGTGGTGGCCGCAATGAAGTTGGAACCCGGACGTACGCGCTCATGCGTTGCCCTTGTCGCACCGTCTACTGAAATCTGTACGCACTGGATGTTCAGGGCGGCCAGGCGATCGGCGGCAAAATCGTCGATGTGACTGCCATCGCTTTCGAGTTTTAGCGCAACACCGGCATCAGAGAGCAGATTAAAAATTTCCCAGCAATGAGGCACCCCGAGGGGCTCACCCCCGCCAAAAGCGACGTAGGGAATTCCGAAAGCGATTATGCGCCGGGCGAGATCGAGCGCGGCTTCTCGGTCCAGCTCATCCGGCCATGCCCGGTCGGGGCCGGAGTCCTCACAGCAGGTAATGCAGCGCGCGCCGCAGCGGTTCGTCAGTTGCCAAGCAAGAAAAAGGGGCGCGCGGTACTCGTCGACCGAGCGCCCCTGCATCATGGAATTCTAAGGCTTGTTAGGTAAAGCGGATGTACGGCTGGGCCATCACCTGCTCGGAGACGTCCTCCAGCTTGGGTGTCTCCCAGTCAGGCTTTTCGTTTGGCTTCGCCTCGTCGCTTATGCCTTTTTTGGCCGTTCCGCTGTTTTCGACCATTAACTTCGATTCACTCATTTTGCCTCTGTCAGATCAGACGTGAGTATCCGATACTTGTTGCCAAGTGTTGGCTGCCGCGTGACTCGATTCGTCCGCGATCGCGCGTTGTATTGCTTTTGTCACTTCTTCGTTCCGCCAAGCACCACAGTAAAAACCCCAAGCCTGCGCCAGCGTGTTGACGCGCAGATCGGCGCATATGTAGGGCAACGCCGCCGCAACTTTCACCCAGCCGTTGGGTAGCACCAGCATTGTGGCGGGTGGATCGTCAACGCTCTCGCGTAGGCCGTCTCCCAACGTGAACGGAGCATAGCAAAGTTCCATTTCATTATCAAGAATCCGCTTTTGTCGGTCCAGCATATCGCGAAACTCCTGATATTGCTCGGCAGTGGGTTCCAGCTTCTCCCAAAAACGCGCCGCAGTGCCTATCCGCATGAGCTTGCCGGTGTTGAAGCGGAACGCCCCCAGGCCTCTAGCTTGCTGGATAACCGCTTCCGCCTCGTGAATATTGAGTCGAGTCGGAGCAAAAGTGACCTCGAGGGGAAGGCCGGCTGCCCGAGCAGCGCGGCACGCAGCATGGGTTTTGTCGAGCGAGGCGCCCGGACGCTGGCTTGCGTAGACCTCCTGGGTGTTCCCATCGAGGCTGACCTGGACAGAGCGAACCGGCAGCCGGGCAAGCCTTTCAGCGATCCCGTCGTCGAACTTCTGGCCGTTGGTTTCGACCTTGAGTTGAATGCCGGATTTGCCGAGGGCTTCCGCGAGCGCGAAGAAGTGAGGCACCACCAGCGGCTCGCCGCCGCATAGCATGACGTAGGGAACCTGGTTGCTGACAATGTCTTCCGCGAACTTCATCGCTTCATGAACGTCGAGCTCGTCGGGCAATTGTTTTCCGGGGGCGGAGTCAGTGCAGCAATGCAAGCAGCAAAGGTCGCAGTTTCGAGTGATTTGCCACGAAACCAACAGTGGCGCTTTCAACCGGTCTATCCAGTTCGCCATGGCCAATAGGAGCTAGGTTTGCAGGAGAATGCCTGCGGTGAAAAAGGAAACGGCAACAAGGTAGACGCCAACCATGCTACGGATCGCCGGGACAAACTGTCGGGGCGATTCAAACGTGTGCACCGCATGCCGCGCACTCAACACCAGCAGCGGCAAGGCGAAGAGCGCTGCGAGACATGCGAGAGGAAATATGCCGGTGATGACACCGGTTACCGTTACCGACATTCCGGCGGCCGCTAGCGCGATGTAGAGCCAGACCGCCCGATAACGACCAAGCCGCACGACCAAATTGCGCTTCCCGACCAAGCGGTCCTGGTGATAATCGGGAATCGCATTGATCACCGCGAGCGCCATGATTAGGAAGCCCGGCACGAGTGACGCCCAAAAAGCGCCCCACGACATTGTGCCGGTATGCAGGTAAAAACTGCCCAGCACCATCCACGGCCCGTAAGACAGTGCGATGACTGCCTCACCGAGGCCACGGTAGGCCCATCGGATGGGCGGGGCCACGTAGAAGATAGCCGCCATGCCACCTAGGAAGGCGAATGCTAGAACCGGCCAGCCGCCCCGAGCCGTTAAATAAACGCCAGCCGCCAACGCGCCGGCAAACGCCGCAACACCGAGCCAAAATACCCAACCGGTCATTGGCGGCAACTCCTCCGGGTTGAACACGCGGTCGGTCCCCATGCGCGAATCGAAATACTCGTTGAAAGCCTCGACACCGATGACCGCAAGTACCACGCCACCGAGCCCGCTCCAAAATACCGGCAGGTCGAACGCATGCGCGGTGCGGTAGGCCCATGCTGCGCCGAGTAGATAAGGCAGGAGACCGGCGTAAAGAAAAAACCGGTAGCGGATCACGCTGAAGAACCGTAGCAGCCAACTCGCAGACAAGAGGTCCGCGTCGAACCGCTGATGTGGCGCAGTGTTCAGAGATAAACCCATTGATGCAACGCCGCAGTCTTGCCGGGGTTGCCCGCGAGTTCCTCGACGAACTTCGTTACCCGTGGGTCCTTCCAGGCATTTTGGAAATTCGCCCAGATCTCGCCAAGGGTCTGGCGCCGCAAATCCCCACACACGAACGGCAGGGCATTGATGAGCTTTACCAGCCCGTTGGGAAGTACGATCAGCAGGGCAGCCGGGTGACGCAGGCGGTAGCGCAATTCCTCAAGCAGCCCCATCTCATGAAAATATACCCGCATGCGGCCGCGATACTCCCCAGTTTTTTTGTGGAGGACCCCGAAAAACTTGTCATACTGCTCTTCGGATGGCGTAAGTCTGTGCCAGGTCTTTACCGCGTTGCCGGTATACATTGTGCGCCCGGTGTAAAAGCTGTAGGCGCCGAGCTCGTAGGCCAGGTCCACGACTGCTCCGATTTCGTGGACGTTGAAGCCGGCCGGAGAAAAATTGACCTCGATGGGCACGCCGGCAGCACGCAGGTTGCGCACGCCCTCGATCGTTTTATCGAAGTCACCTCCCACGCGCATGCGCTTAAAGGTTTCCCGCGAAGCGCCGTCGAGGCTTACCTGCACCGCCTTGACATTGAGTTCCTTCAGGCGCTCGCAGTTCTCCGGAGTCAGGTAGTGCCCGTTGGTCTCAATCTTAAGCTGGCCATTTCGCGCGCAGACGTACTTGACCATCTCGAAAAACTGCGTGTGAACCATGGGCTCGCCGCCGGAGAAAGACAGGTATGGAACCTCAAGATCCATGAACTGTTCGAGAATGCTGAAAACTTGCTTTGCGTCCAGTTCGTCCCTGAATGCTTTGCCCGGCCCGCTCTCTTCTATACAGTGAAGGCAGGCGAGGTTGCACTCGTTGGTGATCTGCCACGCGATATAGAGCGGCGCTCTAAGGTCGCCGGTCACGTTGTCATCTGCTGTGGCTGCGTGAATCAGAATATCTTCTTGTGAATCGTAGTCAGCTTGGCCCATCGACTCAGTCCTGTACTAATTTCATCTGCCGTAGGTTTGCGATAAAGGCAACTGCTTCGCGCTCGATGGTTCCATCGGGATCGCGATAACGCTCTGTCAAGTGCCGTACGATGTCGCCTTCATCACGGCCCGCCTCGATTTCACGCACCACCGCTGCTGCGGTCGGATTGAGCGCATAAACCTTTTCGGAACGGGTCTCGAAAAGGACTCCGCCAAACTTTTCCTCTCGGAACTTGACATAGTTTGCAAGTTTCATCGCGGTCACGTCCAAACCTGTGTTGTGGAAGATCCTCCAAGAGTGGAGAAGGTTGAACCGTAAGCGCCAGACACAGACTATTTGACCTGTATCAACACGGTCACCGTCCTGCTCGATGATCCCGGAAAAACATAATATAGCAGATATGGAAATGGCCCGCCGTTTCGTTCTGCAGCCAGTCGATGTCTTGAAAAAATTTCCCATGCTATCTACCGTGGTCATTGGGGCAAAATGTGCCGCGGCTCGAAGTTAGATATTTTTTAATCCGGAGAGCGTCTTGCGTCTAAAGCTCCAATTTCAAGCGGGCGCATTCGCAAGCGGTTATAATTTCTAGGTCGCTTCATCGGGAGAAACGCCATGAGCAAGTTCCGGATCGAGCGCGATACCTTTGGCGAAATCAAGGTACCTGCTGAAAAACTGTGGGGCGCGCAAACTCAACGTAGCTTGCAGAATTTCAAGATATCCGGCGAGCACATGCCGCTGGACCTCATCTATGCGCTGGCACTGGTGAAACGCTGCTGCGCCAAGGTGAATCGCGAGCTCAAGGTCCTTAATGCTAAAAAATCCCAAGCCATCATCAAGGCGGCGGACGAAGTCATCGAAGGGCGGCACGACGAGGAATTTCCGCTCGTTATCTGGCAGACGGGTTCTGGGACGCAAACCAATATGAACATGAACGAAGTGCTGGCGAACCGCGCCTCGGAACTGCTTGGTGGAAAGCGGGGAGAACAACGGCTCGTACATCCCAACGATGACGTGAACAAAGGGCAATCATCAAATGACGTGTTCCCGACTGCGATGCACGTGGCTGCAGCGCGGGCTTTGGTGAACCGCCTGATACCCGCGGTACAGAAACTGCGCGATACTTTACGGCGAAAAGCAAAGGAATTCGACGCTATTGTAAAAATCGGCCGCACTCATTTGCAGGACGCGACGCCTTTGACTCTGGGACAGGAATTTTCCGGCTATGTCTCGCAGCTCGAGCATGGACTGGCGCACGTCGAAGCGGCGCTGCCGCATCTGTATGAACTGGCGCTCGGCGGGACTGCAGTCGGTACCGGCTTGAATGCGCATCCCGAATTCGCGCAACGCGTTGCGAAGGAACTCTCACAGGAAGCCGATCTGCCTTTTATTTCCGCGCCCAACAAGTTCGAAGCGCTCGCCAGCCACGACGCTCTCGTGCACGCGCACGGGGCGCTGAAAACGCTGGCCGCATCATTCATGAAAATCGCCAACGACGTCCGCTGGCTTGCGAGCGGTCCGCGCTCAGGCCTCGGCGAAATCAAGATTCCCGAGAACGAACCGGGGAGCTCGATCATGCCCGGCAAGGTAAACCCCACTCAATGCGAAGCGCTTACCATGTTGTGCTGCGAGGTCATGGGAAATGACGTGGCGATCAACCTTGGCGGTGCAATGGGCAATTTCGAGCTCAACGTTTTCAAGCCGCTCATCATTTACAATTTCCTGCACAGCGTGCGGCTGCTCGCCGATGGCGCGGCAAGTTTCAACGACAACTGTGCAGCAGGAATTGAAGCGAATCGCGCGCGCATAAAAGAGCTTCTCGACAGATCGCTGATGCTGGTAACCGCGTTGAACCCGCACATCGGCTACGACAAGGCGGCGCAAATTGCCAAGAAAGCGCACAAGGAAGGATGGAGCCTGCGCGAAGCGGCGATTGCCTCGGGTCACCTCAGCGCCAAGCAGTTCGATCAATGGGTAAGGCCACGGGATATGGTGGGGAAAAAAATCAAATAGTCGAACTATGATCGAGTTCGGTGCCGAACGCGACAAGCTGCAAGAATCTCGTGTCCCGATGCCTTAAAACTCAACGCCTGCATTTGACTCCCGCTAAATCGAGCATTGGGCAGCTAGGGAGATAGTGAAATGACAGAAAGAGATAACCCTGGGGTCATCATGCTTCCGCCTTTGCTCTACGGCATCGCGTTCATCGTTGTTCTTGCGCTTCGCTGGTTTCGGCCGCTGCCAATGTTTGACGATGCCGTTGCTCTATGGCCGGGTATCGCTCTGGTTATACTTGGCGTTGGGATCGCGATATGGGGAAGAAATGCGTTAAAGGCCGCAGGTACTAATATAAATCCCTCGCTTCCCACCACGGCCATCGTCAAATCCGGCCCGTTTCGCTTCTCCCGCAATCCTCTCTATTTAGCTCTAACGCTCGTCTACTTGGGAATCACCCTGGCCGTCAATTCGTGGTGGGGTATCGTCGTGCTAATCCCGCTTCTGATTATCATGCATCGTGGTGTTATCCTGCGCGAGGAGCGCTACCTGGAGGCAAAGTTTGGTGAGAGCTATCGTCAGTACTGCTCTCGGGTTCGAAGATATATCTGAATGCCAAGCTCATTGCAAAAGGAAAATTGCGCTTAGGTCTTAAAATACTATCGTCGACGTAAAAAATAAATTGGCTGCGCAAAATGAGGGGATCTAGTATTTCCAAAATTTAAAGGAAACCTGCCATGGCACAAATCGTAAGATTCCATCAAACCGGTGGACCGGAAGTATTGAAGATCGAGCAGGTGGATGTGCGCTTGCCTGGACCGGGCGAAGTGCGCATCGCAGTAAAGGCACTCGGCCTGAACCGAGCAGAGTCGATGTTCCGCTCCGGCGCCTACCTAGAGCAGCCCAAATTTCCGGCTCGACTCGGCTACGAGGCGGCGGGCATAGTCGAGACACTTGGCAAAGGCGTCCACGGAATCAAGATCGGCGATGCCGTCAGCACGATCCCAGCGTTCTCGCAGAACCAGTACGGCGTCTATGGCGATACCGCAATCGTGCCCGCTTTTGCGGTCGCAAAACACCCCAAATCGCTCTCATGGAGCGAAGCGGCGGCGATCTGGATGCAATATGCCACTGCTTTCGGCGCTTTGATCGACATTGCGCATCTCAAGCCGAGCGACACAGTCTTGATCCCGGCGGCCTCGAGCAGTGTAGGCATTGCCGCCATCCAGATTGCACGAATGATCGGCGCCACGCCCGTGGCCCTTACACGGCGCAGCAATAAGCGCAAACCATTGCTGGATGCCGGCGCGGAACATGTTATCGCTACGGAGGAACAGGATTTGGTGGCGGAAGTTAAGAATCTCACTGGCGGGAAGGGCGCCCAAATTGTGTTCGACCCAGTGGGTGGGCCGGCGATTACCAAACTGACGGCAGCGATGGCGGAGCGCGGCATCCTGTTCCTGTACGGCGCTCTAAGCACCGAGCCGACTCCGCTGCCACTGATGAACGTGCTTGGGAAGTCGCTGACCATTCGCGGCTACGTCCTGTTTGAGATCACCGGAGACCCGCAGCGGCTGGAACGGGCCAAGAAATTTATTGTAGACGGTTTGTCGGCGGGTAAGCTGAAGCCGGTGATCGCCAAGACCTTTCCGCTCGAACAAATTGTGGAGGCGCACCGCTACCTGGAGTCGAATCAACAAATCGGTAAAATCGTGGTGACGGTTTAATCGAGCGAGCAATGAGAGCATAGGCTATGGGAAAACTCACGTCAGCGGAATCCTCCATCGAACGGGGCGAAAGTCGTGGATTTGAATTTGACGAATAAATTTGCTCTGGTGACGGGCAGCACGGCCGGAATAGGGTACGCAATCGCAATTGCGCTGGCGCGCGAATCTGCGAGGGTCATAATCAACGGACGCTCGCAAGCTTCGGTAGATGCCGCGGTGGCCAAGCTCAAGTCGGCCACGGGACGCGCAGCATTTGGATTTGCAGGTGACCTCGGTCAGACTTCAGTAGCTGAAGAACTCGCGCGGCAATATCCCGAGGTCGAAATTCTCGTCAACAATTTGGGAATTTTTGAGCCCAAGCCATTTGAGCAGATTTCTGATGCAGACTGGTTGCGATTCTTCAACGTCAACGTTCTAAGCGGCGTGCGGCTCGCCCGTCTTTATCTTCCGGCAATGCGGCGCCGCAATTGGGGACGCATCATTTTCATCTCTAGCGAGAGCGGGATTCAAATCCCGTCTGAAATGATTCACTATGGAGTGACCAAGACCGCACAACTCGCCGTCTCGCGCGGATTGGCCGAAGCCGTTGCGGGCACCGGTATCACGGTGAACAGCATCCTTCCCGGTCCAACGAAGTCTCGCGGCGTGGGCGACTTCGTTGATGCGCTTGCAAAGTCGAGCGGGAAATCGTCTACGGAATTCGAGAAGGAATTTTTCGCGAAGATTCGGCCAACGTCCCTCATCAAACGGTTCGCTTCGCCGGAAGAGGTGGCTTCACTGGTAGCCTATATCGCGAGTCCACTTGCATCTGCGACCACGGGCGCTGCCTTGCGGGTGGATGGCGGCGTCATAAAAAGCGCGTTTTGATAACTTCAGCGCCGAAACATTAATAAGGAAATGGGAGGCGGACATTTTCTGCAGAAAAGGGTGACCTCCAGCGAGAACCGGGGACACCGCGCCTAATTCAGGAGTGACAGTATGACGATAGAAACTTTGAAAGACGCGTACGGAAACGTAGTGGGTTCCATTGAAAGCACGGCCGACGGTGCACAAGTCCTGAGGGATGCGGCCGGAAAAATCAGGGGATTCTACGATCCGTCGACGGATCACACGCGCGGCCCCGATGAGCGCATACTGGCCAAAGGCAATACGCTTCGCCAGCTTATTTGTTGATGCTCAATCGCGCCCTCAAAATCAATGCGGCGCTTCTGGTTCCAAGCCCGCCAATGGGAGCAATATCATGAAAACGTTATTTTTGAGTATTCTCGCAGTGATTACCGTGTCCGGGTGCTCGGTGTTCAGTTCACCCAAAGAGCAGCCCGTAATCGAAGAACACGCCGACAACTGGTTCAACATCCCCAAAATGAATGTGTTTTCCACCACTGCTGAACGACGAGAAGTCATCGTCAAGTTTCCAGATAACAAATTTTGTGCAGAACCGCCGCCCGATGTCGCCGAATCGCTCGTTAGCAGCTTGACGCTGCTTGCGCAAGGCAGTGCATCGGATAAGACGACAGGTCAGGTTGACGCACGGCTTGAGGCGGCCAAGACGCTCGCGACATCGGTTCGAAGTCTATTTCGCCGATCCCAAGGATCGCAGTATTTCCGGGACGGCTTATTCCATTTGTGCCAGGCCTATCTGAACCATGCGATCGACGGGGCTCAATATATTGACTTGTACAAAGAACTGTCAACCAAATCCAAAGAATTAATCGATAAGGAGCTCGACAAAATGCAGGCGGCAAACGCGGAACTCGCGGCCGAAAACGCCGCTGCTGCTGAGGCGGCAGCAAAGCAGGCAGCCTCTGAGGCGGTTGTCTCCGCCCAAAAAGCAAAGCAGGACGCGGATCGTGCAGAGGACGCTGCAAAGAAAGCAGAAAACAAATAGTAAAACGCCTTGCAGAGCATTTTTGGTGATGACCGTTTTTGAAGGCGCACCCATGTTCTGCGGAGGCAGTCGATAATTAAGAAAAAAGCGGCCTGATCTCGAACCATCAGCATTGATGCGAAAAGATTAACTCGTAAGACCCATGCGCCATGTGGACGTTTTCCCTCTTGACGGAACTGCTGTCACTGCACGGACTGGTGGTCGCAGTTGGGCTGCTTATCTTTGTGCTCGCGTCTCACACGCTGCAGCAGCGACGCACTCCGGCAGCCGCCATTGGCTGGGTGCTGACGATAGTCTTCATTCCTTATCTCGGGATTCCGCTGTATTTACTGATCGGCAGGCGCAAACTCGTACATTTCAGGAGCTACCCTCCGCTCCCGCCGAGAGGTCCCGATACCACCACAGATGACGCTTGGCCCCGCCAATTAGCCGCTGCCATGGGCCAGCCGCCGGCGGAGTCCTACCAGAATTTGCATATTCACTCGGACGGCGGGCAAGCGCTGCAGGCCTTATGGGAACTGGTCGACAGCGCCGAACGTGAGTTAATCCTCTGCAGCTTCATACTGGGACGCGACGCGGTGGGTGAGGCGCTGGTAACGCGCTTGATCGGAAAGGCCCAGGCCGGCATAAAGGTGCGGCTGCTTCTCGATGGCGTTGGCCGCATCATCGGCGGGGCGCCGAATCTGCGCGTGCTTGAATCAGCGGGTGTGCAAACGGCCTTGTTTGTTCCTTTGTTGCATTCGCCGCTCAAAGGCCGCACCAATCTGCGCAACCACCGCAAGCTGGTGGTGGCCGATGGCGTCCGCCTGTGGTGTGGTGGTCGAAATTTTGCAGCGGAATATTTTAACGGGACTCGCGACCGAGCGCCGTGGCGGGACCTGAGTTTCGATTTGTCGGGGCCGCTGGCGCGGCAGGCCGGCGAGCTGTTTGAAAGCGATTGGGCGTTTGCAACCGGTGCACCGCGGCCCGAAAGCAAACCCATTGTTCAGCCGGCTCAGCAGCCCTTCGCACAGATCATTGCTTCTGGGCCCGATCAATGTGACGACACCATACATGCCCTGTTGCTAACTGCTGCTTTCAAGGCCAAGAGCCGCATCATCGCGGCCACGGCGTATTTCGTGCCAAGCGACGCATTGCTGATGGCTTTGTCTCTGGCGGCGCGGCGGGGCGTAATTGTAGATTTGGTCTTGCCAGGCCGCTCGAACCACCGAATGGCTGACTTGGCTCGCCACCGCGCGTTGCGCGACCTTGCCGACGCCGGTGCGCGAGTCTGGTTTGTGCCCTACATGTTGCACGCCAAGGGCGTGGTTTTCGACGACGCGTTAGCCATGGTGGGATCAGCAAATCTTGACGCACGCAGCTTGTTTCTCAACTACGAATTAATGGTCGCATTTTACGCTGCCACCGATGTGCAGCGCTTCGCAGCTTGGATCGAAGGACGGCGCAAGGAGGCCATAAAATACGAAGTTCACCCGCCCGGGTTGCTGCGCGATCTGACCGAAGGCCTAGTGCTCTGGTTGGCGTTTCAGCTTTGAAAACCTGGACAAGTGGGGCGCTATTGTCGGGATGGTTTCGAGGACTACGATCCGCAAGGCTCAAATCTGAACATCACAACTGGAATAAGAAAGAATATTTATCGTGGAAAAACTGTGCATCAAATGCGGTTACCTAAGAAAGCCAGGCGACACGTCGCCAGAGGGAGAATGCCCGCACTGCGGCGCAATCTACTCAAAGGTTGAAGCGGCGCTCAAGGGGGAACTGCCTCATCCTGCGCCCGAATCTGCGGAAGATAGCTTTTGGCGATCGCTGGTCGACAACATTGAAAACTGGTGCCAGGGGCGCATTTGGTACGGACGCGCGCTATTGCTGCTATGGCTTGCCTGGGTCGGCATCGAACACTTTCGCGATCCGCTTTACACCAGTTTGTTCGGCGGCTTGAATCTGGGCATACACGAAGCGGGGCATCTGGTATTCAGGTTTGACGGCGAATTCCTGATGGTAGCCGGAGGAACGATTTTGCAGCTCGCGGCACCGGTGGGCGCCGCAATCATGTTTCTGCGCCAGCCAGATTATTTTGCGCTCGCAGTTTGCGGCTCGTGGCTATCCACTAATCTGTACAACGTTGCGACTTACATGGCGGATGCGCGAGCCATGGAATTGCCGCTGGTTTCGCTGGGCGGCGGCGACACCATTCACGATTGGCATTACATGCTCACGCATCTACATCTCCTTGTCTGGGACACGCGGCTCGCGTCGTTTACGCGCTTTCTCGGATTTCTTGCGATGTGGGGCTCAATAGCTTTTGGCACATGGATATTATGGAAAATGGCGAGATCCAGAGGCGGTGATGCGGCGGCAGAAGACTGATGCAATTTGAACCCAGCAGGTCTTTCGGCTAGAATTTGCGGGAACCTCCAGGAGCGGAAATAAGAGGTTCCTTCAGGCGCGTAGCTCAGCTGGTTAGAGCATCACCTTGACATGGTGGGGGTCGTTGGTTCGAGTCCAATCGCGCCTACCAATACAAAATAAAGTGCGGCGCTGCCGCATTTTTGTTTTATGGATTCA
>DASPRI010000210.1:0-65010 GCA_035624535.1 Burkholderiales bacterium
GAATGTATGCCATCATCGTTCATGGCGGCGCGGGAGAATGGAAGACACAACAGGAGCAGGCCGCTTTGCGCGGCGTGAGGCGCGCGGTAGAAGCGGGCGCGAAATTGCTTGCGCAGGGAAAATCTGCGCTCGATGCGGTGACGGCTGCGGTAGTTTCACTCGAGGACAACCCGGTATTTAATGCCGGCACGGGTTCAGTGCTGAACTTGCTGGGGCGAGCCGAGATGGATGCGAGCGTCATGGTGAGCGAGGGACGCCGCGCGGGAGGCGTGGCTTGCCTGAGCCGGGTCAAAAATCCAGTGCGGGTCGCTCGCAAGGTTATGGAGAAGACCGATCATATTTTGCTTGCCGACCGAGGGGCGGTTGATTTTGCGCGCATCATGGGTTTCGCAGACTATGATCCGGTGACGGTGGAGCAGCGCAGGATTTGGCAGAAGAAAAGCAGCGCGCTTTCGGCTGCAAAAAGCAAAAGCCGTGTCCGAGACCTTATGAAGCGCTACGCGAAGTTCGCCAGAGGAACCGTGGGTGCGGTGGCATTGGACCAACGCGGTCATTTCGCTGCCGCGACATCGAGCGGTGGATTGACGCTGAAACTTCCGGGGCGAGTCGGCGACACTCCCTTGCCGGGAGCGGGAAACTATGCTACGCCTCTGGGAGCTGCATCCGCGACCGGTCTGGGCGAGGTGGCGATGCGTTACCTGGTGACCAAATCAGTGTGCGATCTGCTGGCGCGCGGTAAAAACGCGCAGGAAGCGGTGGATGAAGTCCTGCTGCTCGTCGCAGCGGAACCCGGCGCACACCTAGGAATCGTTGCGATTGACAGGGATGGCAATGTTGGCGCGGGACACCATAGCCAAGCCTTGATGCCGCATGCTTGCCGCGTTTCCGGGGGAAGCAGAGCCGTTGTAAAAATGCAGGTCGAGCCCTGAAACGTGTTCCTTTCCTTCAACAGCAGTAATGATTCATTTTATTCGGGGTGTACTTTACGGATGCCAAAGCCGATGAGGCGGGCAGGAAAGATGCGCAAAAACGGCAGACGAAATAGCGCCGGTGGTCTGAATGAAGCATCGGGATTCAATGCAGTTTTAATCACCCGGTTTTGAATGAAGGTCTGGAACGCCTGGATCACCCGGGTAGCAAGGTACCGCTGTTTTTGTACATTGGCCAAATCGCTTTCACTGACCACTCCGCGCCGCAACGGAACTGTCAGCACATTCGCCGCAACCACCGCGTCCTGAATTGCGTAATTGATCCCCACTCCACCTACCGGCGACATGACATGCGCCGCATCGCCGATAAACAGCAATCCGGGCTTATACCACTGTTTCAAGCAACTCGATTCTACCGACAGCGCTGAGATCTGCCCCCAATTTTGCACCGCAGACACGCGGTCGGCGAATTCCGGGGCGAGGGACGAGAGGGATTGGTGAAATTTCTCCATACCTTCCACGCGCAGCTGGTGATAACTCCCCTTCAAAATCACGTAGCCGAGCTGGTAATGATCTTCCCGCGGCAGAATCGCGAGCATATGCCCTTGCCCAATGCGTCCGCCAAAACCCATGGTATCGCCTGGCCTCTTTGGCAGCCTGAACCACAGCACATCCATCGGTGGGGAACTTTTTACCGGCTCCAGCCCGGCAAGTTTCCTGAGTCTGGAAAAACGGCCATCAGCCGCAACCGTGAGCAGCGCCCGCAACTCGAGTTCCTTCTGGTTTGAATCCCAATAGCGCACGCCGCGGCAAATCCCGTTTTCCGCGACTATTTCGAAGGCATGAGCTCCCATGAGCAGCCTGAAGTCAGGATGCTTTTGGGCCTCACCGATTATGAATTCAAGAAACCTTGCTTGCGGCATTAGCGTGATGTAGGGAAAACGTGTTTCAAGAAGGCTTAAATCCACCATAGTGAACGAACCGCTTTTGGTGCGCAGAGTCAGCTGCTGCAGCTTGGTGTGAGGCAGTTGCAGCAATGGGTCGGCAAGCCCGATTTCGTCCAAAATTTCCATGGCGGAAGGATGCAGAGTGTCGCCACGGAATTCCCGCTCGAAATCCTTGTTCCCTTCGAGCAAAGTGACCTGTATGCCTTTTCGTGCCAGCAGCAAAGATAAGCTCGCGCCGGCGGGGCCTGCCCCGACTACGCAGCACGTAGTCTGTTCAGTGGTTTCTGGAATCATGAGGAAGGCAGGCCCCCAAGGCGCTCGGCACATTAAAATCAACTGACCGGGAGATTTTGAAATTTTTTAAGCAGAAGCGCTTGCAGCTTATTAGAAAACCCGGGGATTTATGAACGATGGCTGAATATTGCTTGCGTTTGATCATCCTGGATGAAATGATACATTTGGCGATGGCCCTGGTGTTATTAGGTCAGAAAGTGCCGTAGCCTCGGCAATTTCCACCAAGGCCGCGTACCGACCCTGACCGGGAGATGCCGCCAACGTAGCGCATGACTGCAGCATCAAATTGAGAATTCCCGGCCTCATTGCGATGCGTGAGCCTGGCCTTGCTTTTCCTCGAAGTGCTTATCCACTATGATGGCAAAAAAGGCCTGAAATTTGGGCCGCACAGTCCCACACTTCCGCTTAATTATGCCGCTTAATACTCCCACCGATGCAATTGCATTCGTGCAATGGCTGCGGTCGGTTGCTCCTTACATACATGCATTTAGGGGGCGCACTTTCGTCATCGCTTTCGGCGGCGAAGCAGTGAGCGATGGCGGATTCGTCGCGTTGACACATGATTTCAATCTGCTCTACAGCCTTGGTGTGCGCTTGGTGCTGGTACACGGAGCGCGCGCGCAAATCGAGGAAAGACTCAGCGCGCTGGGCCAGCCGAGTCGTTATGTCAAAGGATTGCGTGTTACCGACAATGTCGCCTTGCAATGCGCCAAGGAGGCGGTGGGTCGTATCCGTCTGGAAATAGAAGCGCTGCTGTCCACGGGCCTGCCGAATTCACCCATGGCGGGGGCGCAAATTCGCGTTGCCAGCGGCAATTTTGTAATCGCCCGACCTTTAGGCGTGATTGACGGAGTTGATCTGCAGCATACCGGAGAGGTCCGGAAGATTGATACCGCCGCAATTGAGAATCGCCTGAATGAGGGGGAGATGGTATTGCTTGCACCGCTGGGTTATTCCCCAACCGGCGAGATTTTCAATCTAGCCCTGGAAGACATTGCGACTCGCGCGGCAATTGCTTTGAAGGCAGACAAGCTGATATTTCTGATGGAAGAGATCGGGGCCACCGATGCCACAGGCAAGCTGCTCAACGAACTCACCGTTTCTGAGGCGGAAGAAATACTGTCCAAAAAGACCGGACTGTCAGGCGATGTCAGCCTATATCTTCCCTGTGCAGCGCGCGCCTGCCGCGAAGGGGTGGCGCGAGCGCACCTGGTTTCGCGCCATGTGGACGGAGCCGTGTTGCTCGAATTATTTACCCACGGCGGAATAGGTAGCATGGTGACGCCGGCAGGACTCGAAAAGCTGCGCCAGGCGCAAATCGAGGATGTGGGGGGAATACTGGCGCTGATTGAGCCACTGGAAAACGAAGGCGTGCTCGTGAGGCGTCCGCGCGAGCTGCTGGAAATGGAGATGAACCGTTTCAGTGTCATTGAGCACGACGGCTTAATTGTCGCCTGCGCTGCGCTCTATCCTTTTCCACAGGAGGGCGCTGGAGAACTGGCCTGCCTGGTCGTGCAAGAGGATTACCGCAATCAGAGCTACGGCGATACCCTACTCAAGTCCGTCGAAAAACAGGCGGCCGCCAGCGGGATGCGCAAGCTGTTTGTGCTTACCACACGGGCTGCGCACTGGTTTATCGAACGCGGCTTCAAGGAGGGGACAGTGGAACAGCTGCCTGAGCAGAAGCAGGTGCTTTACAATTACCAGCGTCGTTCGAAGGTATTTGTGAAAAGGCTTTGAAAAAAGTGAATTGCATTTGCTGCATTTAAATTATTTTGAAAACATTTGAGTCGTGAAACGCTTTTGGCAAACTAAATCATTGCGCGCGAAGCTGGTGCTAATCAGCGTGCTGGTGGAAGTAGTGATGCTGACGCTGCTGGTGGCCAACAGCGTTTGGCTGATCGATAGCGCACTGGATGAGCAGGTGAGAGAGCGGTTGAAGTTGCTCTCACCGCTACTCACGGCTTCTCTCGCCGTACCGCTTTCACAAGGGAATGAGGCCTTAATCAGACAAAATCTTGCCAGCATCCAAGACAAAGAAGAACTCAGTTATGCCCTGCTTTACGACCACGAAGGGAAACTGCTCGCCGGGGACGGACACCGCGTGTCGGCAGCCGACCCGCGCAAGGTATTCGAAACCTGGATTCCCATAGAGCGGGAGGGCAAGACCTACGGCAGTTTGCGATTGGGCATCTCCACTGCTTTCCTGGACGTGACCAGGAATAAACTATTCTGGGAAAGCATGGTCATCGCCGCGGGCGAGGTGGCGTTATCTTTGCTGTTGTTCCTCGCGTTGGGCTACCGGCTCGCCAAGCATCTGGGGGAGCTTGCAGAGGCGGGGCGCGCCATGGCCAACGGCAATTACGCCGTGCGGGTAGCGGTGAATTCTGCCGACGAAGTGGGCAAACTCACCACAAGCTTCAACGCCATGGCGGAAGCGGTGCAGAATCAGGTTAAATCCTTGCGTGAGGGGGAGGCAAAGTTTCGTGCCATTGCAAACTATAGCCATGACTGGGAACTTTGGGCCGACCCTGCAGGCAAAGTGATCTGGGTCAATCCTTCGGTGCAGCGCCTGACCGGTTATTCTCCGAAAGAATGTTTGGAAATGAAAGATTTTCCGGCAGCGATTATTGAGTCGGAAGACAAACAGCGCTTTGCCGATTTATCCCGGCAAATTGCCCAGAGCGCCAGAGGCAGCGGTATTGAATTCCGCGTGCGGCGCAAGGATGGTTCGAGCTTCTGGGCGGCGGCGACCTGGCAACCGATTTATGGCAGCCAAAACGATTACCTTGGGGTGCGCTGCAGTATTCGAGACATTACCGAGCGCAAGAACGAAGAATTCAATTTGCAGGCAACGATTAAACAACTCGAGCTTGCGCAAGGCAACCAACGTGAGGATTTTGCAAAAGCGCAGGAAGAACGGTCGCGGTTTATGTCCCTGCTCAAAGCGATGGACATGGGAATCTTGTTTCTCGCCAAGGACGAGGTGGTTTACTGCAACCCGACATTGACGCACGTTTGGGGTTTCAGCCAGGACCTGCATCTGCAAGGCCTGAATACCGAGAGCATGCTGGCTACGGTGAGCAAGCAGGTCGCTCGCCCGCAAGAATATGTGCAGCATGTGATGGAGGTACTCGCCAGCGACGAAAATTCCAAGGATTATGAATTCACCCTGGCCGACGGCCGTATGCTGCTGGAGACTACCTATCTAGCGCGGGGGGATGACGGCCAGGTTCTAGGCAGACTTTGGGTCTACAAGGACATTACTCAGGAGCGGCGCGACGCGGAGCAGCTAATTTATCTGGCAGAGCGCGATGCGCTGACCGGCTTGTATAACCGCCATCGCTTCCAGCAAGAGCTCGGGCGCATGATCGCGGAGGCACAACGTCATGGTTCGGCTTTAGGACTGCTGTTCTTCGATCTGGACGAATTCAAACACATCAACGATACGTATGGACATCGCGCCGGTGACGCGATACTCATTCGCGTTGCCGGAGAAGTAAACGCCCAGGTGCGGCGCAACGAAATCTTCAGCCGCCTGGGAGGAGACGAGTTTGCAATCTTGGTCCCGGATGTGGTCGAAGACGAGCTACGCGTAGTGGCTGAGCGGATTGTGCATTCCATATCCCAAATCCGATTCCAATTCGAAGGTCAAAACCTGCGCCTGAGCACCAGTCTGGGTATCGCGATGTTCCCCGAGCACTCTGCAAATGCCGAAGAACTAATGGCTCGCGCCGACGCCGCGATGTACCTTGCTAAGGAGTCTGGCAAAAATGCCTGGCGCGTCTACCGCGCTGACAGCGAAAGCTCGCGGCAAATGTTGTCGCGCTTGGCTTGGAACGAGCGCATCCGCAAGGCCTTGCATGATGGCCTGATGTACCTGGATTTTCAGGGCGTATTTCGGGTGGCCGACGGCGGGCGTTCGCACGTCGAAACCCTGGTGCGAATGAAGGACGAATCGGGCGGCGTGGTGATGCCCGCCGCGTTCATTCCCCTCGCGGAGAAAAGTGACATCATTTTGGAAATCGACCGCTGGGTAATCCACAAGGCCATTACACTGCTTGCGAGTTCGCCGAATATGCCAAGCATCGCAGTGAATGTCTCGGGGAGGTCGTTAGCGGGATTGGAATTACCGATCTACATCAGCGACGCGCTGCGCAGGCTTGGCGTCGAGCCGCGCCGACTGATGGCCGAGATAACCGAGGCATCTGCGGTCGCGGATTTGCATGATGCGCAACGCTTCATCCAAGCCCTGCATCAGACAGGATGCATAGTTTGCCTTGATGATTTCGGAAGCGGCTTTTCTTCTTTTGCCTACCTGAAGCATTTGGACGTCGACATAGTGAAAATAGACGGCCTATTTGTCCGCAATTTGCCCAATGATCAGGACAACCAGATATTCGTCAAGGCCATTGTTGATGTGGCGCGCGGCATGCGCAAGACCACAGTGGCCGAATCGGTGGAAGACCTTAAGACTCTGGAGATATTAAAAGGCTTTGCCGTAGATATGGTGCAGGGATATTATCTTGAAACTCCGCACTCCAACATTGCGGCTTTAGAAAATGCGCAGCGGGATTGGCGAGCAGTCAAAAGCCGCGGGGAATGACATGGCAAGAATGGTGAATTGCGTGAAACTCGGACGCGAGGCCGAGGGTCTGGACTTCCCGCCATATCCGGGGGAGCTGGGCAAGCGCATCTTTGAGAATGTCTCAAAAGAGGCGTGGAAGGCCTGGCTGGAACATCAGAAAATGCTGGTCAACGAAAACCGGCTGAACCTGGCGGATGCCAAGGCGAGGAAATATCTCGCGGAGCAAATGGAAAAACATTTCTTTGGGACAGGCGCCGATGTTGCCGCGGGTTATGTGCCGCCCGGCCGAAGCAAATGAGGCGTTCAGGTATAGGTTTTGACTCCGTCCGCGCCGCTGAGCAGTAAAACATCAGCCGGTCGCTTGGCGAAAATCCCGTTGCACACCATTCCGGTGATCTGATTAAGCTTGGATTCGAGCTCCACCGGATTGAGAATCTGCATGCCGTGCACGTCAAGAATAATGTTGCCGTTGTCGGTAGTGAAGCCCATGCGCAGCTCTGGAAACCCGCCCATTTTGACCAGCTCGCGCGCGACATACCCGCGTGCCAGCGGAATCACTTCTACCGGCAGGGGAAACTTGCCGAGTACATCGACCAGCTTGCTTTGGTCAGCGATGCACACGAACTTGCGTGCTACTGCGGCCACGATTTTCTCCCGCGTCAGCGCACCGCCCCCTCCCTTGATCATGTGCAGATGCCGGGTGATTTCGTCCGCGCCGTCCACATAAACCGCAAGCTCGTTGACACTGTTCAAATCCAGCACCGGAATGCCGAGGCTTTTCAATCGCTGCGCAGTGGCTACGGAACTCGCCACCGCACCTTCGAGCTTGTGCTTGATCTTGGCGAGCTCGGCGATGAAATAATCTGCGGTGGAGCCGCTGCCGACGCCGATGGTGCAGCCATCCGGAACATATCGAATGGCGGCGCGCGCTGCGGCCTGCTTCAGTTCATCCTGGGTCATCGGTGCTCATGCCTCATGATCAGCTTGCTTTAAATTATTATAAGCCGGCTATTGCTCGATTGGGCGCCCTCAATCGTCCGGCGCCCACTTCTGGTTTGCCTTCAATCCTGATACGCTTTCGGTTTGTTGATTGGTTCGATGGCAATGCACAAGGATTATCTGGAAAAAATTCTCGCTTCCCGGGTCTATGAAGTCGCGCAGGAGACGCCGCTCGAACTCGCGCCCAATCTCTCGGCGCGAATTCATAACCGCTTGCTGCTCAAGCGCGAGGATGTGCAGCAAGTGTTCTCCTTCAAGCTGCGCGGTGCCTACAATAAAATGGCGCAGTTGCCGAAAGCCGTATTAAAGCGCGGTGTGATTGCAGCTTCAGCAGGCAACCATGCGCAGGGCGTGGCGCTTGCCGCGCAGCGCCTCGGCTGCAAGGCGGTTATCATCATGCCGGCAACCACGCCCCATATCAAGGTGCAGGCGGTGGCGGCGCGCGGTGCCGAGGTGGTATTGCACGGTGATTCCTACGATGAGGCCTATTCCCATGCGCGCAAGCTGGAAAAGGCACGCGGGCTCACATTTGTGCATCCCTACGATGATCCGGATGTGATTGCCGGACAAGGCACCATAGGCATGGAAATTCTGCGCCAGTGGACGCGTCCGATTTACGGCATTTTTGTCGCAGTCGGGGGAGGCGGGTTGATTTCAGGAATCGCGGCATACGTCAAACGGCTGCGGCCGGAAATCAAAATCATCGGCGTGCAACCGGCGGATGCCGACGCGATGGCGCGTTCCTTAAAAGCCGGCAGGCGCGTGAAACTGAGCCAGGTCGGCTTATTTGCGGATGGCGTCGCGGTCAAGGAGGTGGGAAGTGAAACCTTCCGCCTGTGTCAGAAATATGTTGATGAAATGGTACTGGTGGACACCGACGCGGTATGCGCCGCGATCAAGGACGTGTTCGAAGACACGCGCAGCATACTTGAGCCTGCAGGCGCGCTGGCGATTGCCGGCGCCAAGGGATATGCCGAACGCAAGAAGCTGAAGGACAAAACGCTGGTTGCAGTGGCTTGTGGTGCTAATATGAATTTCGACCGGCTGCGTTTCGTCGCGGAGAACGCGGAGCTTGGCGAGAAACGCGAAGCCATCCTTGCGGTAACTATTCCTGAGCGGCCCGGAAGCTTCAAGCAGTTTTGCTCGCTGCTGGGCAAGCGCAATATCACTGAATTCAACTACCGCATGGCCGACCCAAAGGAAGCGCACATCTTTGTCGGCATTCAAGTGCACGATAGCGACGAGACCGCGAAACTGGTCGCCATGCTAGAGCGGCATAACTTGCGCACCCTGGATTTTTCTGACAACGAAATGGCCAAGCTGCATGTTCGCCATCTTGTCGGTGGACACGCATCGCTGGCAGACAATGAGTTGCTTTACCGGTTCGAGTTTCCGGAACGGCCTGGGGCACTGATGAAGTTCCTGAACAGCATGCGTTCCGACTGGAACATCAGCTTGTTTCATTACCGCAATCACGGCGCCGATTACGGGCGCGTTCTGGTGGGAATGCAAGTGCCGCCGCAAGAGATGGCGGAATTCCGCCGCTTTCTCGGCAAGCTCGGTTACGCCTATTGGGACGAATCCAGAAATCCGGCGTACAAATTGTTCCTGAGCTAAAAATCCGTTCTAATCCTTTTTGCCGCCGAAATAATCAGGGCTAATTTCCTTGGCGTAGCAAGGAGGCGAGCTGTATTGACCGGGCTCGGAATTTTGACCGTGGCGACTGAGCAATTCAATTTTGCCGTCGCTTCGCTCGTAGACCCCGCGCTCGGTGACAATGTAATCCATCTGTATGTCGTAAGACTGCGGCTCAATCGTTGGTATCCTGGCAAGCTCGTAGGTGACCCCGATGATACAAGGATGTTTTTTCAAGCTGGCCAAGGTGCGGTCAAAATAACCGCCGCCGTAGCCGAGGCGATGGCCGTGTTCGTCAAATCCGTTCATCGGCACCAATATGGTATCGGGAGCCAATTCAGCAGATTCCACCGGAAATGGAATGTCGTATACGCCTTTGGCGGTCTTTACTCCGGGATGCCATTCGCGAAATATCATCGGCGTTTTCGGGGCCACCACGACCGGCAATGCGGTAAGTGCGCCGCGCTTTCGCAATTCACGCATCAGGAAACGCGCATCAAATTCGTTCCGGTGCGGCCAGCAGAATGCGACCACGCCTTTCGCCAAATTCGGAAACGCGCACAGCAAGTGTTCGCCGATAGCTTCGTTCCAAGAGGCGCGGTCCTCAGGACTCACAGCCAAGCGCCTGGCGATCAGTTCGGCGCGCAATTGCTTGCGCCAGGCTTTGAGTTGTGCGTCATCCATCGGGCATTCCCTGCAATCCGTCCTGTTAGAAAAACGAGGCTGTGGTATCCTTAACCATCTGATACTCGGAATATAACAGGAATGCGAAGGTTCTGGTTCGCGCTTTGCGTCGCTTTCGGGCCTATCTTGCCCGCGCATGCAGACCAAGGCGAAGATTTCCTGGCTGCACGCGAAGCGTACGTGGTCGGCAATATCCCGCGCCTCGATGAGTATGCGAAGCGCCTGCAAGGCTACGTTTTGGAGCCGTATGTGGCTTACTGGCAATTGCGCGCGCGGCTCGAGACCACTACTCCCGAAACGGTGCAGGCTTTCATGTCGCGTTACAACGATACACTGCTTGCCGACCGTTTGCGCGCAGAATGGCTCAAGGTGCTCGCCAGAAAAGAGCAATGGGATTTATTTAATGCCGAGTTTCCCCTGCTTCTCAACGAAAGCGCCGAGTTGACCTGCTATGCCTTGCAGGGACGGCAGCATAATAACGATGATGGCGCCTTGCTGGAAGCGCGGGCGCTATGGTTCTCGGCACAAGTTCAGCCGGACAGCTGTTACCCTCTGTTTGAAGCGATGTTCAAGCACGACGTGCTGGGACAGGAAGACGTCTGGCAACGCCTGCGGCTGGCCCTGGAAATAGGTGACTTCAGCGCAGCCAAGCGCATCATCCAGTACCTGCCACCGAAAGAGGCTCCCAATCCCCGGCTTATTAAAAGCATCGCTGAGCGGCCGGAGCGTTATCTGGCCAAACCGGATTACGACCTGAAAACGCGCGCCGGACGTGAACTCAGACTATTTGCCCTGTATCGCTTGGCGCGCGCCGATCCGCAACTAGCGGCGGCTCGCTTGCGCGATGTGCAGGATCGGCTAAACGAACAGGAGCGGGATTATGCTTGGGCACAGATTGCCTACAACGCTGCGCAAAAGCATGATCCCGATGCGCTTTCCTGGTATAGCGAGGTTTCCACCGGCCTGCTAAACGATCAGCAGCTCGCGTGGAAAGCGCGCGCCGCCCTATTGGTACAGAAATGGGATGCCATGCTCACCAGCATCGATGCCTTATCGCCGCTGGAACGCCGTGAGGCCAACTGGCGTTACTGGAAGGCGCGCGCGCTAAAAGCTTTGGGGAAGAATGTTGAAGCGGACGCGATTTTTCGGTCATTGAGCAGCGAGCATCATTATTACGGACAACTGGCGGGAGAGGAGCTGGGGAATGAATATCGTGCGCCGCTAATTAGCTACCGGCCGAGCGAAGCGGAAGTGTCGGCAATACAGCAGCTGCCCGGTATTCAGCGCGCGCTTGCCTTGTATCGCCTGGAACTGCGATATGAAGGAAATTTGGAATGGCAATGGACGATTCGTGATTTTGATGACAGGAAGTTGCTCGCCGCGGCAGAGGTGGCGAGGCGCAACGGGCTTTATGAACGGGCAATTTTTACCGCCAACCGGACGGTGCAACTGCATGATTTCAGCATGCGCTATCTCGCCCCCTACCGGGAGATGATGCAGGGATATGTGCACCAGTCCAATCTTGATGAGGCCTGGGTGTATGGCATCATCCGCCAGGAAAGCCGCTTTACCATTACCGCGCGTTCCAATGCTGGCGCACTGGGATTGATGCAACTCATGCCCGCGACAGCTCGCTGGGTCGCGGCGCGCATGGGTGAGAAAGGCTTCCGACGCTCACGAGTGAATGACTTGGACACCAACATCAATCTGGGCACGTATTACTTGAAACACATGCTGGATCTCAGCGGAGGCCAGCTGGTGCTCGCCACAGCAGCCTACAACGCCGGACCGACGCGCGCCCGCCAATGGAGCATGGATCAACCGATGGAAGGTGCGGTATACGTGGAAAGCATTCCTCTCAACGAAACGCGCGATTACGTGAAAAACGTTTTGAGCAGCACCTTGTATTACGCCAGCACCTTTGGCAGAGAAGTTCCGTCGCTCAAAGCGATGCTTGGCACGATACCGCCGCGCTGGCAAAACCAAGCACTGCAGGACGGAAGGTAGTTAGCAGCGTTTCTGGCGGAGTTGGTTGGTATTACACCCATGCAGATCAATAATGTTTGTGTCATAGGAGGCAGCGGGTTTGTGGGGAGGCATGTCGTGCACTTGCTCGCGGCGCACGGATACCGCGTACGGGTGCCGACTCGCAACCGCGAGCGGGCCAAAGAACTCATAGTTCTGCCGACGGTGGACGTCGTTCAAGCCGAACGGTATGACGATGATGAGCTCAAGCGCGTGCTCACCGGTATGGACGCGGCGATCAACTTGGTGGGCATTTTGAATGAGCAGCGTCGCGGAGATTTCAAACGGGTACATGTCGAACTTCCGTTGAGAATTGCCAAAGCCTGTGCCAGCCTCGGAGTGAAGCGCATGGTGCACATGAGCGCGCTCAAAGCGGATCCCAATGGCCCAAGCAATTACCTGCGCACCAAAGGCGAAGCGGAAGCGGCCCTCAAACAGATAGCTCATGGCCCGGCGCTGACTGTGTTCCGCGCCTCGGTGATATTCGGCCGCGAGGATAAATTTCTCAACTTGTTTGCCAAACTTTTGAAATACCTTCCAGTGATATTTCTCGCCAGCCCGCAAGCCCGCTTCCAGCCGATTTTCGTGGAAGACGTCGCGCGTGCCATTGTGCTCAGTCTCGACAAGCTGGAGACTTTCGGCAAAAGTTACGAATTGTGCGGGCCGAAGCCGTATACGCTGCGCGAACTGGTGCAATATGTGGGACAGCTTACAGGGCACGCACGCCGTATCATCGGTCTTAGCGCCAGGTTGTCCTACCTGCAGGCATGGGCGATGGAGTTCCTGCCCGTCAAGCTGATGACGCGCGACAACTATTATTCAATGACGATCGACAACGTGTGCGAGTGCGGCTTTCCCGAAGTTTTTGGATTTAAACCTGCGGCGCTGGAAGCTGCGGCACCCTCGTACCTGACCGGCGGCACGCCGCGCGACCGCTATCGGCTGTTCCGTTTCAAGGCGCGCCGCTAAGGCATGAACCGGCTTGACTCGCGTGCGCCAATGAAAATCTATGAAGTCGGCGGCGCGGTGCGCGACGAACTTCTGGGCCTTAAGGTGACCGATCGCGATTACGTCGTGGTAGGTGCGACGCCGCAGGAGATGCTGCGCTTGGGCTTCAAACCGGTAGGCAAGGATTTCCCGGTATTTCTCCACCCCAAGAGTCATGAGGAATACGCACTGGCTCGAACCGAGCGCAAGACCGCGCGCGGCTATAAAGGTTTCAAAATTCACGCTGCACCCGATGTCACTTTGGAGGACGATTTGGCGCGGCGCGATCTCACCATCAATGCCATCGCCAAAGACGAAAGTGGAAAAATCATAGATCCGTACGGGGGCGTGAAAGACCTCAGGGCCGGCATTCTACGTCATGTCAGCCCGGCTTTTGCCGAAGATCCGGTGCGAATTTTGCGGGTGGCACGCTTTGCGGCGCGCTTTGGATTTGACGTCGCCGACGAGACGCTGGAACTGATGCATCAAATGGCGCAAAACGGCGAAGTGGACGCACTGGTTGCGGAACGGGTATGGCAGGAGTTGGCAAAAGGGCTGATGGAGATCAAACCCTCGCGCATGTTTGAAGTCCTGCGGCGCAGCGGCTCGCTCAATAAAATTTTACCGGAGCTCGACGCCTTGTTCGGCGTGCCGCAGCCTCCAGAATATCATCCGGAGATTGACACCGGCGTGCATATCATGCTGGTCATTGACTATGCCGCGTCAAAGAATTTTTCCCTGCCGGTGCGTTTTGCCGCGCTCGTTCATGATGTCGGCAAGGGTGCGACGCCGCGCATCAAGTGGCCTCATCACCCCGGCCATGAGGCGAGCAGCGTGGAGCTCGTGAAAGCTCTCTGCAAGCGCATCAAGGTCCCAGCCGACTGCCGTGACCTGGCGCTTCTCGCCGCCAGATATCATGGCGAAGCGCAGCGCGCGCGGGAACTCAGGCCCGCAACCCTGGTCCGTTTGCTTCAGGCGCTGGACGCTTTCCGCAAGCCAAAGCGTTTTGTTGAATTTCTTGAAACATGCGGCAGCGATTTTCACGGACGTCCGGGATTTGAGAACCAGCCTTTTCCTCAGGCCGAAATCCTGCAAAACGCTCTGCGAGCCGCGCAGAGCGTGAATGCGGGCGCAATAGCCAGGCAGCTCCACAAACCTGCGCAGATCGCCGCCAAAGTGCGCGCGGCGCGAATTGCGGCAGTTAAAAGGCACCTCCAGAGTGCCGCGTAAATCACCATCGGATTTGAGGAGGCGATCAAATTTTTTTAAATTCCAAGGAGAACACCATGCTGAAATCCACGTTGTTTGTTTTGCTGTTGCTGGCTTCCACATATGCACTCGCCGATTCCACGAGTCCTTCCGGCGAAAAGCACTACCGCCTGGAGGATCAGTTTAAGAAAGCCGACAAGGACCACGACGGTACGCTCACCAAAGATGAAGCCAAAGCGCTGCCATTTGTGTACAAAAACTTCGATGCCATGGATACCGACAAAGACGGCAGCGTTTCCATGGATGAGATTCGGGCCTACCAAAAAACCCATAAAAAAACCACCCATGAGCGAGGCAAAGAACAATTCATGAAAGCCGACAAGGACCACGACGGCACGCTAACCAAGGAGGAAGCCAAAGCCATGCCGCATGTGTATCAAAACTTCGATGCCATAGACGTCGACAAGGATGGAACCGTCTCGCTCGAGGAAATCCACAATTACATGAAGGCCAAGCGCGAAAAAAAGCAGTCGACGAGTCCCCAGCCCAATTGACGAAACGAGCATAGTAGCGCCGGGGGCGTCACGCTCCGGCGTTGCAATTTCTGAAACAGGAATCCAGCCCAGCGCAGGATCACGAATGATTGATCTCTACACCTGGTCCACCCCCAACGGCCGCAAGATTTCCATCATGTTGGAAGAAACCGGACTCCCCTACCGTGTGCACGCCATCGATCTGAGCAAGGGAGAACAATTCAGGCCGGAGTACGTCGCAATCTCGCCGTATGGCAAAATACCCGCAATCGTTGACGACGAAGGACCCAACGGCGCGCCATTCAAGGTGTTCGAGTCCGGGGCCATTCTGATCTACCTTGCGGAAAAAACCGGCAAGTTCCTGCCCGACACCGCGCCGGCTCGTTACGAAATGTTGCAGTGGCTTATGTTCCAGATGGGCAATGTCGGCCCAATTTTCGGTCAAGCGCACCATTTTCTGCGTTTCGCGCCGCAACCGGTGCCTTATGCCATCGAGCGGTTTAGCGCGGAAACGGTTCGCCTATACGAAGTGCTGCAGCGTCATCTTGCCCAGCACGAATATCTTGCAGGCCAATACTCGGTTGCGGACATTGCGACTTTTCCTTGGGTGGCGCGCTTTGAATGGCACAAAATCAGTCTCGAAAATTATCCGAGTGTAAGACGCTGGTTTGATATCGTTGGGGCGCGACCTGCGGTGCGGCGGGGCATGGCGGTGCCAAAGATATCCTGATAAGAGCAGAAGCATTTTGCCGGCATCGAAATCAGCAGCGAGCTGAAAGGACCGTCAGTTTGCCCTGCTGTGGCGTTCCAGGAAATCAAGAATATCCTCGACCTTGAGTTCATGCGGATTTCGGGTGTTGCTCTTGATGACCCCGACCCACGCCATGTTTTTTTGCATTCGCTCCACCACCTGTGGCCACTCCTTCGCAGTATGCCTCTGGGGATCAGGCAGTTCATGACATTGGACGCAGGCTTCACCGAAGGTCTGACCGGAGACCGTGGACTTGAGGTCCGGATACTGCGCCGGGTCAATCGCTTTCTGCCCGTGTTTACCTAAGTACGCGAGCAGGGAATCGAGTTCCTGCTGCTGCGGCGCCTGTAAGCCTTCCATCAATTCTTTCATCAGCTTGCCCAGATTGCCTTCGCCCCGCATTCGCCGGTCCATGCGCTCCACTACAATCCGCCACCTTTCAGCTGTGTGCATATAGGGGCTCGGCAAGTTATGGCATTGCACGCAGTAGCGGTTTAGCGCCTGTGCGCCGGCAGAATCCGGCTCGGGCAAATCCTTCGGATCCGGCCCGGGCGGAAGGACCCTGCGCAGCATCAAGCCATACGGGCCTTGCGACCACTTGGTGGCTGCAACACTGCTGTCTCTTGATTGCTCGATGGCGGTTGCTTGGCTAACCGCAAGCAGCAGCACGGCGAAAAATAAATAGCAAAGGCGCAGGTTCATTGTGCATGCATTCCCGGTATGACCGGCGCGAGTCCTTGTGATTATATTGTGCTAATCTGAGATGACACCAGTTTTCCTCAGGGGGAGGAGATCCATGCCGTCAATCAAGCCGTACGACGCCATCATTATCGGCACTGGACAATCCGGCAAGCCTCTTGCAATAACACTCGCTAATGCCGGCTGGAAGACCGCAGTGATCGAACGCGAACATGTGGGCGGCACCTGCGTGAATGTTGGCTGCACTCCGACCAAGACCATGGTAGCGAGTGCTCGCATCGCCTATCTGGCCCGACAGGCCGCGAGGTACGGAGTTAACTTGGGGGAAGTGAGCGTGGACATGGCCAAGGTTTACGCCCGCAAGCAAGGCATAGTGGAAAGTTTCCGCAAGGGCGGACAGGACAGGCTGCAGGGCACGCCCAGTCTCGAACTCATTTTCGGTGTGGCGCAGTTCAAGAATCCCCATACCGTAGAGGTGCGATTAAACGCCGGCGGAACCAGGGAAATGACCGCGGATAAAATCGTCATCAATACCGGCGGTAGTCCAGCTTTGCCGCCGCTGCCCGGATTGCGCGAAGCTCAGCCGCTAAATTCATCCAGCATCATGGAGCTCCAAGTATTGCCCGAGCATCTGCTGGTGCTGGGTGGAAGCTATATCGGGTTAGAGTTCGCGCAGATGTTTCGCCGCTTCGGCAGCCGCGTCAGCATTATTCATCGTGAGGACCGTCTGATCAACCGCGAAGACCCGGATATATCGGAGGAAGTCCAAAAGATCCTGCGCGAGGACGGCATCGAGATTTTGCTTAGTGCGCAAGTCCTAGGTATTGCCCGGCAGCCGAATGGGTTGGTCGAAGTCACTGTCAAGACGCCTGTCGGTGAACAAAGAATCACAGGTTCGCACTTACTTGCGGCGCTGGGCCGTGTGCCCCGAACGGCAGATTTGAATCTTGCGGCGGCGGGTGTCGAGATCGACAAGCTGGGTTTTATCAGGGTCAACAACAAGCTGGAAACCAATGTTCCGGGCATTTATGCCATCGGGGACGTGAAAGGCGGCCCCGCGTTCACGCATATTTCCTACGATGACTTCCGCATTTTGCGAGCGAACTGGCTGGAAAACGGAAATGCCACAGTAGACGGGCGACTCGTGCCGAACACCATGTTCATCGATCCGCAACTGGCAAGCGTGGGGCTTAACGAAACCCAAGCGCGGGTGCAGAAGCGCAAATATCGTGTAGCCAAGCTGCCGATGACGTACGTCGCGCGGGCGATAGAAATGGGAGAAACGCGCGGCTTCATGAAAGCTATAGTTGACGCTGATACTGGGCGAATTCTCGGCTGCACTGTATTGGGCGTCGAGGGTGGGGAGATCATGGCAGTGCTAGAGATGGCAATGATCGGTGGCGTGCACTATGCGAAAATCAAAGAAGGAATCTTTGCCCACCCCACTCTCGCAGAGTCGCTCAACAATTTATTCCTGGCAATGGACGGGTGATGCTTGCCCAGCAAAGCTGGCGAGCTATTGGCTTACAATAAGCGGCTTTTGTCGCCATTCGTAAACCCGATCAATTGCTCGGACACGCCGCGGCCCAGCGCCAGCACTTTGAATAGCTCACCCATTTCCGCAGGACTCAGCAGCTTATGTGCCGCCGAAGCTAAAGGAAGGCATGCGGCGCTGTCCGGCGCAGTTTTGCTCAAGATTTCTGTGATGCCGCAGTTCACCAAGAATTGCGCCTGAGTCGTGTACCCGAGCAAGCGCAGGGCATCGATGCTCTCCAAAAGCGCGCTGAAATTGACGTGGGAAGTAATATCTTGTAGCCCCGGAAGGTAAAATGGATCGTCGTGCGCGTGGTGCCGGTAATGGCACATCAATGTGCCGCGGTTGCGTTGCGAGTGATAGTACTCAGAAGCCCCGAATCCGTAATCCAGTACCAAAATCACGCCCCGATCCAGCAGCGCCGCGAGACTGCGCGTCAGGGCAGCCGCGGCAAGATGAATTTCGCTAAGGTAATCGACCGGCACATTTAGGCTTGATGCCGCGTCGAACAATTCTCCTGTTTCAAGCAAGCGCTCTTTCCAGCGGAATTTCCGGTCCGCAATTGCGACCCCGCACTCGAATAGGCCTTGCCCGCGCCAGGCTACGATATGCACAGGAAGTGCGTCGAAGACTTCATTTGCCAGCATAATTCCCGCAAAACGCTGCGGTAGCTTGTCGATCCATTTCACGCGTTGCGCAAGCGTTTTGGGAAGCACTCCGATTGAATTTCGCTGGCGGCTCTGCAGTTCGCCGCTGACTTCGAGAATAAAATATTGCTCGGGGGCCATGTTCTGTACATCCAGCTCGCGCAACAAATCACAAGCGAGCTTCCCGGTCCCCGCTCCCAGCTCGAGAATGTCCCCTTCAGTGATCGACAGCACTTGCGAAACTTGTCTCGCAAGGCACTGGGCGAACAGCGGGGAAATTTCAGGAGCAGTGACAAAGTCGCCAGCAGCACCGAATTTTTCCGTGCTTGCGCTGTAATAGCCGAGCCCCGGGGCGTATAGCGCCAGCTCCATAAAATGGGCAAAGGAAATCCAGCCGCCGTGCGCGGTAATCTCCTCTCGAATCTTCGTGGTGAGCCTTTCGCTGCGCAGCAATGCTTGCTGGCTGGGCTGTGGCAATTGCGGCATCGCTTGAGCTTGAACTGGAAAGATTGCGGGACGCTAATAGTCAGGAAATTGCTGTAGAATTCGGGCTTTCAGCACCATCAGAATATAGCGGAGAAAAGGGGTGCAAGGCAAAGTTGTCTTGATCACCGGGGGAGCGCGGCGAGTGGGCGCGGCCATATGCCGGTACCTGCATGAGCACGGGGCCAGCATCATGGTGCATTATCGCGCCTCGACCAAGGAAGCCCGGGCCTTGCAGGCGGAACTCAATCTCAAGCGCGCCGATTCAGTGGCGCTGATACAGGCAGATCTTCTGAATCTGGCGACACTGCCAAATCTAGTAAGCGACACCGTGAAGCGATTTGGCAAACTGGATGTGGTTATCAACAATGCCTCCAGTTTTTTCCCCACCGTGGTGGGCGAGATCAACAACAAAGCGTGGGACGATCTCATCGGCACCAACCTTAAAGCGCCGTTGTTCCTTCTGCAAGCGGCGGCAACGCAACTTAAGAAAAATCACGGCTGCATCGTCAACATTGTGGACATCCATGCAGAGCGACCGATGAAAAATTACGTGGTGTACAGCACCGCGAAAGCCGGTTTAGTGAACCTGACGCGTTCGCTGGCGCGAGAGCTTGCGCCCGAAGTAAGGGTGAACGGAGTGGCGCCGGGGGCGATTATCTGGCCGGAAGATGAAGCTTGGTCCGACGAATTATCGCGTCAGCGCATCATTAATTCCACGCTTTTGAAGCGGGTTGGCGAGCCTCAGGACATTGCCAAGGCAGTCTATTTCCTGATTGCTGACGCGCCTTACATTACCGGACAAATCATCGCTGTCGATGGAGGCAGGAGTATCAACATATGAGCGAAACGGTGCATTTCGCCTGTATACTTCTTTGCTGCTCGCTTTCGCTGCGCAACTTCGCCGCGCCTCGTCGAAAGCCAAACTTCTTGTTTCACTCGCGACCGAAGATCCTCAATTGTGAATTTACAGAATTAGCATGAAAACTATGCCGATCAAACCGCCACGCTCCTTGTTAAGTCTGGCCGGCCAGGCAATTGCCGACTACACGATGATTCGGGCCGGCGATCGTATATTGCTTGGCCTTTCCGGCGGCAAGGACAGCTTGTCGCTGCTGCATGTGTTGCTGTACCTCAAGAACAAATCCCCTGTGAAATTTGAACTCGCAGCAGCAACCGTGGATCCGCAGTCGCCCGAATATCATCCAGAGCCGCTCAAAGTGCTAATGCGCGAGCTGGGAGTTCCCTATTTCTATGAAAGTTTTCCTATGCTGGAGCTGGCTAAACAAAAGATGGGCAACGATTCCTTCTGCGCATTTTGCTCGCGCATGCGGCGCGGCATGCTGTACGGCGCGGCACGGCGGGAAGGCTATAATGTGCTCGCGCTGGCACAGCATCTGGATGATCTCGCCGAGACTTTCATGATGAGCGCAATGTTCGCCGGAAAACTGCGCACCATGCGTGCCCACTATGTCAACGACGCTGGCGATCTCCGGGTGATACGGCCTTTTGTCTATGTGCGCGAACGCCAGACGGCAGCCTTTGCCAAAAGTGGCGGCCTACCGGTAATTGCCGAGAACTGCCCCGCGTGTTTTGCCATGCCTATGCAGCGTTGGCAAATGAAGCAGAAGCTTGCGCAGTTTGAGGCCGCCAATAGCAAAATATTTGCCAATTTGCTTACCGCGATGCGTCCGCTGCTCACAGAATACCAAGGTGATGATTAGCACCCATTTTTAAACTATCTGGCTGTACATTCTTGACTCTGCGTTCGCTAAAGTTTATATACCCAAAAAATTGCACTAGCCGGAATTCGGCTGGAGCGTGGCCGTCAACCCTAAGGAGATTAATCATGAAACGTCGTCTCTATTCCATGTTGTTGCTTTTTCTGTTTGTAGCTGCACCCGCCGCCTGGGCTGGGCCCAAGGACGAGGTTGCAGCCGCCACCGCAAGATGGGCGGTTGCCTTCACGGATGATAACCCCGACAAGATTCTTGCTCTCTACGACAAGAATGCCGTGCTGTGGGGAACGCTGTCGCCCAAACGGCGGGACGATCCGGAAGCGATTCGGGATTATTTTGTGAAAGCCTTCGCGGCGCTCCCGGAGCACAAGGTCAGTTTTGGAGACCAGTTAATTCGGGTGTACGGCAACACCGCCATCAACACCGGCTACTACACGTTTTCTTATGTAAAAGACGGCGAAGCCAAGTCTCTACCCGCACGCTACAGTTTTACCTATGTGAAGAAAGGGAAAAAATGGCTGATCGTGGATCATCATTCGTCTGCCATGCCTGCGCCTCTCAAATAGAGAGGATCAATTTTGCTTCGTTGTGTTAGGAGCTACTTGCGCCGCGGCGCTGGATACTCCAGCAGGTTTCCGGCCTTGCGCTCCATCGCATCGCGCCGGTACAGTAAACGCACTTGCTTTCTTGTCACCAGCGGGTAATGGCGGATTTCGTCCAGCATACCCGGAATATCCCAGCAATTACTGCCATTGGTTACCCAAATTTTTGGGTCCACCTTGCGCAGATCAAAGGCGCGGGAATAGCTGCGCAGTGTCAACTGGCCTTTCTTGTTCGCGTACTCATGAAAGTAGGACATGGAAAGCTCGCGCAGCGTCTTATAGACGGGATTACGGTAGCGCAGTTGGACATGATTTGACTTTGAAATCGCACCCCAGCAACCGCCGCGGCGAAACAGGGCGACAACGTGGTCGAAATCACGTGTGGCCTTTAGGTCCAGCAAGATTGGCGATTCGCCGTGAATCCACAGGGCGCACGCCGCAACCATCGCTCCCTCGATGCAGTGGGCGTGCCGTTGCCGTAGCACTTGCCGTACTGAAAGACAGGTCTCCCCGTTGCGCTCAAAATTTGCCCGAAGCGCACTGACAAAATTCTGAATTCTGTGCGGTGTCGAAAGCCGCTTGAGAATGGCGTACTCGGTTTTTGTCAGACCAAGGTCTTGGGGGCGCGCAGCGCGCATCTTCGTTATAGTGATTCACACGGGTTGACGAGAGTTCACTTCTTAATTTCCTGCTTGGAGTCGAGGGTTTTCACAAAGCGGGTTGCTAACTCCGGCTGCGCGGCATACCTGTCCAGAACCGTCATCTCCTTGCCCAGTGCTTCGAGGCGCGCCGTGGGCGCAGGATGAGTCTTGAACATGAGTGCCAGCGAGCTGTCCTGCGGATTCAGATTTGCCAGAGTCTGTAATACCAGCGGCAGCCCGTAGGGATCGTAACCCGCGCGCGCGGCGAGCACCACGCCGATACGGTCCGCTTCAAATTCATCTTCCTTGTCAAGTCCGCGCGCGTACAGCTCGGTGCCTATGCCCACGACTTTAGTAAACGCCGCGGTGTTCTTGCCACTTTGGGCGGCTATTGAAAGCGCGTCGGCAAACAAGCCCACTTGCGCATTTTTCTCGATGGCCTTGAGATGGTGTTTTTTCAGCACGTGTCCAATCTCGTGTCCCAAAACGCCAGCGAGTTCTGCCTCGGTTTGCATTTTCAAAAGCAGACCCTTGGTGATGAACACGTAACCGCCGGGCGTGGCGAATGCGTTCACATCATTGGTATCAAGCACGCCGAAATGCCATTCCAGATTCGAGCGCTCGCTCTGCTGCGCGACCCAGCTACCGATCAGGTTCACGTATTTCTGCACATTTGCGTCCGGCACAAGCGGCGCCGCGCCCAGCAGGTTCGATGAAATGCCTGAGCCGATCTCCACTTCTTCTTTTTCACTGACGTCGCGAAGCTGGCCGGCATGGGTTACCAAATCCTTGACTTTTCCTATATCCAACTGAAATGCCTGTGCCTGAATTGGCACACCGAGAGGCAGCAGCACGATGATGACTCTTCTCATCGACCGCCCCCAAACATCGCCGGATTGCCCGATCCCGCTGCCGGTGTTGCCGCTGGTTCGGGCAGGTAATTGATTTGCTGCGCGTTGAGCTTCGCGTTGGAGGCGAATTTCTGCGCCTCCGCGGGTGGGA
Organism: Burkholderiales bacterium; assembly: GCA_035624535.1. GTDB lineage: Bacteria > Pseudomonadota > Gammaproteobacteria > Burkholderiales > JAHFRG01 > JAHFRG01. The sequence goes on from DASPRI010000210.1 coordinate 22,929, forward strand.
CAGCCATATTGCGAAGTTTTTGTAGTTCCCGCGGATTGGGATGTGCATTTTTCAAGTCAGCATCGGAAAGTCCTCTAACCCCGGTCGCTATCGTGAGCCCGGTATCGGCACCGCGCCCAAGACCGACGTTCACGAGCGACTTGAGGCCACTGTCTCCGACTGCAGCCTTTCCTTCACCAACGCGCAGGCTGAGCAGGCGCACCCAGCCTGTTTGCTCCTTTTTTACTTGCCACCACGCGCCTTGACGCAAAATAATTTCCACTTTGGTTTGTTCGGGCAGAGTGGCGAGCGTCTTGGCATCGGTGAAAGGCGCGTCCTTAAGTTCGGTGCTCGTCAACGTGTAGCCGTAATCTGCGGCACAAGCCATCCCAACCTGCAGAAATATAAAGATTACCAGCGCAGCCCGCACGGCGTACCCATCAATGCATTTTTTTCCTGGGCTCGAACAGATTGACTTCCTGTAGCCGACCCTTGACTTTATAAATTCCGTGGTCGATAAAGTCAAACGCGTGTTTCGCGCGCCTCGCGGTGTCGCCCGAAATCAGAATCCGGCTCAAGCCCTTGGTGAGCCCTTCGATGCGGCTCGCCAGATTAACGGTATCGCCGATGACGGTGAATTCCAGCTTTTGCTCGGAGCCGATGAAACCCACGACCGCGGGCCCGCTGTGGATACCGATGCCGATGTCGAAGCCTGCGCCCAACTGGAGCTCGACCTTAAGCTGTTCCAGCACCTCGCTCATCTCCAGTGCTGCTTCAATCGCGTGCTTGGCGTGTTCAGGGTCATCGAGAGGCGCGCCCCAAAATGCCATAATGGCATCCCCGATGAACTTGTCCAGAGTACCGCCGTGGCGGAATATGACCCCCACTTGCCGGCTGAAATAACTGTTCAGAAGCGCCACGATTTCCTGGGGAGGGTGAGTTTCGCAAAAGGCGGTAAAATCGCGAATGTCGGAAAAAAGCACGCTGACGTCGCGCATTTGGCCGCTCAGTGATTCCACGGTTTGACCCCGGTCTACCAGTTGTTTCACGACATGCGGATCCAGAAAGCGACTGAACAAGTGCACTGCCTGCTCGCGCGCCTTGCGCTCCTTGAGATACGAATAAAGGGCGGCGGCGAAATAAAAAATCCATGCAAACGCGAGGGGAGAAAAAACAGGAAGCAGGTACTGGTTACCGACCGCGAAGTAAGCGGCACCGAGGATGATTACCGACACGATGGCGAGCAGGGCACCGGTTCGAAGCAGGCTCGGCTGCACCCGAAACCCGGCAAACAGGGCGAGCACCAGCAGCGCGGCGATCAATGCCGGTATCGCGTTCGGCGCGCGCTTCATGTAGCTGCGGTTCTTCAGGTTATCGATCGCGGTGGCGACGATGTCCACTCCCGGGTAAAGACTGGATACCGGCGTAGCCCGCAGGTCGTGCATGCCACTCGCAGTAGCGCCAATGATCACGATTTTGTTCTTGAATTCATGTGGATCGCGCTGCGGGGTTTGCCTGCCGGCATCGTCCCATACATCCTTGTAAGAAATGTGACGGTAGGGGAAATGATTGGCCGGGGTATCGCCGAACCGCCAGCCAAGAATAATGCTCTGTGAATCTGGCACGGAGTAACCCAAATCAGCTGCCACGCGGGCAGGCAGCGACGGGATGCGCCAGCCATGCGCCGGTATGTAAAGATCATAGTCGCGACCAATGCCGTCCCTATCCTCGCGGAAATTGATGGTTCCGACACGCCAATTGGTTTTTTCTACGGCCTGTGGGAGGAGCAGGACCGCACGCGCATCCAGGTCGGCCTCGGAGGTCTGTTTCAAACCCAGCATTTTTGCAATTGATTTCAAATCTACTCCCTGGCTCTCGTCTTTCTGTTCGAGGTGCAGAATAGGAAAATATACGTTTTGGGTCGCACGCAATTTCTCATTGAAAAGCTCGTCAAGTTGACGATGCTCTTTGTCGGGTTCGGAGAACAGAATGTCAAAAACGATAGCTTTGGGCTGTTTGTTTTCTATATACGCAACCAGTTCGCCGTGTACCGACCTTGGCCATGGCCACCTGCCGACCTCAGAAACCATTCCCGCCACGCTGTAATTATCGATGTCCACGATCACGATATCGGGATCGGGGTTGAGAGAGTGGGCTTTCTTTCTTACCAAAAAATCGGAAACGCGATTGTCTAGGGAAAGAAAAGCGTGCATTCCGAAAAACTCGATTGCAATGGCCAACAGCATAGCCAGCGCAATGATGTTGAGGGAATCTTTAAAGAAATGCCGCATGCGGCAGGTGTTACAAACCCAAGCGTTGCCAGATCGTGGTGCTGAGGCCGGCTTGGTTCAAGGTGTAGAAATGAAGGCCGGGTGCACCGCTCGATAGAAGTTCGTCGCAAAGATGGGTGACAATATCCAGACCGAAAGCTCGTATGGAAGCAGAATCGTCACCAAATCCCTCAAGTTTCTTGCGGATCCAGCGCGGGATTTCTGCGCCGCAATTGTCCGAAAAGCGCGCAAGCTGCGCGAATTTGTTAATCGGCATGACCCCGGGAACGATCGGAACATTGAGGCCCAAGCCTTCACATGCGTCAACAAAGCCGAAATAACTGTCCGCATTATAAAAATACTGCGTAATTGCGGAATTGGCGCCGGCATCCATCTTGCGCTTGAAATTGCGGATATCTTCTTGGGCGGAGCGCGCCTGGGGATGAAATTCGGGATAGCAAGCCACTTCGATGTGAAACGCATCGCCGTATTCTTTGCGGATAAATTCCACCAACTCGTTTGCATAACGGAATTCCCCAGTGGAAGCCATGCCCGAAGGCAGATCGCCTCGCAAGGCAACGATGCGCTTGATGCCAACGGCGCGATACTGGTCAAGTACCGAACGGATGGTTTGTCGCGTGGAACTGATGCACGAGATATGCGGCGCCGCATTTAGACCCTCGTGCTGAATTTCCATCACCGTCTCCAGCGTACGGTCGCGGGTTGAGCCGCCGGCACCGAAGGTCACGGAAAAGAATTCCGGCTTTAGTTGCGCCAACTGCTTGCGGGTGGCGCGCAATTTCTCCATCCCTTGCGGCGTCTGCGGTGGGAAAAACTCAAAACTAAATACGCGCGGATACTGTTTTTGTGATTGCATTTTTCACCGCAGAAACGTCAAGACCCAGAAAAAGGCGTTTTCTAGCCGGCTATGAACTTCACTGTGGTTATGCGTCCCGGCTGCTCTGGATCAATAACGGTAATGCTCAGGCTTGAATGGACCCGTCCGATTGACGCCGATGTACTTTGCCTGCTGTTCTGTGAGTTCAGTAAGCTTGGCGCCAACTTTCTTCAAGTGCAGCCGCGCCACATTTTCGTCCAGGTGTTTGGGGAGCACGTAGACTTTTTTCTCGTACTTTGCGCCGTGCTGCCACAGCTCAATTTGCGCGATCACTTGGTTGGTGAAGGAATTGGACATGACAAAACTGGGATGGCCGGTAGCGCATCCCAAGTTCACGAGCCTTCCCTCGGCAAGCACGATTAAACGTTTGCCATCGGGAAAAATCACATGATCGACTTGCGGCTTGATGTTTTCCCACTTGTACTGACGGAGAGACGTAATGTCTATTTCCGAATCAAAGTGGCCGATGTTGCAAACAATTGCGTTGTGCTTCATTTTTTTCATATGCTCGTGAGTAATGACATGGAAATTGCCGGTCGCCGTGACAAATATGTCTGCTTTGTCCGCCGCGTCCTCCATAGTCACCACACTGTAGCCCGCCATCACCGCCTGTAACGCGCAAATGGGGTCGATTTCAGTAATCCATACTCGCGCCCCTAGGCCGCTTAAGGACTGTGCGCAACCCTTGCCGACATCTCCGTAGCCGCAAACTACTGCGATCTTGCCGGCGATCATCACGTCGGTGGCGCGTTTGATGCCATCCACCAGCGATTCGCGGCAGCCATACAAGTTATCAAATTTCGATTTGGTTACCGAGTCGTTGACGTTGATCGCAGAGAATGGCAGACGCCCCTCTTTCTGCATTTGATAGAGGCGCTTGACACCAGTGGTGGTTTCTTCGGTCACTCCCTTGATGTTTGCCAGAGCTCTAGCATACCAACCCGGTTTGGCTTCCAGGCGTTTTTTTATCGCGCCAAACAGCGCACGTTCCTCCTCGCTGTTCGGCTTGGCGATAAGCGATGGGTTTTTCTCCGTCTGGGCGCCCAGCACGACCAGCAGCGTTGCATCGCCGCCGTCATCCAGGATCATGTTGGGAAAGCCTCCATCACCCCATTCGAAAATGCGATGGGTGAACTCCCAGTACTCATCCAACGTCTCGCCTTTGTACGCGAATACTGGAGTGCCCGCGGATGCGATCGCCGCCGCAGCGTGATCTTGCGTGGAAAAAATGTTGCAAGAGGCCCAGCGTACTTGTGCGCCCAAAGTTTTCAGGGTCTCGATCAGCACCGCGGTTTGTATAGTCATGTGCAGGGACCCCGCGATGCGCGCGTTTTTGAGTGGCTGCTGAGCGCGAAATTCTTCTCGCACCGCCATTAGGCCGGGCATCTCGGTTTCAGCAATCGCAATTTCCTTGCGTCCCCATGAGGCTAGGGATATATCGGCAACCCGGTAATCGGTGAATCCGGAATTAAGCACCGCGCTCATTTGTTCTGCTCCTGACTATCGGCGCGTTCCCGATACTAAGCCACTCGGGTCTCGAGGGTGCGGCTGGCATCCATCCGCAGATTCTCGACTTTATCGGTATGCTCCCAGGTAAATTCCGGTTCGTCACGGCCGAAATGTCCGTAAGCAGCGGTCTTATGATAGATGGGGCGCAACAGATCGAGCGCATGAATGATGGCTTTCGGGCGCAGGTCAAAATGTGTCTCGATAAGCATGATGATTTTGTCGTCGTTGATCGCGCCGGTGCCAAAGGTATTTACGGCTAGCGAGACCGGACGCGCCATGCCAATCGCATAAGCAACTTGCACCAAGCATTTGCTGGCGAGCTTCGCTGCCACGATATTCTTCGCTACGTGGCGCGCGGCGTACGCAGCGGAACGGTCCACTTTGGACGGGTCTTTCCCGGAAAATGCGCCGCCACCGTGAGGCGCCGCACCGCCGTAGGTGTCGACGATAATCTTGCGACCGGTAAGCCCCGAGTCACCCATCGGCCCGCCGATAACAAAACGCCCGGTCGGGTTGACCAGGAAACGCGTATCCTTGAGCATGGCTTTCGGCAGTACCGGCTTGATAATTTCCTCGATTACAGCTTCAGAGAGCTGCTGGTGCTGGATATCTGGCGCGTGCTGAGTGGAGAGCACCACCGTGTCAATTTGTTTGGGTTTGCCATCGACGTAGCGAATAGTGATCTGCGATTTGGCGTCGGGTCTTAGCCACGGGAGCCGCCCGTCACGACGGACTTCTGCCTGGCGCTCCACCAGACGGTGTGCCAGATAAATCGGCATTGGCATTAACGCCGGTGTCTCGTCGCAGGCGTAACCGAACATTAATCCTTGATCGCCTGCACCCTGGTCCAGCCCATGGCTTTCGTTCACACCCTGCGCAATATCGCTGGATTGTTTGCCGAACGATGCGAGCACCGCGCAACTGCGGTAGTCGAAGCCAATTTCCGAGCTGTCGTAGCCAATGCGTTTCACGGTCTCGCGCGCTACGGCATTGTAATCGACAGTTGCGTGGGTTGTGATTTCTCCTGCCATCATGACCAGGCCCGTGGTGACCAGCGTCTCGCAGGCTACCCGTGCCAGCGGGTCCTGCGTTATGATAGCGTCCAAAATGGCATCGGATACTTGATCCGCAATCTTGTCCGGATGTCCTTCTGAAACTGATTCGGAAGTAAACAGGTATTCGTTCATGATAATCTCGTGGTCCGCTCCGCTCGACAAAAGAATTTCTAGGATACCAAATAAGCCTCAATAACGAAAGACGATCCTCCATATATATCCATGTCGCAAGGGGTGATATTTAAATTGCCTGCAAACCTTGAATGGCGGCGTGCATGATGGTGCGCGTCGGCGTCGCTTTGGTGTGGCTTTTGCACTTTCTGCCTCTTGGCGTCTTAGCCAAGCTTGGCGAGTATTCCGGCATGCTGCTTTTTATGCTGGGGCATGAGCGGCGCAATGTCGCGCGCACCAACTTGCGACTGTGTTTCCCGCAGTGGAGCCACGAAAAACGCGAAAAAATATTGCGGAGGCATTTTCGCGCATTTGGGCGCAACCTTTTGGAACATGGCATTTTGTGGTGGTCATCACGCGAGCGCATTAAAAAATTAGTGCGCGTCGAAGGCCAGGAAAATTGGGAGGAAGTTAAGGATAAGCCGGTTATCTTTCTTGCGCCACATTTCGTCGGGCTCGATATGGGTGGCACGCGCCTGCACGCAGAAATTTTTGGAGCTTCTATGTACAGCATGCAAAAAAATTCACTGGTGAACGCGTTGCTTTTGCGCGGGCGCACGCGTTTCGGCGACTATATATTAGTTTCGCGCCATCAAGGGATTCGCCCCGTGATCAAAGCGCTACGCGCCGGCGTGCCGTTTTACTATCTTCCCGACATGGATTACGGGCCGCGTGAATCGATGTTTGTCCCATTTTTTGACGTGCCTGCCGCGACGATTCCGACATTATCGCGGCTGGTGCGTATCACTGGCGCCAAAGTCGTTCCCTGCGTCACGCGCCAGCTTCCTGGCGGTCAGGGCTATGTGGTCAAGTTTTATCCGGCGTGGGAAGATTTCCCTGGCAACAGCATCGAAGACGATACGCGGCGCATGAACGCATTTATCGAAGACCGTGTGCTGGAAATGCCCGAGCAATATTTTTGGCTGCACAAGCGTTTCAAAACGCGCCCGCCGGGAGAAGCAAAGCCGTATTAACTTGGGAACAAGTCGCGCGAATGGACAAAGCACAGATTTCAAGGTCGCTCAGTATGTCCGACATTGGATCCAGATTATTCTGAAGTCATATTGTTAATGCGGGATAATTTGTCTTTTTCGGTTTTCGGGGGGCTGCGGCCAATAATGGCTATGACGCTGGTGATCGGGGGCGATCTTGCTGCGCTCAATTCCGCGCCATGGCGCCCCGGCCACTGGTTGCCCCCGTAATCAACATCCTCGAAAAACCAGCTCAATTTCAGTCAAGTTCGCTAAATATGCGCCTAAATGTTATTAAAATTCACTAAAATGCAAGGATTGGGCAACGATTTCGTTGTCATGGATGGGATTTCGCAGCGAATTGGGCTGAGCTCGGGTCAATACCGCAAGATCGCCGACCGCCACTTCGGTATCGGTTGCGACCAAATCCTGTTGGTGGAAAAAGCGACCGGCAAAGGTACCGATTTCCGCTTCCGGATCTTCAATGCTGATGGCAATGAGGTCGAGCAATGCGGCAATGGTGCGCGCTGTTTTCTACGCTTCGTGCTGGAAAAAGGGCTCACCGACAAAAGAGCACTACAGGTAGAAAGCGCCAGCGGTATCATTCTTCTAAGGATGGAAGCCGATGACACTGTGACAGTCAACATGGGAATACCACGCTTTGCGCCCGAAGAAATTCCATTCGAAGCCAAGAAGCGTGCTCTCACTTACGCGCTTACAGTCAAGAACCGGCGGGTTGCGATCAGCGCCTTATCTATTGGAAACCCTCACGCCGTACAACTGGTGAGAAATGTCGATACAGCACCGGTCTCTACCCAAGGCCCGTTGATTGAAAAGCACGGGCGGTTTCCAAAGAAAGCAAATGCTGGTTACATGCAGGTTGTGAATCGGGGTCGAATTAGGCTCCGAGTATTTGAGCGCGGAGTCGGCGAGACCCTATCCTGCGGAAGTGGGGCCTGTGCGGCAGTGGTTGCAGGCATCCAACGCCGGTTGTTGGACAACCAGGTGGTTGTGCAAACCCGCGGCGGAGAACTTAAAGTGCGATGGGACGGTGAAGGGAATCCGGTATGGATGTCCGCAGGCGCGGTCACCGTGTTTGAGGGCATAATCGATATCTAGGAAAGGACGCGAATGAAAATAAGAGCAGCAGAGGTTGCCGCTTTTCTTGAAGCGCATCCGGAGTTTTTCGAGGAGTACGCGGATTTACTTGCCGACATTTATATTCCCCACCCGCACGGCGGCAGGGCCATTCCAATTAGCGAGCGACAAATTCTGAGCCTGCGGGAAAGGAATCACCAGCTCGAGGCAAAGCTCAGGGAACTAATTCAGTTCGGTGAAGAAAACGACGCCATCGGCGAGCGTATACACCGCATCGCGCTGGCATTGATTAATGCTCGCAACCTGGAATCATTATTGCACTCACTTTATTTCAACCTGCGCGAGGATTTCGCCGTGCCGCATGTGGCTCTGCGGCTGTGGGGGGTCAATATTAATCGGCAGTTGCCCGAGTTCACTGCGATCAGTGAAAAGTTGCGGCTTTTCTCGGAAACGCTGGCGAATCCCCACTGTTGCGCACAATTTGAAGGCGCCAGCTGGTTTGGCGAGGATGCGCCGAGGCTGCGGTCCTTTGCCTTAGTGGCACTTCGCTCCGAGCGGGTATTCGGCTTGCTCGCGCTCGCAAGCGAAGACGCCAAGCGTTTTTTTCCAGAAATGGGAACGTTGTATTTGAAACGACTGGGCGAACTGACCAGCGCTTCTCTAATGCGATATTTAGTGTGAGGAGTGATGCTAGAAAAACAGGGAGCCGGAAGCATTCGGGCGCCCGAAAACGATAGGCTTGCAAGCTATTTGAGGTATCTCGCGACCGAGCGGCGCCTGAGCGACCACTCCTGTGCTAATTACGCGCGCGACATTAAGGCGCTGCTGCAGCTTGCCGGCGCTATGCCACTCGACGATTTACAGACGCAGCAAATACGGCGCTATGTTGCACAGCTTCACGCAAATGGTTTAAGTGGCAAGACTCTTGCGCGCATGCTTTCGGCGTGGCGCGGCTATTACCGCTATCTGGCGCGTGACCACGGTTTAATGCGCAATCCATGCCAGGGTCTGCGTGCACCCAGGTCCGCAAAGCGCCTTCCGCATGCGCTGTCACCTGATGAAGCCAATCGTTTAGTCGAAATCCCAGTGGAGGGACCGCAAGCGCTGCGCGACAAGGCGATACTGGAACTTTTCTACTCCTCCGGTTTGCGCTTGAGCGAGCTTTCTGGATTGCGCGTGGAAGACCTCAACCTGGACGACGCCACGGTGCGCGTAACGGGCAAAGGCAATAAAACGCGCGTGGTACCGGTCGGCGGTCATGCAATCGCTGCCATACGTGCCTGGCTTGTAGAGCGCAGCAAATCGATTGGTGCCCAAGGAGCGCTGTTTCCCGGCAAAAACGGCAAAGCGCTTAGTCAACGTGCCATACAGTATTGCGTGAAGCAAAGGGCGCTAAAGCAGGGCCTTGGTGGCAATGTGCATCCGCATGTTCTCCGGCATTCATTTGCATCGCATGTGCTGCAATCGAGCGGCGATTTGCGGGCGGTTCAGGAAATGCTTGGACACGCCAGCATTTCAACGACTCAGGTCTATACTCATTTGGATTTTCAATACCTGGCGAAAGCCTACGATAAGGCTCATCCACGCGCCAAAAAGAAACCCTAGCCCAGGGGTAGACGCTCAGCTGCATGCATAGACTTATTCTTAAAAAAGGGCGCGAGAAATCGCTCTTGCGGCGCCATCCTTGGGTTTTTTCGGGCGCGATGGAGAGAATACACGGCGTGCCCGGGGCGGGCGATACCGTAGAAGTTGTCACTTCAAAAGAAATATTTCTTGCTCAGGCCGCCTACAGCCCGCATTCGCAGATCGTGGCGCGCGTGTGGGATTGGAACCGCGAGAGCCGCATCGACTCCGAATTCTTTCATAAGCGCTTGCACCGTGCCGTCGCGGCGCGGCAGACACTGGTTCGCGAATCCAATGCCATGCGTTTGGTGCATAGTGAATCAGATGGTTTGCCAGGCTTGGTTATAGATCGCTATTGCGACACCGTGGTAATGCAGGTATTGACCGCGGGAATGGAACGTTGGTACCAAACCTGCGCTGATCTTATTTTGCAACTGACCGGCACAGTGCGGGTGTATGAACGCTCGGACGCCGAGATAAGGCAGCTTGAGGGCCTAATTCCCAGAGTTGGGGTACTGCGTGGCACTGCGCCCCCGCAGCTCGTCAAAATCAGAGAAGGTCGTCTAGATTTCTGGGTGGATATCATGGGTGGCCAAAAGACCGGCTTTTATCTTGATCAGCGGGTGAACCGCATTCGGATAGGAGAAATTGCCTGCGAAAAGGAAGTGCTGGATTGCTTCTGCCACAGCGGCGGTTTTGCCTTGCATGCGCTTGCTTGCGGCGCGAAATCGGCCATGTGCATTGATACGTCCGAGGCGGCCCTGCGACTTGCTCGAGCAAATTTGGCGTTGAACAATTTGCCGGAAAATAAAGCCGCATGGTGCGAAGGCGACGTTTTTGCCATTCTTCGAGGCTTGCGCGATGACGGGAAGCGCTTCGATCTGGTTATACTCGACCCGCCAAAATTTGCCCCCACTGCCGCGCATGCAAATCGCGCGGCGCGTGGTTACAAAGACATCAATTTGCTTGCTTTCAAATTACTCCGCCCGGGAGGCTTGCTCGCGACATTTTCCTGCTCGGGCGGGATATCTGCCGAATTGTTTCAGAAAATTGTCGCGGGCGCCGCGCTGGATGCGGGCATCGACGCGCAAGTCATAGAATTTTTTGCGGCAGCGCCCGATCATCCGGTGGCGCTCAATTTTCCCGAAAGCGCTTATCTGAAGGGCCTGCTGTGCCGGATTTCCGGTTAATCGGTAGGAGTTGCGATGCGCGTCGCGAGCACCGATTGCAGTTGAGGAATAATTGCGTCGCCTTTAGCGTTATGCTATAAACCTTGCGCAATGCAGGACTGTAAAAACAGTTCCTACTAATCCATGTTTCTTCTGTCACGCCGCCTTATTGCACGCATCGCATTGTTTGCGATGCTATTCAGTGGAATATCCCCCGCGCTGGCTGCACTCCGCTACTACGGCAATGCCGAAATTTTGCGGAACGTGATCAGTGCTCATTCGGCAAACAGCAATCCGGGGGAACATCACCATTCCGGCGCCGTCACGTCCAAGTCGCACGAAGTTTACTGCTCATTTTGCCTGGATATGGCCTCGGTACAGGCACTGACAGTGGCTTTATTGAATTTAGCTTCGCAGGCGGTTACCGCGGAAGATCGGCCGTTTGACTGTAGCTTTCACTCGGCATCCTCTTACTCCGCGCAGCATCCCCGAGCTCCTCCTTTTATTCCTCTCTGATTCTCCCAAACTTTTAGCTCCGAAGCACGCCACGTTTCGCGTTTACCGCGCAGGCGGGCCTGCTTTTGATATTTGCTGCAATTAATAAAGGGGACAGGAATGTCTGCGTTCCGAAGCATTTTGCTGTTGGCGGCGCTGATTTTAGTTGGGACAAGTCAGGCGTGGCCGCATGGTTTTGCCGGCAAGCGTTTCTTTCCGGCCACCTTGGCAGTTGATGACCCATTTATCTCCGACGAGCTTTCATTGGAAATGAATCACATTCGGGAGCCTGACCAGGTAAGCAATGAGTTCTCGGTGGCGTATTCTAAGCGCATCACTCCGGATTTCGGATTCGAGTTCAGCGAGGCCTATCAACACCTCGAGCCAAATCAGGGCGGGAGCAAGAACGGATTTGACAACCTCGATGTCGGCATGAAGTACCAATTCTTCCTGAGCGCGGTCCACGAAACCATTCTTTCGGTGGGCTTTGATGCCGAACTTGGTGGAACCGGCAGCGGAAACGTCGCAGATTCGTTCTCGACGCTTTCTCCGGGTTTTTTCTTCGGCAAGGGTTTTGGCGATCTGCCCGAGTCGATGAAGTTCCTCAGGCCATTCGCGATTACTGGGATGATCGGTCCCAATATTCCCACTCGCAGTAGTAACGTGACGACCACCATCGACCCAGTAACGGGCGATATTAGTCAGGACAGCGAGCGCAACCCAACGACGTTAAGCTGGGGACTGACCTTTCAATATAATCTCCAGTATTTGCAATCCTATGTTGAGGATGTTGGTCTTAAAGCGCCATTCAACCGGATGATTCCCATTGTAGAGCTGCCCCTTACCACGTGCCTCAATTTAGGCTGCAATGGGCAAACGACAGGCACAGTGAATCCCGGGATCATCTGGTTCGGAAAGTACGTCCAATTGGGCGCAGAGGCCCAGATTCCGATCAACCAACGGACCGGAAACCATGTCGGCGTGTTGCTGCAGCTGCATTTCTTCATTGACGATCTATTTCCGCAAAGTATTGGTCGACCGATTTTCCGTTGAACATGTGGATGCTCCGGATCGCAATTATCACATTCAGCCTCTTGTCTGCGGTTGCAACTCCGCTGTGTGCTTGGGCGCACGCCTTTCCTGATCATTCGAATCCGAGCGTGGGTTCGGTGATCACAGTGTCGCCTGCTCATGTGCGCATCTGGTTTGACGGCGCGCTGGAGCCGATTTTCAGTACGCTGCAGGTTCGCAACACCAGCGGCCAGCGGGTAGATCAAGGGGACGGGCATGTAGATGAGTCGGACAAGACGTTACTCGAAGGCAGCCTGCCTCCGCTATCTCCTGGTACATACCACGTGTTCTGGAGCGTCGTGGCCCGCGACGGGCACCGCACGGAAGGCGACTACACTTTTACTTTGCATTAGAGGAAATGATTATGTGGGCCGGCCTAGTGCACAGTGTTCCCAATCTAGTCGATCTCATCGCAATCACAACATCGATCGGAACCTTGGCTTGCCGGCTGTGGGTGGTTCCGTGCGCGCCGACAGAATCGCCTTTGAATCAGAAGCTATTGATAAGGCTCTGGTGGCTGCTTCTTGTCTGCCTGGTCGTTCTCACACTGAGCAGCGTTATGGGCCTGATACAGCGCACGGCCGAAATGAGTGGCCGCCCGTATGGCGAAGTGTATTCAATTCTCTTCGCGGTGATGCTGAACAGCCATTACGGGCAAACCTGGTTGATCCGCGTTGGAACTCTGGTTTTATTATGGATAGCTTGGTTGCCGGGTAAACGAAATTTGCAGTCGCGCGCCGTTCCTGCATTCATGTTGGCGGGCGCATTGGTTATCGCTTTCACGCGAAGTGCATCTGGGCACGGTGCTGATGCAGGCGATCTCAGCCTTCCCGAGCTTATGGATTGGTTTCATCTCTTGGCGGCCTCGGCATGGGGTGGCGGGATGGTGGCGTTTACCGCGGTGATATTTCCCACCTGCCGGCGCTATGAAGCGCAAAATTTCAGGCTGATTGCCGATTTGGCAGGACGGTTGTCGTTTCTCGCAGGGATTTCCCTTGCAGGAGTTTTGCTGACCGGTGCATACAATTACTGGCTTGAAGTCGCGAGTGTTTCAGCTCTTTGGGCAACACCGTATGGCAATATTCTCGCCATCAAGCTTTTGCTCGTGCTCGTGCTGATCATCCTGGGCGCGTCTAACCGCTATGTCAGTATACCGTTGCTTAAACGCTTAGCCGGCTATCCTCCCAGCGGAAACGGCGGCATGCAAAGACTTGCGCTGCAGTATCTGCCCCGCTTTCTGAAAAACGCGCAGGGGACCGGCGTTGCGCTTCACTTCGCACACACGGTGATGGTAGAGGTGATCGTAATGGCAGGCGTGTTGGTTTGCGCCGCATTACTCACTCACGAAACTCCGGCCAAACATCAATTCCACAGGGACCACACAACTCTGCAAGCACACCCTGGGCATGAATCGTACTAACGAGCCTCTCAATTAAATCCTCCGTGGGTTGCAAGGTGAATTGTGGATGCGCTTTGCGGCCGGCATGGTAACTGGGCAATGCTTAATGCGTGGAACCTTGGCCCAACTCTGGAACCGAGTTTTCTTTAATTCCTAGCGAATCGATAGAAAGGGCTTGAAGCCGAGGGTCGCGCCGAGCCTGTCGGCCGCATGCTCCGCCTCGCTGCGAGTGCGGTACGGGCCGGCGTGTACCCGAAACAACCCTCCCTTGGTGAAAATGGAAAGCGTTTCGCCGAAACCGGCAAGCTGCGAGCGCAACCGCGTCAAAAACTCCTCGGCATTGGATTTCGATGCGAACGCGCCGAGTTGCAGATAAATGCCACCCGCTTCCACCGATGCCGGCACGACTTGAGCGGGCACTGGCGGCAGCGCAGGGTCGGGCTCGACTGGTTTTGGCACTTGTGCCACAAGGGTCTCACTTCCAGGCAGCACGCTTTCTACTTCGACGATACCGCTTCCTTGAGCGGCTATTCCCAGCTTGTACGCGGCTGCATACGAGAGATCTATCAGCCGCCCGCCATAGAATGGCCCCCGGTCATTGATGCGCACAATCACCGAGCGATTGTTTCGCAAACTGGTCACCCGGGCATAACTGGGGATCGGCAAAGTGGGGTGCGCTGCCGACATCGCGTACATGTCGTAAGGCTCGCCCGATGAAGTTTTCTGGCCCTGGAATTTTCTGCCATACCACGAAGCGACGCCGCGCTCCTTATAATGCACAAAGCGCGTCTCGGGAACAAAGGTTTTGCCAAGAACGGTATACGGGCGGTTGGCGTATTTATTGAGTGGCTCAACGCGCGGTTTGGCGTCGGGAAGCGAATCAAGATTCGACGGCGGATTATCACCGGGGCCGTCGCCGAGATAATAGCCGTTGCCAGGTTGCCGTTTTGGCGTGCTGCCGCACGCGGCGAGAGCAAGCGCCAGAACGAGAGCACACAAAAAGCGAAGAGCGGGAATAACGCAGAAAGTCTTTTGCCTGTGCTCCTCTCGATTCACCCTCGGCACTCCGCAGGCTCAGGTTTTAACCAGTTTCTTGTGCGTCTGGATACTCATCAAAATACCGAAGCCCAGGCAGATCGTCACCAAAGCCGTGCCTCCGTAACTTACCAAAGGCAAGGGCACCCCGACTATCGGAAGTAATCCGCTTACCATCGCCATGTTTACAAACGCGTAGGTAAAGAAAGTCAATGTAATAGCTCCTGCCATGAGCCGCGCGAAAAGGGTTGACGCGTTAGATGCGATGACTAGACCTCTGGCAATGACGAGCGCGTAGAGCGCCAGCAGCACGAGATTTCCCATTAAACCGAATTCTTCGCTGAATACCGCGAACACAAAATCAGTGTGGCGCTCGGGCAGGAATTCCAAGTGCGATTGCGTGCCGTTTAACCAACCCTTCCCGGCGACGCCGCCAGAACCCACCGCAATCGTGGACTGAATGGTGTGATAACCGGCGCCGAGCGGATCGGTAGATGGATCGAGCAGCGTGAGTATTCTTTGCCGTTGATAATCTCGCAACACGGTCCACAACACCGGCAGACTGGCAAGGCCCAGCGCGACCAGACTAAGCATGATGCGCCAGCTCAATCCGGCAAGGAACAGTACATAAAAACCGGAAGCAGCAATCAATATCGCAGTACCCAGATCCGGCTGCCGCGCGATCAGAGCCACCGGGACCAGCAATAACAAAGTCGCTACCACATAATTTCTCAAACGTAATGCCGTTTCGTGCTTGTCAAAATACCAGGCAAGCATCAAAGGTACGGCAATTTTCATAAGTTCTCCGGGCTGGATGCGGGTGACTCCAATATACAGCCAGCGCCGTGCGCCGTTGACTACCTCACCGAACACCGCGACCAGGATCAGCAGTATTATTCCCAGGAAATACATCGGCATCGATAGGCGCATCAGGTGCTGCGGGGGGACTTTGGATACCCCCCACATTGCCGCCAAAGCAATCAACATGCTCGCAAATTGGTTGCTGGTTTTGGCAGGACTCTGTCCGGTGGCACTGTAGAGCACAAACAGCCCCAGCAGCATGAGCAGGCAGACGGTACCTAACAGGAAGCCGTCAATATGCGCGGTAAGGAAAAGCCACAGGCGTTTAATCACTGGATTCCTGTTTCGCGGTAAGCGCTGGGAGCAGGTTTTCCGGCCGCTTGCCCAGCAGATAAAAATCCAGGACCTGCCGGGCCAAAGGCGCTGCCGTGGCAGCACCATGACCGCCGTTTTCCACAATCACGGCCAGCGCGATTTGCGGATTATCAGCCGGTGCATAGGCAATGAACAGCGAATGGTCGCGCTGCCGCTCATCCACTTTCTTCTCGTCATATTTCTCGTTTTCTCTGAATGCAATGACCTGTGCGGTTCCGGTCTTGCCAGCAATTGGGTAGGCGCTGTTAGCCCCGGCGCGCGCTGCAGTGCCGCCCGGGCCGGTCACGTCGACTAGGGCTTTTTGCACGAAGCTCAGGTTCGCAGGTTTGAAATTAAGGTTGTACAACACGGCGATGGGGATACTATTTAATTGGTTGGTTCTGCTGTCCTGAATGTAGCGCACAAGATGCGGGCGGAAAGCAACGCCGTTGTTGGCAAGAATGGCGGTGGCATTAGCGAGCTGCAAAGGAGTGACCAGCTCGTAGCCCTGTCCGATGCCCACGCTTACTGTGTCACCGGCAAACCATTTCTCCTTGTAACGCCTTAACTTCCATTCCTGCGAGGGCAGCAGGCCCAAACCTTCGCCTTCGATGTCAATGCCGGTTTTTTGGCCTAAGCCAAAATGGCTGACGAAGTTGTGAATATTATCTATTCCAAGATCGACGGCGAGACCATAGAAATAACTGTCGCACGACACCACCAATGCCTTGTGCAAATCCACTATGCCGTGGCCGCCGGCCTTCCAGTCGCGATAGCGATGGGTGCCGCCGGGCAGGGTGAAATATCCCGGATCGTTGATCGTGAATTGCGGGCTGCGTTTGTTGAGTTCAAGTCCTGCCAGCGCCAGGAAAGGCTTAAACGTCGAGCCGGGCGGATATTGTCCGCTCAATGCGCGGTTAGTAAGCGGTTTATCCGGCGAGTTATTCAGAGCAATCCAGTTCTGCGGGTCAATGCCGTCGACGAACAGATTGGGATCAAAGCCCGGCTTGCTCACGAACGCCAACACGTTCCCGGTGGAGGGTTCGATCGCCACTAACGCACCCCGATAATTGCCGAATGCCTTATCGGTAAATTCCTGAAGCCGTGCGTCGAGCGTCAGGAGTAGATTGTCACCGGAAATCGGCGGAATGCGGCTTAAGGTGCGGACTACGCGCCCGTTCGCGTCAACTTCCACCTGCTCAAATCCCGTCTTGCCGTGCAATTGCATTTCATAGCTTTGCTCGATTCCGGATTTGCCGATGTAATCCGAGCCGCGATAATTCGCCAGCTCTCCTTTTTCCTCCAACCAGTCCATGTCGTCGTCATTGATCCTGCTGATATAACCGACAGCATGCGACGTCATCTCCCCAAGGGGATAATGCCGAAACAAGCGTGCCTTAATGTCAACTCCAGGGAAACGATAGTGATTCACGGCAATGCGCGCGACCTCGACGTCATTTAGCCGCGTGCGTATCGGCAGACTTTCAGCGTTTTTACTCTCCTCCATCACCTTGCGGAAGCGCTTGCGATCCTTGGGTGTAATTTCCACTACGTTGGCGAGCTGGTTGATAAGCTCCGGGAGGTTATCGACCTTGGACGGTGTTATTTCCAAAGTATAGGCGGAGAAATTATGTGCCAGCACCACGCCATTACGGTCGAGAATCAGGCCGCGGTTAGGAACGATCGGAACAATTGATATGCGGTTATTCTCGGCGAGCGTACTGTAATACTCGTGCTGCACCACTTGTAGATAGTAAAACCGCATGAACAACAGAAGAAAGAACAGAAGCGCGACAACAGCGGCAATTGCCAGCCGCAGCCTAAAGTAATGGAGTTCGCGCTGGTGGTCTTTGAGTTCTATGCTGCCGTTCATATCTGATCGGGCTCGGGCTTGAGGCGCAGCAATATCGCAAGTAGGCCGGAAAGCGGCGGCCACAACAGTGAACCGGTTACGCTGCTCAAAAAATATCCCCAACCTATAAATTCGGCTCCGTTGTAGACCTTGATCAGCAGAATCGCGATCTGTGAAACGAGCAATATTGGCAGGATGTGCCACACTTGCTCGCGCGCATTAAACATCCGTACGTGGCGACGCAAGATTATTGCAAGGTAGATGAGTACGCAATAAGCGAACGCATGCTCCCCGAGAGTCGTTGCGTCGGCGACATCCACCAGAAGCCCCATTCCCCATGCCACCCCGAAACCGATTTTGCGTGGCCAGTTAATACACCAATAAAGCAGGATTAAAGCGACAAAATCGGGTCTAATGAGCAGGCCGAAACCTGACCATGGCAAAAGATTAAGAAAAAGCCCAAGCGCAAGGGAAAGAACGATTACACTGGTCTTTACCGGAAGCAGAATTTCTTGCGCTTTCGCCGCTTGGGTGGACATCAGTTGCCTCTCTTGGCTTTTTTGGTCTTGGCTTGAGTCTTGGAAGACGGTTCTGCTATTACATTTTCGGGGTTCCGGGTCGGTGACGTTAACACCAGAACCTGCCGGTGCTGGTTTACCCCTGCGCTGGGCGTGCAAAAGATACGTGCAAACGCATAGGCTGCATTCCGTTCAATTTTGGAGACCACCGCGACCGGCAGGCCGTAGGGGTAAGTTCCGTCAATGCCCGAGGTAATTAGCTCATCGCCAGTTTGGATGTCAACATTGACCGGCATGTAGCGAAGTTCCAGCCCGCTCGGCTCGCCCGCACCGAATACTACGGCTCGCAATCCGTTACGCAGCACCTGTACCGGAACGGTTTGGTCCTTATCAGTAACTAAGGTGACTTCACTGACAAATGGATAAGCGCGCGTTACCTGGCCGATTACTCCGACACTGTCCACCACCGCTTGGCCAGGCCTAATACCGTCCTCCCTGCCTTTGTCGATGACAATGCGGCGCGAAAACAAGTCACGGCCCGAGTAAAGAATTTCCGCAAGTGCCGCACTTCCCTGGTAACCCTCGCGCGCTTTGAGCAGCCGGCGCAACTGGTTATTTTCTTCCTCCAGAGCTTGCAGGCGCTGTAATTGTGCAGCGTTCAACTGATTTTGCTGGTTAAGCTTGGCATTCTCATCCGTCAAGTGCGCGTGGGTCGCAAAGAATTCGCTGGCGCGATTCAAAATGAGGCTTGGGGCGGTGGCGAGCTTTTGTAGAGGGTAGATGAGGACCGAAAGCGACAGGCGGAAAGTTTCCAAGTACTTGAAGCGGGCGTCGGTAACGAACAGCAGCAGCGACAGCAGCGTGAAAAAGACCAGCCGAGCGAGCGGGCTGGGGCCGCGTCTAAATAGCGGCGGTAGCTGGGTGTCCATCAGATTCGAGCTGCGTGTTCCAGGTCTCCCGTCGGGCTGTGCTCTGCAATTGGTCTACATCCGGTACGAAACCCGCAACCCCAAGCTGAACGGGAAATCAGTCGTTGGCAAAAATGTTGCCCAGTTTGTCCATTTTTTCCAGGGCGCGTCCCGAGCCGCGCACCACGCAGGTCAACGGGTCGTCCGCGACAATTACCGGCAAACCGGTTTCTTCCATAAGCAGGCGGTCAAGCTCGCGCAACAGCGCGCTGCCCCCGGTCAACACCATGCCTTTCTCCGCGATGTCCGCACCGAGCTCGGGAGGAGTTTGCTCAAGAGCAGACTTGACCGCGCTAACGATGCTGTTTAGCGGATCCGTGAGCGCTTCCAGAATCTCGTTGCTGGAAATGGTGAAGCTCCTGGGAATGCCTTCCGCCAGATTACGTCCCTTGACTTCCATTTCGCGTACCTCGCTGCCGGGAAATGCAGAGCCAATTTCCTTCTTTATCACTTCAGCAGTGGTTTCACCGATCAGCATGCCGTAATTACGGCGGATATAGCTGATAATGGCATCGTCGAACTTGTCGCCGCCCACCCGTACCGAACCGGCGTAGACGATCCCGCCAAGCGACACCACACCGACTTCGGTCGTGCCGCCACCGATATCCACGACCATCGACCCGGTCGCTTCGGCGATCGGCAAATCAGCGCCGATTGCAGCCGCCATCGGCTCTTCAATTAGATATACCTTGCTGGCACCCGCTCCAATGGCCGATTCGCGGATCGCGCGGCGTTCCACCTGGGTTGATCCACAGGGAACGCTGACAATGATCCGCGGAGAAAGGCTGAACAAGCGCGAGTCATATGCCCTCTTGATGAACAATTTGAGCATCTGCTCGGTAATAGTGAAATCGGCGATGACGCCGTCTTTCATTGGCCGTATCGCGGTGATGTTCCCGGGTGTGCGCCCAAGCATCTGCTTTGCGGCCAGGCCAACTTCCTGGATTACTTTTTTGCCATTCGGTCCGCCTTCTTGGCGGATCGCGACCACCGAGGGTTCATTGAGAACGATGCCTTTGCCGCGCACGTAAATCAGCGTATTTGCCGTGCCTAAATCTATCGCCAGGTCGTTTGAAAAATAGCTATTTAAAAAACCGAACATATCACTAATTCCATTTTGTCAGGGTGAGTGGGTCGAGTAAATGAATTATAATACCCCATTATGCTCGAAGATTTAAAGGTTTAAAAGGGCGTAGTTCCGATTTATTCCGACAGGCAGGCGTCCTCTCAATTGCCATGGCTGAGCAAAGTAGGTCTTTGTCGCTAAACGACGTCAAACGCATTGCGTACTTGGCGCGCATCGCAATCGATGATCAAGAGGCGGCCGGGGTTCTCAAGCAGTTGTCGGGGATTTTTGCGCTCATCGGGCAAATGCAGGCGGTGGATACCACCGGCGTCGAACCGATGTCGCATGCCCAGGACGTGGTGCTGCGGCTGCGTGACGACGAAGTCACTGAATCCGACCAGCATGAATTATTTCAGTCGGTCGCGCCGCAGGCGGAATCTGGCTTGTACCTCGTTCCCAAGGTTATAGAGTGAAAGATTGAATAAGCAGCGGAGCCGGCCCGCCGCTTGCGCGTGGAAAAATCCTTGAATGCTCAATTACAGCTTAAAACAGCTATCCGAGCTGCTCGCCACGAAAAAAATCTCCAGTGTCGAGCTCACCCAGGAATTTCTCCGACGCATCGCAAGCCTCAACCCCCGCTACAACGCGTTCATTACGCTGAACGATCAAACGAGCTTGCAGCAGGCGCGCGAAGCAGATTCCAAGATCGCGCAGGGCTTGGCACAGCCGCTGACCGGAATACCGGTTGCGCAAAAAGATATTTTCTGCGCTAAAGGATGGCTGACCACATGCGGCTCGAAAATCCTTTCCAATTTCAAGGCGCCCTATGACGCGCATGTGGTGCAGCGCTTCAACGAAACGGGAATGGTAATTCTGGGTAAGACCAATATGGATGAATTCGCCATGGGTTCATCCAACGAGACATCTTATTATGGGCCGGTGAAAAACCCCTGGGACACGAAGGCCGTTCCCGGGGGCAGCTCCGGCGGCTCTGCGTGCGCGGTTGCCGCGCGCATGGCGCCGGCAGCCACTGGCACCGACACCGGCGGCTCCATACGCCAGCCGGCGGCGTTGTGTGGAATTTCGGGAATAAAGCCGACCTACGGCGTGGTATCGCGCTACGGCATGATTGCTTTTGCGTCTAGCCTTGACCAGGGCGGGCCGATGGCGAAAAGCGCGGAAGACCTCGCGCTGATGTTGAATGTCATGGCCGGATTCGATGAACGTGATTCAACCAGCCTGGATCGTCCGGCGGAAGATTACACTCGCGAACTGGGGAAGCCGCTGACTGGGCTTAAAATCGGACTGCCGCAAGAATATTTTGCCGAAGGCTTAAGCGACGATGTGGCGCGGGCGGTGGAAGCTGCGGTTGGACAATTTCAGAAACTCGGCGCAGCCACGGTAAATATTTCGCTGCCGAACACCAAGCTCTCGATCCCGGTGTACTACGTCCTCGCGCCTGCAGAAGCTTCGTCCAATCTCTCTCGCTACGACGGCGTGCGTTACGGCTACCGCGCATCGCAATACAGCGATCTTCTCGACATGTACTGCAAGACTCGCGCTGAGGGATTTGGGGCAGAAGTGAAACGCCGAATTCTGATCGGCACCTACGTCTTGTCGCACGGCTATTACGATGCATATTACCTCAAAGCGCAAAAGCTGCGTCGGCTCATTGCGCAGGATTTCGCGCAGGCCTTTAAAAAGTGCGACTTGATCATGGGGCCGACCAGCCCGACGACCGCATTCAATTTGGGAGAGAAATCCGGGGATCCGGTGCAGATGTATTTATCCGATATCTACACCATCGCCGTGAACCTCGCTGGCCTTCCCGGCATGTCGATTCCCTGCGGATTCGGCAACAAGAAACTTCCGGCGGGCCTGCATATCATTGGCAATTATTTCAATGAAGCGCGCATGTTGAATGTCGCGCACCAGTATCAGCTGGTAACGGACTGGCACAATCGCATGCCCGGGGGAATCTGACATGCAGTGGGAAATCGTCGTCGGGCTGGAAACTCACGTGCAACTCTTGACGCGCTCGAAAATATTTTCCGGCGCCTCAACGGCATTTGGCGCTGCACCCAATACGCAGGCGTGCGCGGTGGATATCGCACTGCCTGGAGTGCTGCCGGTTTTGAACAAGGCGGCAGTAGAGAAAGCCATCAGATTTGGCCTGGCGGTTGGCGCAAAGATAAACAGGCGATCCGTCTTCGCGCGCAAGAATTATTTCTATCCTGATTTGCCCAAAGGCTACCAGATCAGCCAGTATGAAATTCCCATCGTCCAGGGCGGACAGTTGCAGATTGTGGTAGGGGATGTGGAAAAGACCGTGCGGCTTACTCGTGCGCATCTGGAGGAAGACGCCGGGAAGTCGTTGCACGAAAATTTCCGCGATTCAACCGGCATTGATCTCAACCGCGCGGGTACGCCGCTGCTCGAAATTGTTTCGGAACCGGATATGCGGTCAGCGAATGAAGCTGTTGCTTATGTTCAGAAACTCCACAAGTTGGTGGTTGATTATGAAATCAGTGATGGCAACATGCAGGAAGGTTCTTTTCGTTTCGATGCTAATGTCTCGGTCCGCCGTCCGGGCGAGGCACTCGGCACCCGCTGCGAGATCAAGAATTTAAATTCCTTCCGTTTTCTTGAGCATTCCATCGAATTCGAGGCGAACCGCCAAATTGAAATTCTAGAACACGGCGGAGCGATCGAGCAGGAAACGCGGCTTTATGATCCCGACCAGAATGAAACGCGGCCGATGCGCACCAAGGAGGAAGCACATGATTACCGTTACTTTCCCGATCCTGACCTATTGCCACTCGAAATTTCGGAAAAATGGATTGAAGAGATCCGGGCTAAGAGGCCAAAGTCTCATGAGCAGCGACAAGCCGAGATCAAACAGCGGTTTCCAGAAATACCGGAGTACCAGGTTATTCAGCACGCCGCAACCCCTTGTTCAACAGTCTTTGCTACCACTACGTTTGCTATCGTACCGCCAAAGGAAAGACCGTTTGTTTCAAATTTAATTTTGGGCCCACTCAGGGCGCTAGGCCAGCCAGAGTCCCTCGACGATCATCAGCGCGATACACTTTCAAGACAGCTCAAGGAGTTGTCCATGCTGGTTTCGGACGGCACGATCTCGAATTCGACCGCAACAGGAAGGGTACTGCCCGCACTGTGGAATAGAGAGGGCTCAGTGAATGAAATCATCGAAAAACTTGACTTAAAGCAGCTGAGTGACGCGGTAGAAATCGAGAAAAAGATTGATGAGGTGCTTGCCGCCAATCCGAAGCAAGTCGAGGATTACCGTGCAGGAAAACAAAAGGCTTTCAATTCACTTGTCGGCCAGGTAATGAAGGCGACCCAAGGCAGGGCGAATCCCCAGCAGCTGAATGAAATTTTGAAACGCAAGCTCGGGGGTTGAGCCGGGAAAGATTATTTTTTTTCCCCTGCAGGAGCGGGCTGGGTCAACTCGATATAACGCTTCCTGTCCGCGTCAAAGCGTTGGCGGAGCTCTTCGGTGTCAGCGCGGTTTTGCACAATGGCCACTTCGAGTTCCTGCTTGCTATTTTCCAGGAGCTCAATGTTCTTGCGTAATGAATCGGGAACCGGCTGGTTTTGCTGCGCATAGGCTGCGGCATTTTTGCGGCTCGCGTCTAGTTCCTCTTCTACCGTTTTCAGCCGCGCGTGGGTATCTGTGAGCACTTGCTCTATCTGTTTCAGGTTACGATCACGCGCCAGGTCAATTTCCTCGACGCTCGAATACGTACCCAACAGGATTGCATCCCTGCGTTTCTCGTCTGTTATTTGTTTGTGTTTCGCCAGCTCTTGGTCTCTTGCCTTTATCTGCTCGGGAGTCAATGCCGGATCATTCTTTTTGATGACTACACCCCCTTTGTTCAGCTCTTCATTGGCGCGGTTTTGGTATTGCGGGGGAATGGTATCTCCATAATGCGTGACACCGTGCTCGTCCACCCATTTGTACATCACGGCCAAGCCGGGGGTGGCGTGCATGACTAAAATCAGCAGTAATGCGGCGCACGTAATCGCGCAGAACGATTTAAGCGGCATTTGCATTAACCCCATATAACTGGCGGTACTTGCGTACTGCGAGCAAATTATGGACCAGCTCATCCTTGGTTTGCAGGTAACCGAGCACGTCGTCTAGGGTAATGATGCTGATTACCGGCAATTCATATTTCAGCTTGATCTCCTGAACGGCCGAAAGCTCGCCACTGCCGCGTTCCATTCGGTCCAATGCAATGACGAGGCAACAGGGGGTCGCGTGGTTGGCGCGGATGAGCTGCACCGATTCGCGCACCGATGTGCCCGCAGAAATCACGTCGTCCACAATTAATACCCGCCCTTCCAGTGGCGCTCCAATCAAGGCGCCACCTTCGCCGTGGTCCTTGACTTCCTTGCGGTTGAAGCAAAATGGCACATTGTGACCATTTTGCGCGAGCGCGATGGCGGTACTTGCGACGAGTGGAATACCTTTGTAGGCGGGACCGAACAGCACGTCAAACTGTATGCCAGCGGACAATATGGCTTTGGCGTAGAATTGCGCAAGCCCGAAAAGCGACTCGCCATCGTGAAACGAACCGGTATTGAAGAAATACGGCGATAAGCGCCCGGCTCGAGTTTTGAATTCACCAAAGCGCAACACGTTTTTGCTTACCGCGAAGCGGATGAAATCCTGTCTAAAATCGGACATTCCGAAACGCACTTAAAAAGCTATATGCTGGTTCACTATGTTACGCATAATCACCTTAAATCTCAACGGCATCCGGTCAGCGGTGAGCAAGGGATTTCTCGATTGGTTGGCGGGATCCAAGGGCGACATCGTTTGCGTGCAAGAAATAAAAGCTCAGGCAGATGACATGCCGCCCAGCGTGCTCAAGCCGCCACGCTACGAGGGCTGCTTTCACTACGCAGTAAAAAAAGGCTACAGCGGAGTCGGAATTTACTGCGCGGATAAACCGGATAAGGTGATTACTGGCTTGGGAATCACTGATATTGATTCCGAGGGCAGATACCTGCGTTGCGATTTCGGAAATTTAAGTGTGGTTTCTGTTTATCTTCCCTCGGGATCAAGTTCGGAGGAAAGGCAAGCCGCGAAGTTCAGCTTCATGCGGAGATTCTTTCCGCATTTGCGCGAGATCGCAGACAGCGGCAGGGACTTCATATTGTGCGGCGACTGGAATATCGCGCACAAGGAAATCGATTTGAAAAACTGGCGCGCCAACCAGAAAAATTCAGGTTTTCTTCCAGAAGAGCGCGCCTGGCTTACCCGAGTTTTCGATGAACTCGGTCTGGTGGATGTGTTCAGGCTCTTGAATAAACAACCGGAGCAGTATACTTGGTGGTCTAATCGCGGCCGGGCCTGGGCCAAAAATGTCGGGTGGCGAATTGATTACCATATTGCCACACCGGGAATCGCCGCCAAGGCAAAGCGCGTGAGCATTTATAAGAGCAAACGCTTCTCGGACCACGCGCCGCTCACCATAGATTACGATCGCCGGATTTAATTTACCTCTTTAGAGATCGTGCACTCGTCGCCCGAAAAGACCAACGCCTATCTTGAGATTTTTCGCAACCGGCGCATTGCGGTGGTCTTGTTATTCGGGTTTTCATCAGGCATTCCGCTCGCACTGACCGGCAGCACGCTTCAGGCGTGGCTAACGGTTTCCAACGTCGATATCCAAACTATCGCCTGGTTTTCCTGGATTGGGGTGCCGTATCTCGTCAAGTTCCTGTGGTCGCCGCTCATGGATCGCTTCATACCGCCTTGGCTGGGACGCCGGCGGGGATGGATGCTGGCTGCTCAGCTCGCACTAACGCTTGGTATCGTCGGCATGGGCTTGACGTCTCCCGAGCGCTCGCTGCTGCTGTTGGGATTGTTGGCGTTATACGTGGCTTTTGCCTCTGCTTCGCAAGATATTGTGGTCGATGCCTACCGCACCGATCTATTAGCCCCGCAAGAACGTGGAATGGGCGCGGCGGTCGGAGTGCTGGGCTATCGCATCGCCATTCTGGTATCAGGAGGACTCGCGCTGATTCTCGCCGACCAGATCGGCTGGAGATCCACTTTTCTTTTGATGGCGCTTGTCATGGGCGTGGGCATATTGACTTCACTGTTTGCACCCGAGCCGCAGACACCAACTGCAACGCCGCGCACTTTGCAAGCTGCGGTTGTGGAACCCCTCAAGGATTTTTTCTCGCGCGAAGGCGCAATCCTTTTATTGCTGCTGATCACGCTCTACAAATTCGGCGACGCATTAGCAGCCACCCTTACCACTGCGTTTTTGATACGTGGTGTTGGTTTTTCTCCCACCGATGTGGGCGTGATCAACAAAGGATTGGGGCTGCTTGCCCTTCTGACCGGTGCGCTTATCGGTGGAATGCTGCTGACGCGCCTGAGTCTTTACCGTGCACTGATGTGGTTCGGCTGGCTGCAGGCCGTATCCAATCTCTCGTTCATGTTTCTTGCCTGGGCGGGGAACAGCTATGCTTGGCTGGTATTTGCAGTGGGATTTGAGAATCTGGCGAGCGGCATGGGCACTGCCGCATTTGTCGCGTTTGCCATGAGCTTATGCAACCACAGATTCAGCGCGACCCAATATGCGCTGCTCTCGGCTTTGGCATCTCTCGGGAGGGTACTGTTCGGACCGGTAACGGGAGAAGCAGTAGTACTCATGGGCTGGGCAAATTTCTTTTTTATCACCTTTCTGGCGGCGCTACCCGGGCTCGGCTTGCTCTGGCTGCTGCGCAAGCAGATTCCGGTCATCGAAAAAAGCCGCGGTTAGTCGTTATTTTTGCTTCTCAAAACGGTACACGGCAATACTGCCAAGCAAATTCGGAAGCAGCTTGACTAACCTATCTGCCGTAATGACCACACGCTCCAGGATTCGCACCGCATGTTGCGCACAAAAAGCCTCGAAATCGTCAATCGTGCACAAGTGCACGTTGGGAGTTTCGTACCACTGGTAAGGGAGATTTTGAGACACCGGCATACGACCGCGGAATACCTGCCAGCGCGCGCGCCAATAGCCAAAGTTGGGAAAGGTAACGATGCCTTCGCGTCCCACGCGCAAAATTTCATTGACTATGCTCTCGGTATGGCGCATTGCCTGCAAGGTCTGCGACAAGATCACGTAATCGAACGAATTTGACTCGAATCCGGAAAGCCCGGTTTCCAGATCGCTTTGAATCACATTCACTCCGTTCCTGACGCACGCAAGAATGTTCGCATCATCGATTTCCACGCCATAGCCACGCACCAAGAGGGACTGCTTGAGATAGCGAAGCAGGACACCGTCGCCACAACCGAGGTCCAGTACTTTTGACCCGGGCTTGATCCAGGCGGCAATGGCGGCAAAATCCGTGCGCTCTTTCAGTGCCGGGTCCTGCAGGATTGTTTCATTGAGTTCGATGTTCATATCTTGATGTTCGCGAAATAAGCGCGCAGCAGCGCGTGGTAATGCGGGTCATCCAGCAAAAACGCATCGTGACCGTGTTGCGCGTTGATTTCGGCATAGCTCACGTCCAGTTCGTTGTCCAGCAACGCTTTTACGATTTCCCGGGAACGCGCGGGAGGAAAACGCCAATCGGAAGTAAACGAAGCAACAAAAAAGCCGGCTTTGGCGCGCTTGAGCGCCGCGGCGAGATCGCCGTTGTAATCATGCGCCGGGTCGAAATAATCCAGCGCCTTGGTCATCAATAAATAAGTGTTAGCGTCGAAACGCGAGGCAAACTTTTCGCCCTGATAACGCAGATACGATTCCACCTCGAATTCCACATCGAAGTGAAAATTGAATGTCCCTGAGCGCAATGCGCGCCCAAATTTCTCCATCATCACGTCATCTGACAGGTAAGTGATATGGCCGAGCATGCGCGCCACGCTTAAACCGTTCTTCGGTATCACGCCATATTTGTAATAATTCCCGCCGTGGAAATCCGGGTCAGTCATGATCGCTTGGCGCGCTACTTCGCTGAAAGCAATGTTCTGCGCGGACAGTTTGGGCGCGGCGGCGATTACCAGCGCGTGGCGCATGCGCTCGGGATAGGTAATCGTCCATTGCAAGGCCTGCATCGCGCCGAGACTGCCGCCGATACTCCCGGCAAAACTATCAATGCCAAGATGGTCGGCAAGCCGCGCTTGCGCTTCTACCCAGTCTTCCACGGTAACCACAGGAAAATCCGCGCCGTAAGGATTCCCGGTTCTAGGATTGATGCTGGACGGCCCGGTGGAGCCATGACAGCCACCGAGGTTGTTCACGCCCACGACAAAAAAGCGGTTGGTATCGAGCGGCTTTCCAGGTCCGACCAGATTTTCCCACCACCCAACATTATTCGGTTCATCAACGTAATAGCCTGCCACGTGATGCGTGCCGGAAAGGGCATGACAAATCAGCACCGCATTGGATCTGGATGCATTCAGAGTGCCGTAGGTTTCATACACGAGGTCATAGCCATCCAGCACCGAGCCACATTTGCATGCGAGCGGTGTGCTGAAATGCGCTTTCTGTGGCGTGACGATCCCGATTGAATTTTCGCGGACCGGGCGATCCGCGATTGCGGGGTCGAAAATTCGTTGAGAAATACTCGCGTCCATTTCTTGCGTCTTCATCTCCGGTCATTCTGCGTTGCCCGATCCGGAGAGGAAAAGGCGACGCTTTAGCAATATTTGTAAATCGCCTGCAAGTTGTCATTTAACTCGGCGATATAACCGGCAAGCACAAATAAAAAACCCGCTAATTTGGCGAGCGGGTTTCATCTTTTAGCTGTATTTATTGAGCGCCCGCAAGCCGGTACAAATCGGCGCTTATTTGCAGGTTACTTTGCGGGCCGGCTTTTGTCAAGCAAACAGAGCAGCGCAAACTGCGAGCAATATGCGCTTATTGCCTTTTTTAATGCTAGCTGTTCAAGCGCGAGAGCAGTTCGCGCACTTTGTCCGGCTCGTCGGCCTTGAGAATTTTTTGCGTGAGTCCTGCGATTTCCCGCAGACTGGTTTTCAGCACCTGCTGCTTGACACTTAATAAATGGGCCGGATGCATGGAGAACTGGCGCAAACCGAATCCCAGCAGCAAGCGCGTGAGTGAAACGTCACCGGCCATCTCGCCGCAAACGGCGATCGGAACCCCAGCTTTTTTTGCTGTGGTAATGGTATGAGCGATCAAATGCAATACCGCAGGGTGCAGCGGATCGTAGAGATGGGCGACAGCATCATCGGCGCGGTCAATCGCCAAGGTGTACTGGATGAGATCATTAGTACCGATGGAGAGGAAATCGAGCTTTCTAATGAATACGCCGAGCGCCAAAGCGGCTGCGGGAATTTCGATCATTCCGCCGATTTCAACCCGGCGATTGTAGGGGAGACGATCTTTGTCAAGGCTGGCCTTTGCCAACTCGATGAACTGCAAGGTTTGATTGAGTTCAGCGACACTGGAAAGCATCGGAATGAGTATGCGGATGTTGCCGTAATCAGTTGCTCGCAGGATGGCGCGCAGTTGTGTATGGAACATGTATGGTTCGGCGAGGCAGAGCCGGATGGCCCGCAAACCCAATGCCGGATTAGGCCCGCGCTCCGCGCCATTCATGCTCTTGTCAGCGCCCAAATCAAGCGTGCGAATGGTGACCGGAAGTCCACGCATTTTTTGCGCAACTTTGCGATAAGCGTCAACTTGCTCCTCTTCGCTGGGCAAATCGGGACGGTTCATATAAAGAAATTCGGTCCGGAACAAGCCGATGCCCATCGCGCCATTTTCCTTAACTTGGTCGATGTCTTGCGGCAGCTCGATGTTGGCCTGCAATTCGACCGACGTGCCATCCAGCGTCGTGGAGCGCGTGAGCTTCAGGCGTTTTAGTTTTTGCCGTTCGAGTTCCCTCTGGTTTTGCCGCAGCCGGTACTCTGCAAGTATCTGGTTGTCGGGGTTGACGATCACCACCCCCTGGGTGCCGTCAATCACAAGCATGTCCTCCTCGCGCACCAATTCACGCGCTTGATGCAGAGCCACGATCGAAGGTACGTTCAGGCTGCGCGCGACAATTGCGGTGTGCGACATGGGTCCGCCAATGTCGGTTATGAACGCGGCAAATCGATGTTGCTTGAACAGTATGAGTTCTGCCGGACTCAGGTCATGCGCAACCAGAATATTATTCTGCTGCAGGTCGGAGGTAGGCGGTACGTGCCCCGGACGGCCCATGAGTACTTTCAGTACCCGTTCACCGATCTGGATGACATCGGCCTTGCGCTCGCGCAAATAACTGTCCTCGATCTGGTCAAAGCGTTCGAGCAGTTCATCCATTTGCTGTTTCAGCGCCCACTCGGCGTTGCAGTGCTGTTCTTCAATGCGTTTCGGCGCGGCTTTGGAAATAATTGGGTCGGCGAGAATCATCTGGTGCAGGTCAAGGAATGCGGAAAGTTCCGCTGGGGCGTCGACCGCCATATTTTCGTGCACGGTTTGCAGCTCTGTCTGCACTTCCTTGACTGCGGAGGCAAAGCGCGCTATTTCGTCTGCGACTTGCTCCTCGGGCACGGTATAATGCGCGACTTCCAGCGTGTCGTGCGAAAGCAAATGCGCCTGCCCGATAGCAATGCCCTCGGATACGCCGATGCCGTGCATGGCGAAGCTCATTCTCCTTCCCCAAAATAATTTCTGATCAACTCCACAATAGCCTGTAGCGCTTCGCTTTCATCCTCGCCGCTGGTTTCGATGCCGATCGAGGTTCCTTTGCTGGCGGCGAGCATCATTACACCCATGATGCTCTTTGCGTTCACGCGTTGACCGTTGCGCAACAGCCAGATATCGCTTTTAAACCGCCCGGCAAGCTGGGTGAGCTTCGCAGCAGCTCGTGCGTGCAAGCCCAGTTTGTTGACGATTTCAGCTTGCTTTTGCAGCATCGTAACCGTCCGCAGCGATATGCAGCACCCCCTCGCAGCCGCCGGAGAGTGCTTTTTCCACCGCCACATTCAACGGCTGATTACGGTAGGTGAGCGCCCGAATCAGCATCGGCAGATTGATGCCCGTTACGCCTTCCACTTTTCCTGGGATCAACAGTTTGGTCGCGATGTTGCAGGGGGTCGCCCCGTAGATATCGCATAAAACCAGCACGCCTTGGCCCTGGTCGAGCTGTTTTAGCAGCTTCAGCGCTTGCGGCAAGACCGTCTGCGGCTCATCATGCACCGTCACCCCGATTTGCATCAGTTGCGGTGGCCGGCTGCCCATCACATGGCTTGCACAGTGAATCAAACTCTCACCCAAAGTGCCGTGCGCCACGATTAAAATACCCACCATATTTCCTCCCCGAATAACAAATCCCGTTGGCTATCAATATTACTCCAGCGATATCAACAAAGCAGCAGTGCGGGGCCAAGTGCTTTGCGGCTCCGCAAAGCCCACAGGATTCTATTTGTGGAATCGATTTACGAATTGCGAATGGTCTTTTCGAGCGCGTCTATCATCATCCCTGCGACATTGAAGCCGGTCTGCTCGGTTATTTCGCGCATGCAGGTAGGGCTGGTTACGTTGATTTCAGTGAGGTAATCGCCGATCACATCCAGACCGACCAGAATCAGT
This sequence comes from Burkholderiales bacterium, assembly GCA_035624535.1. GTDB lineage: Bacteria > Pseudomonadota > Gammaproteobacteria > Burkholderiales > JAHFRG01 > JAHFRG01. The sequence goes on from DASPRI010000210.1 coordinate 54,810, forward strand.
CCTTCTTTGGCAAGCTGCGGTCCCAAGGCCTCGGCGATTTCATGGTCGCGCGGCGAAAGCGGTCGTGCCACTCCTATGCCGCCCACAGCGAGATTCGCGCGTGTTTCTCCCGGCTTGGGGATGCGCGCCAAGGCATAAGGCGCCGGTGTTCCATCGATCAGTAAAATGCGCTTGTCGCCATTGACAACTTCCGGGATGTAGAGTTGTGACATGATGGTGCGTGTTCCGTGCTGGGTGAGAGTTTCGATGGTCGCGTTAAGATTCACGTCCTGTTCGCGTATGCGGAACACCGATCTCCCCGCCATCCCATCGAGCGGCTTGAGAATTACATCGTGATACTGCGCAAGGAATTTCAATATTAGTTCGGGGCGGCGCGTCACTAAGCTCGGCGCGGTGAAGGTATTGAATTTGGCAATCGCCAGCTTCTCGTTGAAATCGCGCAACGCCTTCGGTTTGTTGAAAACCTTTGCCCCTTGAGCTTCCGCAAGCTCCAGCAAATAAGTGCTGTAGACGTACTCCATATCGTACGGCGGGTCTTTGCGCATCAGCACGACATCGAAGCGCGCAAGCGGCATCACTTCAGCTTCGCCGGTGCGATACCAATCTTCCTCCTCCCCGGTCAGCGTGAGTTTGCGGGCGTGACCCAGCACTCTGCCAAGCTGCAGCACCACGTCTTGCTGTTCCATGACGTAAAGCTCATGGCCGCGGGCCGCGGCTTCACGCATCATTGCAAAACTGGAATCTTTATACGTCTGGATTGAGTCGAGCGGGTCGAGAATGAAGGCGAATTTCATGTTGCGGCATCAGGCAGTCGCATTCTCAAAAGCTTTCTCGGTTTGCTCGAGCTCGATGGCTGCGGCGAGCAACGCGAGCCTTGCTATAACTCCATAGACATAGAATCGGTTGGGCACGCAGCCGGGCTGTGTCGGATCGGGAAGCGAACAAGGACTCTCGAAGGCTAATGGCACAAACTGCATTCCGGGCGCATTGAGGTTTTCGTCCGTGCCGCGGCTGGTGTGTACACGGTAAAAGCCGCCCACTACAAAATGATCGATCATGTATACAACGGGCTCGGCCACTGCATCGTCGATGCTTTCGAAGGTATACACGCCTTCCTGCACCATGACTTCGGTGACCACCAGGCCTTCCTTGACTACCGCCATTTTCTGGCGCTGTTTGCGATTAAGCTCCCGTACCTCAGATGCATTTTTGACCGTCATGATGCCCATGCCGTACGTGCCGGCATCCGCCTTGACGATGACGAATGGTTGTTCCTTGATGCCGTATTCCTGGTACTTGGCGCGCACGTCGCTCAGGATCTGCTCTACCCAGGTGGCCAGGCATTCCTCCCCGCGATGTTCCTGGAAATTGATCTCCCCGCAGGTCGCAAAATAGGGATTGATAAACCAGGGGTCAATTCCGACAAGCTTGGCAAATTCCTCGGCTACATGGTTATACGCGCTAAAGTGGTTTGATTTGCGCCTCGTCGGCCAACCGGCATGCAAAGGCGGCAGCAAGGCTTGTTCCAGGTTTTTTAAAATCTCCGGAATTCCGGCTGATAAATCGTTATTTAGGATCACTACGCAAGGGTCGAAATCGGCAAGTCCCAGTCGGTTACCTTTGCGCTCCAGTGGTTCAAGCATGAGCGTCGCACCGCTCGGCAATTTCATCTCAGTCGGTGTCGTCACTTCGGGCAGCAAGCTGCCAATGCGCACATTCATTCCGGCCTGGCGCAGGATTGACTGCAAAGTAACGACGTTTTGCAAATAATATAGATTGCGCGTGTGACTTTCCGGGATCAACAATGCACCTTTTGCATCCGGACAGACTTTTTCCACGGCAACCATCGCCGCCTGAACGCACAACGGCAGAAAATCAGGTTTGAGATTGTTGAAACCGCCGGGAAATAAATTCGTGTCGACCGGGGCGAGCTTGAAACCGCTGTTGCGCAAGTCCACCGAAGCGTAGAACGGTACCCTGTGCTCCTGCCATTTGCTGCGCAGCCAGTGCTCGATGGCGGAGACCTTCTGCACCAGCTTGATTTCGATTTCGGGCACGCGCCCGGGAAGCGTAGCGGTTAAATAGGGAACGGCCATGGGGGAAGGGGAATGGAAAAATTTAAGGCTATTGTAGCGGAAAGCAAGAGGCTGCGCGGACGAAAAAAAGGGGCGCTTGCGCGCCCCCCTAGGAGGAGAACCCTCTGTTATGACGATTACATAACTTGCTCGCCGTGCAGGGCGATATCCAATCCTTCGCGTTCCTGTTCCTCGGTGACTCTTATGCCCATCACCATATCCAGAACCTTGAAGATGATGTAGCTCATGACGAAGCTGAAAATGAGAGTTGAGGAAGCACCGATGAACTGGATCAGCAACTGGCCGGGGTTTCCTTCCAGCACGCCGGCGGTGCCGCCAATATCCTTTACTGCGAACACGCCGGTGAGCAGCGCTCCAGTGAAGCCACCTATGCAGTGCACTCCAAAGGCATCGAGCGAGTCATCGTAACCGAGCGCATTTTTCAGCCAGGTTGTGGCCCAAAAACAGACAACCCCCGCTGCCGCGCCGATCCACAGCGAACCAATCGGGGCGACAAATCCGGAGGCAGGAGTGATAGCCACCAGTCCGGCTACGGCACCCGAGCAGATGCCCAGGACGGAAGGTTTACCTTTCACGATCCACTCCGCAAACATCCAGGCGAGCGCTGCCGTTGCAGTGGCGATTTGGGTAACCGCCATGGCCATCCCGGCGCGGCCATCAGCCGCCACCGCGGAACCCGCGTTGAAACCGAACCAGCCCACCCACAGCAAGGATGCGCCGATGACCGTGAGCACCAGATTATGCGGCGGCATGGCCTCCTTGCCGTATCCTACTCGTTTGCCCAGCACCAGTGCCGCTGCAAGACCGGCGATGCCGGAATTGATGTGCACAACTGTGCCGCCCGCGAAGTCGAGGACGCCTTTGGCGGCGAGCCAGCCTGAAGGCTCCCATACCCAGTGCGCGACCGTCGCGTACACCACCACTTGCCAGATTGCCATGAACCACAGCATGGCCGAAAATTTCATGCGGTCGGCGAACGAACCACAAATCAGGGCGGGGGTAATAATGGCAAATGTCATTTGGAAGCACATGTACACCGATTCAGGTACGGTGAGTCCTAAGTGCGAGACTGCGACCTTCGAGCCATTCTGGAAAATCATTCCGTGCAGGAAGAAGCGGCTTAAGCTGCCAAAATACGGTGTACTGCCCGGAGTAAAGGCGAGGCTGTAGGCTACCACCATCCACAACACCGTCACCAGGCAAGTAATGGCGAAGCTCTGCATTACCGTCGCCAGGACGTTTTTTTTGCGTACCATGCCCCCGTAGAAAAGAGCAAGCCCGGGGATCGTCATCATCAGCACCAGTGCGGTTGATGCGAGCATCCAGGCGGTGTCACCGGAGTTGATTTTCCCGACATCAACCACTGTCGGCGCGGTTGGTGCCGCAGGCGCAGCGGCAGGCGCCGCGGCCGGCGCGGCCTCGGGGGCTTTTTGTTCATCAGCGAGTGAAAAACCGCTGAAATTAAGTGCTACAAATAGAAGCAAAATATTTAAAACACGTCTCATGCTTTTCTCCTTCATAGCGCATCGGCGCCGGTTTCACCGGTGCGGATACGAATCACTTGTTCAAGGTCGAAGACAAATACCTTGCCGTCCCCGATCTTGCCCGTATTGGCGGCCTTTTCGATGGCTTCGACCACCTGGTCGAGCATTTCCGTTTTAATGGCCGCCTCGATTTTTACCTTGGGCAGAAAATCCACAACATATTCCGCGCCACGGTACAGCTCGGTATGCCCTTTTTGCCGCCCGAAGCCTTTGACTTCGGTGACGGTGATGCCTTGCACGCCGATGGCGGACAAGGCTTCCCGCACCTCGTCAAGCTTGAACGGCTTGATGATGGCTGTGACTAATTTCATGTTGGCTCCTTCGGGTTAAATAGGTGCTGATTAGAACTTGAGCAGTGCTTCGAGACCGAACGAGTACTGCTGCTTGCTTGTACCGATGCCGTTGCTCGTCATGAACGCGTTGAGCGGACCGTTGGGAAACGGCGCATGCCCGTTCGACCAGTCATAACGGTATTCAGCGCGCATCTCGAAATTTGAGGTCGGCAGATAGGCCAAGGTATAGGTCATTTCCTTCCATTGCTGCTTGACACCCGTGCGGTAGCCGTCTTTATCATCGAAATACTCAAGCCGCACTACGCCACGCCATTGATCCGTGAACTGATAACTCCCGTATCCAGCGATGCCGTTCCAAGTGGCCACCCCATTGCCATCTGCGTCGAATGGGGCGCCGCCATTGGCGAGGTTCGGAGCGCCGGCGTTATCTTGCCAGCCGAAATCGTAATTGAGGGTGAACGCCAGCTTGTCGGTGGCGTTAAAAGTTCCGATCAAGTCGACCAACCCCCGGTAGCCACCAGGCGAATTCTGGGCAGAAGGCTGGCCGGTGCCGCCGCAAGAACTGCCGCAGAGTTTCTCGTTGCCGAAGTAGCCGGCGGCGGAGAAACTCAGACTTTTAGTCGGAGCATAGGTGGCGCCTGCTTCAATGGTCTTGTTGCCGTTGGTGTCCTGCAAATCGTCCCAGCCGTTGTTAAGTCCCAGTATCAAGCTCAAGGCGTCGTTGACTGCATACGTTCCGCGCACGCCGGTATGGGTAAACGGAATGGCATAGCCAAACAGAATTGAGCGAGAAAAGTTGACGTCGGCCGTTGGATTAATCACTTCCGCCCCGGCGAGCGTCACAAATTTGCCGCCAATGGCAGTAAGTTGTTTCCACCCGTATTGCACATAGGCCTGGGTCAGATCGAATTTGCTGGTGCTGCCGGGATTCTGGTTGTATGGCGCAATCACATCGGCATCTTCGCCTGCGGTGACATTGACTAGCCCGCCAAAACCTTCTTTCGGTTGCTTGGCGAGAGTGAAGGCCGCTTGATGCACGGTGAATGCACTATGCTGATTGTCGAAGACCCGATCCGGCGTTCCGTTCACACCCGGCGTGCCGCTGGTAAAGAAGCCGTTGCCGCTGAGATATGAGTAAGAAACATCGATATAACCGTTGAGCGTAAGTCCCCATGCGTCCAAAACGTCCTGCAGCGCCGGAACTGGAACTTTGGGTTTTGCGGGAGCTGTAGGCTCATCCGCCAAAACCAAAGCAGAAATGCTCAACAAACTCGCTGTGATAAGAGCTTGCGTGAGTTTTTTCATTTTCCTTCCTTTCCCATAGTAAGAATTAAAATCTGATAGGAATTAAAAATGCATGGTGCTCTTTAGCATGGCCTGTGCCAGATTGGAATTTGCCACGAATCAGAAACTTACAAACGGTCTGAGTATCGCGATGAAAATACCATGCACCAATTTAAGGCCGATAAAGGGGATTGCGCACAGATACGGTGCGCATGGCGCGGGAGATTTGTTACACTCTTACTAAACGCCAAAGGTGCGAAATGCTGAATTCGAAAATACTCGATGAGATGAGCAAGAAAATCAGCGAAGTCCTGGCGCAGAGCCCGGTCAAGGATATCGAGAAGAATACGCGAGCTTTGCTTGTTTCCTTGTTTGCCCGCCTTGACCTGGTCACCCGTGAAGAGTTTGATGTGCAACAAGAAGTTTTGAAGCGTACCCGCGAGAAACTTAGCGAAATGGAAAAACGCGTGGGGGAACTGGAAGCGTCCCTGTTGCAGAAAAACAATCGAAAGGACTGACAGGATTTTTCGCGATTCACGAGTTGAAGGAATATTTTGTCTGGTGAATCGTGCGAATTCTGTCTATTGGCTTTTAATTCATGTCGCTTGCCGTCCTCTACAGCCGCGCGCTTGCCGGCACGGAAGCGCCGCTGGTTACCGTGGAAGTGCATCTTGGCTCGGGGCTGCCGAGCTTTACTATCGTCGGGCTTCCCGAAGCCGAAGTGAAGGAGAGCAAGGACCGCGTGCGCGCCGCGCTGCTCAATTGCCGCTTCGATTTTCCGGCTAGGCGCATTACGGTAAACCTCGCGCCCGCAGATCTTCCCAAGGAGAGCGGGCGTTTTGATTTGCCGATTGCCTTGGGAATACTCGCTGCATCCAAACAAATTCCTAGCGGCAAGCTTGCGGATTATGAACTCGCCGGTGAACTAGCGCTGACCGGCGAACTTCGCCCGATACGCGGCGCACTGGCGATGACCTATTCAGCCTCGCGTTCCGGACGCGCGTTTATATTGCCTACGGAGAATGCAGCTGAGGCGGCGCTGGTTGAAGAAGCAGAAGTTTATCCGGCCGCTACCGTGCTCGAGGTATGCTCGCACTTCGGCGGACATGAGCCGCTCAAGCGATATTTGGAAAAACCGCGTACTCTTGCGCCCTGCTACGATGATGTGCAGGAAGTAAAAGGCCAGGCGCACGCCAAGCGGGCTTTGGAGATCGCTGCGGCCGGAAACCACAGCGTATTAATGGTGGGGCCGCCGGGCACCGGGAAAAGCATGCTGGCCGCACGTTTCCCGGGCATTCTTCCAGCAATGACTGAAGAACAGGCGCTTGAATCCGCGGCCATCCAGTCGCTGGCGAGCAGCGGATTTAGAGTCGAGAATTGGAAGAAACGGCCCTACCGCGCTCCTCATCATACCGCTTCGGCCGTCGCGCTGGTCGGTGGAGGAGGAAACCCGCGCCCCGGCGAGATTTCCTTAGCTCTGCATGGCGTGCTGTTCCTCGATGAATTGCCCGAGTTCGATAGAAAAGTCTTGGAAGTGTTGCGTGAGCCCCTGGAGTCCGGACGCATCACGGTGTCGCGAGCCGCGCGTCAAGCGGATTTTCCGGCGCAGTTCCAGTTGATCGCGGCAATGAACCCGTGCCCATGTGGCTATCTTGGACACTTTAGCGGCAAGTGCAGGTGCACGCCGGATCAGGTGGTCCGTTATCGGGGCAAAATTTCCGGGCCGCTGCTCGATCGCATAGACATTCAAATCGAAGTTCCCGCGGTACCTGAAGAGGAACTGACCCGTCAGGCCAGCGGGGAGCCTTCTGCAGCAATCAGGTCGCGAGTCGAATCTGCTTATCGGCAGCAGCTGGCACGACAGGGCAAACCCAATGCCCAGCTGACCACTCAAGAAATCGACCGCATCTGCATTCCGGATGCCCAAGGCATGGAATTGCTGAAGCAAGCAATCAACCGCTTGAGTCTCTCGGCACGCGCGTATCACCGCATACTAAAAGTCGCTCGCAGTATCGCCGATTTGACCCACGCCCCGCAGATTGTTGCCGCACATATAGCGGAAGCGGTGCAGTACCGGCGTTTCTTCGATCGCAGCGGAGCTTAATTTGACGCAGACCTGTTGTCCCCCTAAAGTGGCCACATGAAAATCGCACAGTTCACTGTCCTGCTGGTATGCGTACTGGCATGTTCCTGCCAAACAAATCAGCCAGTCAGTCCCGCGAGACGCGATCTTGAGTCGGCGGCAGTTTGCTGCCAGGGATATGAGAAATTCGATTTCCAAGCGCTCAAGCTTGGGGATAGCGAAAGCTTTATCATAAACACCGCCAGTCCCGCCTTTAATTTCGCTAGCGGGAAGAGCTATTTCAAGGCCTTTCGCCTGCCGATACAAGCGCGATCCTATTTTATCGTTGTCAACAGCTATTTCACCGACAAGGACAATCTGTCCCGCTCGCCCTACATTTTTCATCCGGTGGTGGCGTTGCTCGATGCGCAGTATCGTGTTACGCGAACGATTGACCAGGGTATCGTTAACCCCATCGAATCGGGGAACAGCATGAATAATGCTTCTCTGGAGATAGAGATAAGAGTAAATCCGCAGGTAGTGGACGAGAGATTCATGGTCATCTACACCACGCCAGATTTTCTCAACCAGGTGACGAATTTGCTGGTGAGCAAAAATTCCATGGTGGGCTGGATAGTAACTAGTTATGAGGTTCAGAACGCGGCGGTCGGTAGGCTCCAGGCCCAGCTGACCTCGTGGAGAGAGTAGATGGCCAGCAACCATGCAAGCCAGATAGGAAACTGGCGCGAGGAAAAACGCTCTGCTTACCTTTATCGCTTGGTCGCGGCAGCCGAGGCAGGCAGCGCAAGGCAAGCGCTATTTCTTGGGCTTGCGGATGCCGCCGAAAGGCAGGCGCAGATTTGGGAGAAAAATATCCGCGACAGCGGCGAGAGCGTCCCGCAGGGATATTTGCCCGATCTACGTACGCGCACAGTTGCATTTCTGCTGAAAATATTTGGGCCGCGCCGAATGCGGGCGGCGCTTGCGGCAATGAAGGTGCGCGGCATGTCGCTTTACACCAAAATCGAACCCGGCCATGCGATTCCGCTGAGTGTTGAGGAAGTCGGCCGCCGCCATCGCGCCGTGGGGAGCGGTGGAAACCTGCGCGCGGCGGTGTTTGGCGTGAATGACGGGTTGGTATCCAATGCCAGTCTGATAATGGGCGTGGCGGGCGCAACGGCGGACAATGCCGTGGTTCTGCTTTCCGGCATCGCCGGATTGCTCGCAGGCGCATTTTCCATGGCGGCGGGCGAATATGTCTCGGTGCGTTCGCAGCGCGAAATGTATGAATATCAAATCGGGCTGGAGCGCGAAGAGCTCGAACAATACCCGCAGGAAGAGGCAGCGGAGCTGGCGCTGATTTATGAAGCGCGCGGGCTGCAGAAAAACGAAGCCCAGCGTCTCGCCGAAAGCGTCCTGACCAACCCGCAAAAAGCGCTGGACACGCTGGCCCGGGAAGAACTTGGGCTCAATCCCGAGGAACTCGGCTCGCCTCGAGGCGCCGCCTTGTCTTCATTCTTCTCTTTTGCGTTTGGCAGCGCCATTCCGCTTTTCCCCTTCCTGTTTGGCGCAGCGGACGAGGGACTGTCGGTTTCCATTATAGTGAGCGCGGTTTCCCTTTTCATTGTTGGCGCGATCCTCAGCCTGTTTACCGGCCGCCACGCTCTTTACAGCGGTTTACGAATGCTGATTATTGGCGGTGCCGCGGGTGGCGCAACCTACTTTATAGGTAAGGCGCTCGGCGTCAGTCTAAGTTAGCGCCAATCCATTTTTTTGGCCAGGCGCGTGCACAGCCGGCTTATCCGCAAGGTTGACAAGGCGGGAACTACAGGGTAATTTGTCGCCCCATTGCGCCGATTTGATATTCAGCTTGCGGGCGCAGGAACCTGACACGGATTCCAATAAATACTGCTAAAGCGAGACATGACCCGTCCGCGCAAGCAGTACGGGTTTTTTGTTTTTAATGCGGTGCCATTCAAATGCCATCATCACGAGGCGAGCTGCTTGAACAATTGCTTAAACGGCGCATCCTAATTCTGGATGGCGCAATGGGCACGATGATCCAGAGCTATAAGCTCGATGAAAAGGATTATCGGGGAAAACGCTTGGCCGATTTTCCGCACGATTTGAAGGGCAATAATGATCTGCTCACTCTGACCCAGCCGCAGATTATCCGCGGAATTCACTCGGCGTATCTGCGAGCAGGCGCGGACATCATTGAAACCAATACCTTCAACTCAAATTCGCCGTCGCAGGCCGATTACCATCTTGAGCATCTGGTTTATGAGCTGAATTTAAGCGCCGCCAGGCTGGCGTGCGAAGTGGCCGCCGAATTTACCGCTAAAACGCCGGGCCAGCCGCGTTTTGTCGCGGGCGCTTTAGGGCCCACCAATAAAACTGCCTCAATATCTCCAGACGTCAACGACCCGGGTTTCCGCAACATCACGTTTGACGCCCTAGTCGTTGCTTACAGCGAAGCGATACGCGGCTTGCTCGACGGCGGAGTGGACATCCTACTCATCGAGACCATTTTTGACACGCTTAACGCCAAAGCAGCGATTTTCGCCGTCGAGCAGTATTTCGAGACGCATCGGGCGCGTGTGCCGGTGATGATCTCGGGGACTATCACTGACCAATCAGGCCGCACGCTCACCGGTCAAACCACTGAAGCCTTTTGGAACTCGGTGCGCCATGCGCAACCGCTCTCCATAGGGCTAAACTGCGCTCTCGGTGCGAAACTCATGCGTCCATACATCGAAGAGCTCGCGCGCATTGCCGACACGTACGTTTGCGCCTATCCCAATGCCGGGCTTCCAGACCCGCTTTCTCCGACCGGCTTTCCGGAGGGACCGAAAGATACCGCCGGTTTCCTCCAGGAATTTGCGCAGAGCGGATTTCTCAACATCGTCGGCGGCTGCTGCG
>DASPRI010000212.1:0-4238 GCA_035624535.1 Burkholderiales bacterium
CAGATGGGAATCCTGGAAACGCCTCAGCGCGGCGCCCCAACCGTGAAAGGTGGGCGCTGCGGTGAATGCGGCAACTACGCCTTGATCAAGAAGGACGGCTGCGACTTCTGCACCGCCTGTGGCGCGGTCGGAGTCTGCGGATAAGCCGTCAGCTGCCGCGCAATTGTTCCTGCGCGAAGCGGATAGCCTTTTAAAGACACCTTCTTCACTCTGAGCGGCGCATTTTCGCAGCGCGGCTACCTCAGCTCGTCAGCAACCGGAAGCCCATGAAGTTGAATTGACGGCTATCGGTTACCTGGTTTGCGTTGCAAGGCACACTAATAACAAGTTAACTGCCCCCTCCTTAGAGCGTTTACTAAACCCGGCACGACCGCATTGAGCCTTACTTTTATTGATCTAGATCAAAACCTGCTTTTTTGAAGCGCTGTGATAATGGCAAAACTTTTGGGTTTAATTCAGGGAGGTATCAAGATGAAAGCAGCGGCAGGTTTGGCGGTCCTTATCGCGTCTGCATTCGGTGCTTCGGCCGTGGCGGCGGATGAAGGATCCTGGTTGGTGCGAGCGCGCGCAACGTACATGATGGTCGATAACGGCAACTCGCAGACATTTGTGGACCCGGCGCTCGGCGAATTGAACGCAGCGAACAAGTGGTTGCCGGAATTCGACGTCACCTACTTCTTTACCAAGAACATCGCCGCTGAGCTGATTCTGACCTATCCACAGCAGGACAATCTGAGTTTTGCCGGTGCGGCAATAGGCTCGGTCAAGGTCCTGCCACCCACGTTGACTTTCCAATATCACTTCCGGCCCGAGACAACCATTAGTCCTTACCTTGGCGTGGGAGTGAACTACACGATTTACACCGGCGTAAACATCAATGCTGTAACGGCGCTAGGCGTTAACGCGCCAATCGATGTGGATCGCCACAGCTGGGGCCCGGCCGGACAGTTTGGCGTGGATTATCGGTTTGCGCCCGGCTGGCTCCTGAATCTGGACGCCAAGTACATAGGCATGTCGGCCAATAACGTGCGAATCACTGGAGGTCCGCTTGCCGGCACACAGGTGACTAACCTGACACTCAATCCCTGGTTGTTGAGTTTCGGCGTCGGCTATCGTTTCTAGCCTAAGTTTTCCGTAGAAGAACGGAACGCAGAATTGCTGCCCGCTTCGGGCCGCGCAGCCGCTGGACAGTCATTAACCGTCGATCGCGGTCACTTCGGCGAGACTTTGCTTTTGATCGAGATACCTGGAAAGAATCTTGTAGGTATCAGCGTCAAAAGATAGCTCTTGCCGGCCACCGGAAAAATCCGCAAGCCCGTCTTCCGTTGACGCGCTACCCAGATAGCACCAATGGTCAAAGATATGAATATCCTCGCGCCCGCTGGGCGCGTGTTTCTCGCGAATACCGATTTTTCCTTTGAATGGCCAGGTTTTGATCCTGAGCGGGGCAAAGGCTTCAAACAGGCGAAGATCGTGCGCCAGCCTCGTTTCGGCGCCAACGCAGCATCCTTTGCACCGTTCTAGCTGATAAGCAAAGCAGGGCCCTTGGCCTTTTTCAAGCCCGAGCCGTTTGAGGCAGAGCGAATTTTCTGCGGCAAGCTCACGCAGCGTTTTTGTGGCGTCGCGCCTGGTCTTGAAGAGCCCATAGAGATTATGCAAACGGCGCGCATCGAGGCTTTGTCCGTCTACCAAGCTGATGCCACGCGCTGCTTTCAGGTTAGGATTGATGCGAAATGTCCAGAGATCGTGGTGGCCGCGCAGCCGTCGATTGTGAATCGGCATCAGCTGTCTCACGAGCAGCGCTTCCTTAATCAGCGCTCCTAACGGGCCCGCTGTCTCCATATAATCGACGCGAGTAATCTGCTGCGCAATTTTCATGTCCTGGCGTGATCGGTGGTCGCCGCAAAAATGCGATAGTACCCGGCTTCGCAGATTGACGCTTTTGCCCACGTAAAGCGGCAGCTCGTTTGCTCCATAGAATAAATACACCCCCGGCGCCTCTGGAATCTCGTCGAGTGCAGAAGCATCAAGCCGGGCCGGCAGGTTGGGGCGCTTGGTTTGAGACTGAACGGCTGCGGCAAGACCGGCGGGACCATTTTCCGCACCGATCTTCTGCAGGAACTGCCACAAGATCCTAACATCGCCAAGGGCGCGGTGGCGCGCTGTGCAATTCAAGCCGTAGCGCTCGATGATCGCGTCCAGGTTATGGTGCGAATAGCCAGGATAGAGATTCCGCGATAGCCGGACCGTGCAAAGCAGCTTGGGTCTGAAATCGACCCCAATCCGGCGCAGCTCGTTTTTGACGAAGCCGTAATCGAACCGGGCGTTATGGGCCACAAACAATCTCCCTTCGAGGCGCGCAAGAACTTGTTCCGCCAGTTTTCGAAATGGAGGTGCCGCAGCAACCATTGCGTTGGTAATACCCGTGAGAGTTTCGATCGCCGGTGGAATGCGGGTTTGCGGATTGACCAGGCTGCTCCATTCGTCAACGATTCGGCCTCGTTCAACACGCAGAATGCCGATTTCAGTGATACGGTCGTGGCTCGGGGTCGCACCAGTGGTTTCAACATCGACGATGGCGAGCGATTGGTCAAACATCAAAGGTAAGATCATTCATTGAGATTGCGGTGTTCTTTGCGCTATTTAACCGGTGACGGCCAAGACTTCATTGCGTTGTCTTATAGGTTACTAGCTCGCCATGTGTTCATCTAATATCAAGAGTTATTGCACAGTAAGGTGGCAAGGAGGTGGCAAATTTTAGCACTAGGTGCGGGTGCGAGGATTGCGCGATTCCTTATTCGTCCGTCATTGCATCTTACTCGAATTATCCACGTCGTCGCCATTTCCACGGGGTCACGAGATAAGGCTTTGCCACGTCCTCATGTCTATTCGTTGAGCCCCGGAATTTACTTCTTGCCGCACGCGAACTTCCAAGAATATTCGCCGGCAGTTTCCGGGTGAACTGGGTTCCATTTACCCTCGCCTGAATCTGTAAATATAGCGTCCCCTAGGCCCATCGGTCCGGTGTACAAGGAATAGGAAAGGGTACGGAACCGTTCGCCTTGGCAGTCATATTCATGCAGTATCGTTCCCGATAAATACACTTTGCCACTCGGTGACTCTTGTGTGGTCTTATAGTCCAATAGGCTCCACATCTTGACCATGGTGCCTGACCCGCTGATAGTGGTGGGGTCAACGTAGGCAATATACTTTTCAAAGCTAGCAACACGCACCCATTCCGCTGCTGCGTTTGCGCTAAACGCCGCCAGTAACAATGCAATGGCTAATCGGCTCATGGGTCATTACTCCCTACACTCGGTCAAAGGTGCATCACCTTTTCCTACACCATTCCCATGGTGGCATTGTCAGCACATTCTACGAGGTCAGCAAGTGGTATCTGCCGCTGTACGTCAGTGAACTCGAGTTTCGGTAGAATGACCGGATGAACGCTGATATTTTCGGCGCAGTCGTTCGAGCATGCTCACGATGAAGAAATTCCTTATATCAGTGTTACTGGCTTTCGGAGTCCCATATGGTAATTACAATCGAGAAGAAGGCGGCACCAAAGAGCGTCCACCGTAAGAATCCAGGCTGTCGCTTCGCACTATGCCGGGGCTATTTTGTGTTGTGCTGACTGCCGTAATCTTGGCAATGCAAGTTTTCTGAGGTGCGAGACATGTGCGGCCGTTACGCGTTGCACAATCATCCGACAATCATCGCCCTGCAATTTTGGCTGAAGAAATATCCTCAGGATATAAAGCCGCGGTACAACATCGCGCCGGGTACGCAAGTACTGGCGGTGATGGAACAAGCGGGGCTTCCAAGAAAGGCGGAATTGCTCCAGTGGGGACTGGTGCCTTTTTGGGCAAAGGATTCCAGGATCGGCTACAAGATGAGTAACGCGCGGGCAGAAACGGTCGCGGAAAAACCGGCGTACCGTTCGGCGTTCAAAGCGCGCCGCTGCATCCTTCCCGCAAGCGGCTTCTATGAATGGAAAAGCGGCGGTGCACGAAAACAGCCTTATTTCATCCGCCCATCGGGCGAGGGCCTGTTTGGATTTGCCGGTCTTTACGAGCACTGGCAGGGCGCGGATAGCGAAATCAATTCCTGCGCGATCATCACCACTGAAGCCAATCAATTGATGCAAACCATCCATGATCGCATGCCGGTCATTCTGCACGAAGAAGATTACGGGCGCTGGCTTGATCCGGAAAATCAAAATGTTTCCGAGTTGCAAG
>DASPRI010000004.1:0-2876 GCA_035624535.1 Burkholderiales bacterium
CGCGCTCCCTGCCTATGAAATGATGCTCAAGTGCTCGCACGCATTCAATTTGCTGGAAGCCCGCGGCGCGATCTCGGTCACCGAGCGCGCCGCCTACGTCGCCCGCGTACGCGCAATCGCCCGCTTGGTGGCGCAAGCGTATTATGAATCGCGCGAGAAGCTCGGCTTCCCGATGCTGAAACAGCCACAAAGGATGAAAAAGAAAGCGCGGGCCTGAAGATGCCAAAAATGCAGGCCGGCAAAGACTCCGGAGTGCAGAGTCTTCTGATCGAGCTTCTCACCGAAGAACTTCCCCCCAAAGCTTTATTCCGCCTCGCGGAAGCATTCGAGAAAGCACTCTATGACTATTTGTCCGATGCAGGGTTTCTGGTAAACGGGGAAAAGCGAACCTTTTTTGCTAGCCCTCGGCGCTTAGCAGCTCGATTCGAATTCGTGCGTGCGGTGCAAGAAGATCGCGATATCGCCCAAAGAGGACCTTATATCAGCGCGGGAGAGGGTGCCATCGAGAAATTCGCAGCTAAGTGGGGCATGATCTCTTCCGACCTGAAGACGCAGAGCGATAATAAGGGGCAGTTTGTAGTTGCGCGTCGCACAATAAAAGGTGAGCCACTCGATACGCACCTGGCTGAAATTGTGACCAAAGCTATCAAGCAACTGCCCGCGCCAAAATTTATGCGCTGGGGTTCCGGTAACGCGGAGTTTGTTCGCCCGGTCCACGGATTAATCATGCTGCACGGCAAGCGTATTGTTCAGGGTAAAGTATGGGATCTCGAGAGCCGTAATTACACACTCGGCCATCGCTTCCTGGGCAGCGGCAAGATCGAAATTCCCGCCGCCGACCAGTACGAGGCAGTGCTTGCAAAACGGGGTTCGGTAATTGCATCCTTTGAAAAACGCAAAGAGCGCATCGGCGCCGAGTTGCAGAAGACAGCTGCCGGCGGAAAAATTGTTTCAGATGATGAGTTGCTGGACGAAGTCACCGCACTGGTGGAGTGGCCGGCGGTTTACTCAGGCGCGTTTGACAAGTCGTTCCTGGAATTGCCGCAGGAGTGCCTGGAGCTCTCCATGAAGCAGCACCAAAGGTATTTCCCGCTTGCAGACAAAGCCGGCAAGCTCCTGCCGCGCTTCTTGATGGTGAGTAATCTCCAGACCGCCAGTCCCGAAAATATCATCCACGGCAACGAGCGCGTCCTGAACGCGCGACTAGCGGACGCGAAATTCTTTTATGACCAGGACCGAAAGACCCGGCTCGAGGAACGCGTGCCGCGTCTTGCTCAGGTCGTATACCACAGCAAGCTCGGCAGTCAACTCGAGCGGACCGAGCGGGTTCAGTTGAATGCCGGGCGGATCGCACGCGACCTCAAGACGGACGTGGCGCTCTCTGAACGCGCAGCCTGGCTGGCAAAGGCCGATTTGCTCACCGAAATGGTTGGCGAGTTTCCCGAACTGCAGGGCGTGATGGGGCGTTACTATGCGCTGCATGATGGAGAGCCTAAATTGGTGGCTGATGCCATTGAAGCGCACTACCGGCCACGATTTGCCGGTGACAGATTGCCCGATGGCCTGGTGGCCTGCGCGGTCGCGCTTGCGGATAAACTCGATTTAATGGCGGGTCTGTTCGGCATTGGTCAGGTTCCGACAGGAGAGAAAGATCCGTTTGGGTTGCGTCGGTCAGCACTTGGAGTAGTACGGATATTGATTGAACGAGATCTCCCGCTTTCTTTGCAGGAATTAATCAATGCAGCTTTTGCGAGCTACAACGGGCGCGTTGGAGATGCCCACACTGACCTCCAATTATTCATCTTTGAACGCCTTGCGGGATACCTGAAGGAACGGGGGTATTCGCCGTTGGAAGTCGCGTCGGTCGTGGATCGGCATCAAGTTGGAATCAATCAGACTCTTCGCGTAATCGAGGCCGTGCACGCTTTTAATGCGCTGCCCGAAGCACAAAGCCTTGCTGCCGCAAACAAACGCGTGGTGAACATTCTCAAACAGGCCGGGGCTCGCGGAGAATCCTTCGCAAATGCCAAAGAGAGTTTGCTACAGGAACCTGCAGAGAAAGCGCTATTTGCTGCGCTTAAAACTACATCGGAGCAAGCTGATTCGCTTTTCAAGCAAGGCGATTTCACTGGTTATTTAAAGACATTCGCGATTCTCAAATCTCCCGTGGACACTTTTTTCGATCGCGTCATGGTAATGGTCGATTCACCCGAATTGCGGCATAATCGCCTTGCGCTACTTGCGGATCTTCGGGAGAAAATGAACCGCATCGCCGACATCTCTAAACTCGCCATCGAAAAATGAAACTTGTCATCCTCGACCGCGACGGCGTCATCAATTACGACAGCGTCAATTTCATAAAGAGTCCCGAGGAATGGAAGCCGATCCCCGGGAGCCTCGAAGCGATTGCGCGCCTTAATCAGTCGGATTATCACGTCGTGGTTGCCACGAACCAGTCGGGGATCGGACGCGGACTTTTTGACATGACTGCGCTGAACGCAATTCATGACAGAATGCATAAGGCGCTTATGCCGTACGGCGGCCGCATTGACGCGATCTTTTTCTGTCCGCATGCGCAGGAGATGTGCTGCGCCTGTCGCAAGCCCAAAACCGGGATGTTTCAGGAGATCGCGCAGCGGTTCAATGCAAATCTTGCCGGTGTGCCCTGTATTGGCGACGGCTTGCGTGATTTGCAGGCCGCACTAGCAGTTGGCGCGCAACCGATACTAGTCCTTACCGGCAAAGGGAAAAGGACCAGAGACGCTGGCGACATGCCCGCGGACACGCAGATATTTTCCGATCTCGCGGAAGCGGCGCAAGCATTTACCACCTGATCATGGTTGTTGTTCGCTCGTTTTTGTTTGCGCTGCTACAAG
>DASPRI010000075.1:0-11811 GCA_035624535.1 Burkholderiales bacterium
CGTTCCTTCGGTGCGCCGACTATAACCAAGGACGGGGTATCGGTGGCCAAGGAAATCGAACTCAAGGACAAGTTTGAGAACATGGGTGCGCAGATGGTGAAGGAGGTGGCGTCGAAGACTTCGGACGTAGCGGGGGACGGCACCACCACGGCGACGGTGCTGGCGCAGGCCATCGTGCAAGAGGGCATGAAGTATGTGGCGGCGGGGATGAACCCGATGGATTTGAAGCGGGGCATTGACAAGGCGGTGGTGGCCACGGTTGAGGAATTGAAGAAGATTTCCAAGCCGTGCACCACCAGCAAGGAGATTGCCCAGGTGGGTTCGATTTCGGCCAATGCGGACGAAGACATCGGCAAGATCATTTCCGAGGCCATGGACAAGGTGGGCAAGGAAGGGGTGATTACCGTGGAAGACGGCAAGAGCCTGCAAAACGAGCTCGAGGTTGTGGAAGGCATGCAATTCGACCGCGGTTACCTCTCGCCCTATTTCATTAACAATCCCGAAAAGCAGATTGCGGTGCTCGAGGACCCGTACATCCTGTTGCACGACAAGAAAGTGGCCAGCATACGCGATCTTTTGCCGGTGCTGGAGCAGGTGGCCAAGGCCGGCAAGCCGTTATTGATTGTGGCCGAAGAAGTGGAAGGCGAGGCGCTGGCGACCCTGGTGGTCAATAACATCCGCGGCATTCTCAAGGCCTGCGCGGTGAAGGCGCCGGGCTTTGGCGACCGTCGCAAAGCCATGTTGGAGGACATTGCCATTCTGACGGGGGGCACGGTGATTGCGGAAGAATTGGGACTCAAGCTGGAGAATGCCTCGCTCAAGGATTTGGGGCGTGCCAAACGCGTTGAAGTGGGCAAGGAGGAAACCACCATCATCGACGGTGCGGGAGAAAGCGCCAAGATTGAAGCCCGGGTCAAGAACATTCAGAAGCAGATTGAGGAAGCCACCAGCGATTATGACAAGGAGAAGCTGCAAGAGCGCGTGGCCAAGCTGGCCGGCGGTGTGGCGGTGATTCGCGTCGGGGCGGCGACCGAAGTGGAGATGAAAGAGAAAAAAGCGCGTGTGGAAGATGCCTTGCACGCGACCCGCGCTGCGGTGGAAGAAGGCATCGTCGCCGGCGGCGGCGTGGCCTTTCTGCGCGCCCGCGCGGCCATCAAAGGCGTGAAGGGTGACAACCACGATCAGGACGCCGGCGTCAAGATTGTGCTGCGCGCCTTGGAAGAACCGCTAAGGCAAATCGTCGCTAACGCTGGAGAGGAACCTTCGGTGGTGTTGAACAAGGTACTGGAAAAAAATGGTAACTTTGGCTTCAATGCCCAGACCGCCGAATTTGGCAACCTGCTTGAAATGGGCGTCGTGGACCCCACCAAAGTGGCACGCTCCGCGCTGCAGAATGCCTCATCGGTCGCCGGTCTGATTCTCACCACGGACGCCATGGTCGCAGAACTTCCAAAAGAAGAAAAACATGCACACGGGGCGCCTGGTATGGATATGGAAATGTAACTTCCCAAGAGATTCATTAGGGAAAAACCCCGCTTCTGCGGGGTTTTTTATGGCCTGATTAAATCAGCCTGGGCGACCTTATAATAATGGTCCCACACTTGAGGTCGTATGAAGGGCAAAACTGTCGCACTCCTAGAGAATCGGGTAAGCGCCCAGCTCGCCGATCTGGTGACCAAAGAGGGCGGGCGGCCTTTCTCGGCTCCCGCTTTGGCTGAAGTCCCGGACATTAACCCGGCCGATATCAGAAAGCTGATACACGAATGGGAAAGCAATCCCATTAAAGCAGTCATTTTCCAGACCGGTGTCGGTACCAGGGCATTATTCAATGCCACCGATTCATTGGGCATCACCGAGACATTTCAAAAATTGCTTTCCCAATCGGTCGTTGTGGCGCGCGGGCCCAAGCCGACTGCAGTCTTGCGAGCGCGGGGCGTCCGCATAGACTTGAGCGCTGCGGAACCCTATACCACTACTGAAGTACTCGCGGCGCTCGACCCCATGATCCTCCGCAACGAGCGGGTGGTGGTGCAGCGTTACGGCGAGATCAATGTAGAACTGGAGCAGGCATTGCGGGCACGAGGCGCATCGGTCATTGAAATTCCGACCTACCGCTGGGCACTGCCGGAAAATACTCAGCCAATGATTGCCTTACTGGATGCGTTGGAACAAGGCAAGATCGACGCTGTGGCTTTTACCAGCGCTTCCCAAGCCCATAACTTGTTTTCCCTGGCCGAGAGCCTGGGCAGGAAAGAAGCGCTAAGGACCAACATCAATAAAACGCTGGTCGCCTCGATAGGCCCGGTATGCAGCCGGGCGTTGAGGGCTCACGGGGTCAATGTCCTGCTGGAACCGCGACCGCCAAAACTGGGCCCGTTTATCGCCGCGCTTGCCCAAGCCCTGGCAAAATAGCTGCAATTTCGCCAGTAGGAAATTTTGAGAGAGGAGGCTTTTCATGGTGCCCCGGGTAACTCTATTGTATGCCTCGCTTCTATGTTTGATTCTCATTTTTCTTTCTTACCGCGTGGTGAGATATCGAGTGAAATTCAAAGTGGGTATCGGAGATGGTGGTCATGCCGAGTTAGCGCGCGCGATCCGCGTGCAAGGCAATTTCGTGGAATATGTGCCGATCGCGCTTTTGATGATTCTTCTCGTGGAGCTTGCGGGTTTCAGCGCCTGGGTAATCCATCCCCTCGGTATCACGCTTTTGGGTGGAAGAATGTGGCATGCCTGGGGACTCGGGACATCTTCCGGCGCATCGCTCGGGCGCGTTGCCGGAACGTCTTCGAGTTGGCTAGTCTTGGGCACGGCCTCGATACTTTGCCTGCTTGCTTTGTTCACAAAGACTTTTTAAAGCGTCTACGCGTCCCCAGCAAGGAAAAACTCTGCCGTCATTCCGGAAGCCCAGGACTGCGGGGCCTCCAATTCATGACTTGAGCGCAGATTTCGAGCCGGTCACGGCGGAGAAACGTCATTTCTCAGGCGCAGGGATGGCCAGTCGGATTTCCGTTCACGCGTTTGCGCAGGCGCGCAAAACACCGTGAATAATTAACCTTTAACGCTTTATTTGAGCGCACTAACATGGTATTTTTATATATTTATTAAGCTATTGAATTCGCTGTATCAGTCGGAGATCGGAAATGCCTGTCGAACGCACGTTGTCCATTGTGAAACCGGATGCTGTGAAGAAGAACATCATCGGAAAAATCTATTCCCGTTTTGAAGAAAAGGGCCTCAAGATCGTCGCGGCGCGCATGTTGCGCCTGTCCCGCGCTCAGGCCGAAGGGTTCTATGCGGTGCACCGCGGCTTGCCATTTTTTAATGATCTAGTGGATTTCATGGTCT
Organism: Burkholderiales bacterium; assembly: GCA_035624535.1. Classification (GTDB taxonomy): domain Bacteria; phylum Pseudomonadota; class Gammaproteobacteria; order Burkholderiales; family JAHFRG01; genus JAHFRG01. The sequence continues at coordinate 3,346 of DASPRI010000075.1, forward strand.
CCGGCCCGGTGATGGTGCAGGTGCTGGAAGGGGACAACGCGATTCAGGCCAACCGCGAGCTGATGGGAGCGACCGACCCCAAAAAAGCGGCGAAGGGCACGATACGCGCGGATTTCGCACAGAGCATTAACGCTAACGCAGTGCACGGCTCTGATAGCATTGAAACTGCGGCGTTTGAAATTGCATATTTTTTCCCAACATTGGAAATCTACTCACGTTAATGGCAGTCAACCTGCTTGAATATGATTTGCGACACCTTACCGCTTTCTGCAAGGAAATCGGTGAGAAGCCGTTTCGCGCCCGGCAACTTTTGCGCTGGATCCATCGTTTTGGGGAAGACGATTTTGCCATCATGTATGACCTGGCAAAGAGTTTGCGCGAAAAGCTATCAATGACAGCAGCAATCGAGGGACCGAAGGTCAAATCGGCCAGTATTTCGGCCGATGGCACGCGTAAATGGCTGCTGGACGTCGGCGGCGGCAATGCAGTCGACCTCGTGTTCATTCCGGAGGCCTCGCGCGGCACACTGTGCATTTCGACACAGGCGGGGTGCGCGTTGGCGTGCACTTTTTGCTCGACCGGAAGGCAGGGATTCAACCGGAACCTTACCACTGCGGAAATCATCGGCCAGCTGCGCTTGGCGAACAAGGCACTTGAGCACGACGGGCGCGGCGCGCGCGTGATATCAAACGTGGTGCTGATGGGGATGGGCGAGCCGCTGTTGAATTTCGACAATGTAGTAAGCGCACTGCATCTGATGCTTGACGAAAATGCATATGGCTTGTCGCGACGACGTGTGACGCTCAGCACTTCTGGAGTGGTACCCGGTATAGACAGCTTGAGCAAGGAATGCCCGGTAGCGTTGGCGGTTTCTCTGCACGCGCCCAATGATGCGCTCCGTGACATTTTGGTGCCGATCAACAGAAAATATCCGTTGCGCGAGCTGCTCGCGGCGTGCCGGCGATATGTTGCGGTCGCGCCGAAAGATTTCATCACTTTTGAGTACGTCATGCTTCAAGGAGTAAATGACAGCGTTGCACACGCTCGCCAGCTAGTTAGCTTGGTCAAAGATGTGTCATGCAAATTCAACTTAATTCCGTTTAATGCATTTCCTGATTCCGGCTACCGGCGCTCGGCTCCTGATGCGATCGACCGTTTTCGTGGGATTCTGACCGAAGCGGGCATAGTAGCAACCACGCGCAAAACGCGTGGTGATGACATTGACGCCGCCTGTGGCCAATTGGTCGGAGAGGTGCGGGACCGTACCAGACGCCATTCGCAAACAGCAGTCCTAACGGAGAACACGCATTGAAAAGAATTTTGTTAATTTGTTTCTTTGGGACGCTAGCAGCCTGCATACAGCAGCAAGTTGAAACGACCTCGATACAACCGCAGGATACTGTGGTAAAGCCGGCGACTGGTCCAAAACGCGCGAAAATCCATACTGAGCTTGCAGCGGGTTATTACGAGCGTGGACAAATGGGAATCGCTTTGGACGAGTTGAAAGAAGCTTTGCATGCCGATTCAAATTATGCCCCTGCTTATAATGTGACGGGTCTGGTTTATATGCAGTTGCGCGAAAACGACGAGGCAGAGCGCAATTTCCGCCGCGCGCTGGAAATTGATCCGCTTGACTCTGACACAAATAATAATTATGGCTGGTTCCTCTGCCAGAGCAAGCGCGAAGATGAATCCATCAAGTATTTCCTAACGGCATTGAAGAATCCCTTGTATGCCACGCCGGAGAAATCCTATGTTAATGCGGGCATCTGTATGCGCCAGAAAGGCGACGAGCAGGCTGCAGTAGAGTATTTCGGAAAAGCGCTACAGCTTCGCTCAGACGAGCCGCAAGCGCTTTCTAACATGGCTGACATATCGTATAAGCGCCATCAGTATAGTGAGGCAAATGCATATCTCGTCAGGTACATGCGGGTAGCGGCTCCGACCGCGGAGACCCTGTGGCTCGGGGTGCGGACTGAGCGCAAACTTGGCAACCGCGATGCTGAAGCCAGCTATGCATTGCAGTTGCGCAAGAAGTACCCAGGCTCCGACGAAGTCCGGGCGCTCGAAAATGGGCAATTCGAATGAGCGACAACATTGTTAATGACAAGATGGCAAGCATCGGCGGGGTCCTTTCGGCGGCCCGCCAACGCCAGGGCCTGTCTGTCGCGGATGTAGCAAGGCAGCTCAAGCTTGCGGTACGGCAGGTCGAAGCGTTGGAAGCCGATGATTATAGGAATCTCCCGCGCATGAACTTCGTGCGCGGCTTCATACGTAATTATGCGCGGCTGTTGCAAATTGATGCCGAACCGCTCCTGAAACCGACCGAGCAATTGCTATCAGCGCCGCAAGTTCCGGAGGCTGAGCAGAGCGTGGTGGAAATCCCGACTGCATCAGGCAAAAAAAGCAGCTGGCGCAGCTACGCCGTTTTTCTTTTATTTGCAGCCTTGGGACTGATGTTTCTGGGCTACGAGTGGTATCGGGAGCAAAGGGCGCCCCGTACTGAACAGGTCTCCAAGAGCAAATCGCCAGCTACAAAAACTCAGGCTCCGGCAGCTGAACCGCGTCCAGCAAATCCGGCAAGCACTGCGACCCCTGGAAACGCGACAAGCCCGGCAAATCCAACAAGCCGCAGCAGCGCTGCAGTTCCTGCCCCGGCCACCAGCGCACCGGTGCGCGAACCCGTCAGTGAAGTCAAGCCGGTCGCGCAACAAACTCGAAGCGGTGAAATTAGGCTCGAATTCGACGAGGAATCGTGGGTAGAGATTACCGACAAGGACGGCAAGACGATTTTCTCGCAACTCAGTCCGGCCGGCAGTACGCAAACGGTGCGCGGCGCCCCGCCTCTTTCTATGGTGATCGGCAATGCTGTCGGAGTCCGGCTCAGCTATAACGATAAGCCGGTCGATTTGCAACCATATACTAAAGTTGACGTCGCACGAATAACATTGAAGTGAAAATCTTGGGAACCGAAACTTGCCAGAGATTTCGATTCTCGAGCCTGAGTCATTTCGCGTTCAAAAAATGAGAGACAAAATAATCCCGATGATTACGCCGCGTCGGCAGAGGTCTTCAACTATTCAGGCGATTCGCGGCATGGGTGACGTCCTCCCGGGCCAGGCGCACTTGTGGGAATACGTTGAAGATACGGTGCGCGCGTGGCTGCAAAGTTACGGCTACCTCAATATTCGTATGCCGATATTGGAGAAGACTGATCTTTTCGTGCGTTCGATCGGTGAGACGACGGACATCGTCGAGAAGGAGATGTACTCCTTCACCGACCGGCTTAACGGGGAAAGTCTAACACTGCGTCCGGAAGGCACGGCATCCTGTGTGCGCGCTGTGTTGCAACACAATCTGCTTTATCCGGGACCGCAACGCCTGTACTACATCGGGCCGATGTTCCGCCACGAACGTCCGCAGCAGGGGCGCTTCCGTCAGTTTCACCAGGTAGGGGTCGAAGCACTGGGTTATACCGGCCCGGACATCGATGCCGAGCACATTATGATGTGCGAACACTTGTGGAACAAGCTGGGCCTGGCAGATATCAAACTGCAAATCAATTCGCTGGGGAGCATCGATTGTCGAACGCGGTATCGGGAGCGTCTAAAGAAATATTTGGCCTACCATGCGGACAAACTCGGCGATGCGGTGCGCAAGCGCATGCAACGGAACCCGCTTCGCATCTTGGATAGCAAGGACCCCGCGCTGCAAACTATCATCGCGCACGCACCGAGCCTGCTCGACGATCTCGATGATGCCTCACGCAAGCATTTCGAGGAGCTGCTGGCGATATTGCGCGACGCCGGGGTTAGCTATGAAATTACTCCGCGCTTGGTGCGCGGACTGGACTACTACAATCTGACCGTATTTGAGTGGATTTCCGATAAACTGGGAGCGCAAAATACCGTCTGCGCAGGTGGCCGTTATGACGGCCTGGTGGAGCAACTGGGCGGCAAACCTACACCGGCGTGCGGTTACGCCTTGGGGATCGAGCGCTTGCTGGCGCTATTGCAGGAGCGAGCGACCGTGGCGCAGCCGGCGGATGCATATCTCGTGCATCAAGGCCAAGCTGCGGACCAATTCGCCCTTCAGGTTGCCAAGAAACTCCGCGATGCCGGCCTACGGGTGATATTGCATTGCGGAGGCGGCAGCTTCAAATCGCAAATGAGGAAGGCTGACACAAGCGGCGCCCGCTTTGCCGTAATCGTCGGCGATGACGAAGCACGGGTGCAGCAGGCAAGCCTGAAGCCATTGCGCGAAGCAGGCGAACAAGTACGCATCGAAGTCAAAGAAATTGTTGAAACCTTGAGGAAATACCATGTATGACCTGCAAGAGCAAGAACAAATAGACTCGCTGAAGGCGTGGTGGAACGAAAACAGGCGTGCGGTGATTTTCACGGTTATCGCCGCCGTTGCCGGGGCCGCGGGGGTCATGGCATGGCGGTACAGTCAACACGCTACGGCACAGGAAGCGGCCGGGCTATACGGCGAGTTGCAGCAGTTGGTGCCGCAAAATAATACGAAAAAAATTCGCGAAGCTGCCGCATTTATCATGGAAAAATTTTCTTCCACACCCTACGCGCCGCGCGCGGCACTGATCGCTGCGAAGGCGGATTACCAGGCAGCGGACGCGCCAAGTGCAAAGGCCCAGCTGCAATGGGTTATCGACCACGCGGCTGAAGAGGAATTGCGGGATATCGCGCGTCTCAGGCTGGCGGCTATGCTGCTTGATGAAAAGGATTATGCGCAGGCCTTGCTGCTGCTGGACGCCAAGCACAGCCCTGCTTATGACGCGTTTTTTTCAGACCTGAAGGGAGACGTGCTGGTCGCACAGGGCAAACCCGTGGAAGCGCGCAGCGCGTATCAAGCTGCGTTGAGCCAGATTGACAAGAAAAGCACCTACCGCCAATTAATTCAGATCAAACTCGAGGCGCTAGGAGGAAAGTAAATGTGCTGCCGTTTTCTCAAGGCGGCCCCTCTACTGCCGGTGCTGGCGCTTTGCGGATGTGGCTTGCTGGGTCTCGGCGGCGATGATGAAAATACGCAGGACAAACCGGCGCCATTGGTCGCGTTTAAGATCGCTGCTAAGACCGTTGTGTTATGGCAAAAAGGGATTGGCGAATCTGGTGCTTACGTTTTTACCCCGGTTTTTGCGGATGACAGTATCTACGCCGCAAATGGGGACGGAGATTTGCTTCGGTATGACGCGAAAACAGGCAAATTGATCTGGCGGGTGGATACGCGCCGCAATCTGTCAGCAGGAGTCGGCGCCGCGCATAATCTGGTTCTGGTCGGCGACTTAAGAGGGGAACTTCTGGCATTCGATAATCAGGGCTACCTCATCTGGAAATCGCGGCTGACTAGTGAAATACTGAGCGCACCACAAGTTGCCAACGGCGTTGTGGTGGTCCGTACTGCAGACGGACGAATCTTCGGTCTGGACGCAACAGACGGCAGTCGTAAATGGGTTTACGAGCGCACTACGCCCACGCTCACCGTACGCTCCTTTGCCGGGGTCGCCATTACTCGCGGCGGTGTGTTCGCGGGATTGGCCGGTGGAAAGCTGGTGGGGCTCGACATCAGTACCGGCAACGTCGGCTGGGAAGCCACCGTGGCGGTGCCACGGGGAATCACGGAACTGGAACGCGTGACAGATATCACCAGCACGCCAGCAGTCGATGATGAGCGAGTGTGCGCGGTCGCTTATCAGGGCCGCGTCGGGTGTTTTGATTTGTATCGCGGCAATCTGCTGTGGGCACGCGACATTTCCAGCATTTCCGGATTGACCCTTGATAATCATAATTTGTATATAAGCGACGACAAGGGCGCAGTGGTGGCGCTCGACAAGGTGAGCGGGGCGAGCGTGTGGAAGCAGGACAAACTGTTTGGGCGCAAGATAACCGAGCCGCTCGCCCTTGGGGATTACATAGTCGTTGGCGATCTCCACGGCTATGTGCATATCCTGTCGCGGGAAGATGGCTCGTTTGTCGCGCGCCGTGCCACCGACAGCAGCCGGATTTCCGCTCCGCCGATCGCGTTAGACAAAGGTTTACTGATACAAACGCGCGATGGCGGATTATATGCCATGGATGTTGAACCGCTTTCCTGAAGTAGTGCGTCATTGCCAATATCGTTGATTCACAATGAAACCTGTCCTGGTCTTGGTTGGCCGCACTAATGTCGGCAAATCGACCCTGTTCAATCGCTTCACCCGAAGTCGTGACGCTATAGTTGCCGACGCGCCCGGACTCACACGCGACCGGCATTTCGGCCACGGCAGGGTCGGTCCAAAACCCTTTCTTGTCGTCGACACGGGCGGATTCGAACCGGCGGCCAAGAACGGGATTTCAGCCCAAATGACCAAACAGACGCTTCAGGCCATTGCCGAGGGCGACAAGATTTTGTTTATGGTCGATGCGCGGCAAGGTTTGCATGCCACCGATTTGTTGATCGCCGAAAGCTTGCGCAAGAGCGGGCGTCCGGTGTGGCTGGTTGTGAATAAGGCTGAAGGGATGAAGCCAGATGTTGCTGCCGCGGAATTCTTCGAACTGGGATTGGGCGAGCCGTTGCCGATATCTGCGGCACACGGTGAGGGTGTGAGCGAGCTCGTTGAACTGGTATTGGCGGACGTGGCGGCCATGCCGGAGCCCGAAGCGCCGCTTGCGCGTCCGAAGATTGCGATTGTCGGCCGCCCCAATGCGGGCAAGTCGACCTTGGTCAACAAGCTGCTCGGCGAGGAACGGGTGATCGTGTTTAGCGAGCCCGGCACAACCCGCGACAGCATTTATGTGGATTTTGAACACCAGGGCAAAAGCTACACCTTGATCGACACTGCGGGATTAAGAAAGCGCGGTAAAGTGCATGAGACGGTCGAGAAATTTTCCACGATCAAGGCGATGCAGGCTGTGGAGGACGCGGATGTGGTGGTGCTGCTGCTGGACGCGCAGCACGGCGTTTCCGAACAGGATGCGCATATTGCGAGATTCATAATGGACGCGGGCAGGGCGCTGGTGCTGGCCGCCAACAAATGGGAGGGTCTAAGCGACCAACAGCGCGCGCAAGTCAAGTACCAAATTGCGAGAAAATTGCGGTTCTTGGATTTTGCGAAGGTGCATTACATTTCGGCGCTGCAAGGCAGGGGCGTTCAGGCGTTGCTCAAATCGGTGGATGCGGCCTACCGGGCCGCAATGGCGAAACTGCCGACCCCAAAACTCACTCGCGCACTCCAATCCGCGATCGCCAAGCAACAACCGCCACGCGCGGGGCTGGTTCGGCCTAAGCTGCGCTATGCACACCAAGGTGGAAGCAACCCGCCACTGGTCATTGTCCATGGCAATGCCTTAAACCAGGTTCCGGACAGCTATCGACGCTACTTGGAGAGCGCTCTGCGCAAGGTTTTCAAGTTGCAAGGCACGCCCCTTAGGGTCCAGTTCAAGGGCGGACGAAACCCCTATGCGAGTAAATAGGTTTCAAAACAAGGCGATCCGCTTCGGCCCGATCGCTGGCTTTAAGCCGAAAAAACGGGTAAAGTTAAGTTGTCAATAACTAAAACCATTGGAGTCAAAATGAGTGCGAAAGGGCAATTGTTACAAGACCCGTTCTTGAATGCTTTGCGTAAGGAGCACGTGCAGGTTTCGATTTACTTGGTGAATGGTATCAAATTACAGGGGCAGATCGAGTCGTTCGACCAATACGTGGTGCTGTTAAAGAACACCGTGACGCAAATGGTGTACAAGCACGCAATTTCCACCGTGGTACCCGCCAGAGCGGTGAGCGTACCATTCGAGCAGTCTTCTGCAGAGAGTTGAAACCGGTAATTAATGTTTGAACGTCCCGATAGCGGGAATACAGGTGTATTGGTCAGTCTCGATTTTGGCGAGGCAGGTAACGAAGAAAACCTGCAAGAATCGCAGCAACTTGCCTTAAGCGCCGGAATCAATCTCAAACGGGTAATAAAAGGAAAGCGCTCCAAGCCTGACCCTGCGCTATTCGCCGGCACAGGCAAAGTTGCAGAAATCGCGCAAGCCTTGCGTAACGACGGTGCACAGGTCGTCATCTTCAACCATGATTTATCCCCGGCCCAAGAACGCAACCTGGAAAAACAATTGGGTTGCAGGGTAGTGGATCGCACCAGTCTCATACTCGACATTTTTGCGCAGCGTGCCAAGAGCCACGAGGGCAAATTGCAAGTAGAGCTGGCGCAACTCGAGCATCTTTCCACCCGCTTGGTGCGGGGCTGGACTCACCTGGAACGGCAAAAGGGCGGGATTGGATTGCGCGGTCCGGGCGAGACGCAATTGGAAACCGACCGCCGCTTGCTAACCAAACGCGTTAAGGTACTGAAGGATAAATTGGAGCACCTTCGCTGCCAGCGCCAAGTCCAACGGAAAGCTCGGCACCGGGCGAAAGTCATGTCGGTCTCGCTGGTCGGTTACACCAACGCCGGCAAGTCCACGCTGTTCA
>DASPRI010000087.1:0-18882 GCA_035624535.1 Burkholderiales bacterium
GCAGCGATTTCCAAATTGCTTTTGTTTGCAGCAACAAATTGTTCAGGTACGTTAAACATGCTTATCTCCTTAAAAAATGAATCGTCGATGAGGTAAATCTTCTGCATCAGCGGTTGAAGCAAATAATGCTGCGCTGCATCAATATCGTATTCTACTGATTCGATTGGAACTGTCAAGATAAATTTTATTAATATTCTGTGACGCAGCACGAACACGGAAAAGGCAACAAGACAATCGTTTATTATTCAACCAGTTAAAGGACACGCAGGGACTTCGTATCCGGGAAGAACGTCTCCAAAGTGTGCTTCGCCCAGAAATTCAATGAGTTAAATCGAAAAAAACCCTCTGGAATCGTAGCGACTTCGAGAGAAGATAGCGTCCGGATTGCTCAGGTCAAGTGAGCGGTCACTTCAAAATTAATACAGAAATGCTCCCGGGAATCGTGCGTAGTGCGAAGCCTGAGCCGGCAGCGCTAAAAACTAAATGCGCTCGAATACTGCAGCGATTCCCTGTCCACCGCCGATACACATGGTAACTAGGCCGTAGCGCCCGCCGGAACGTTGCAGCTCGTACATGGCTTTGACGGTGAGTATGCAACCGGTGGCCCCGATGGGGTGGCCCAAAGCAACTGCCCCACCGTTTGGATTTACTTTTTGCGGGTTCATTCCGAGTTCTTTGCTCACGCCCATCGCTTGGGCAGCAAACGCTTCATTGGACTCAATGACATCCATTTGATCTAGTTTCAAATTGGCTTTCTCCAGCGCTTTGCGGACCGCCGGTACCGGCCCCATGCCCATGATTTTCGGATCGACTCCAGCGTGGCCGTAGGCAACCAAGCGCATCATGGGTTTGAGCCCTTTTCTTTCGGCTGTTTTTCTTTCCATCAAAACGACAGCCGCAGCGGCATCGTTAATGCCCGATGCATTGCCGGCGGTAACCGTTCCGTTTTCCTTTTGGAAAACGGCCTTCAGCTTTGCCATGCCTTCGATGCTGGCGTCCCCGCGAACATGCTCATCAGTATCAAAGACAACAGGGCCTTTCCTGGTCTTGAGTTCAATGGGAAGAATCTGCTCCTTGAAGTAACCCTTGGAAATGGCGTTGGCAGCGCGCTTGTGACTTTCGACGGCGAAAGCATCCTGATCTGCTCGCGAAAGCTTGCAGCGCGAGGCTACATTTTCGGCGGTGATACCCATGTGTACGGTATCGAACGGATCAGTCAGCGCACCCACCATCATGTCAACAAGTGCGCCGTCATTCATTCGCTGGCCCCAACGCAAGCCCGGCACCAGATATCCGCCGCGACTCATGCTTTCTGCGCCGCCGGCCACAGCAGTGTCGGTGTCGCCGAGCAAAATATGTTGAGAAGCGCTGACGATGGCCTGCAGACCACTTCCGCATAAGCGGTTCACGGTCAGCGCGGGTGTCTCCTGGGGAAGGCCGCCTTTGATGCAGGCTACGCGGGACAGGTACATGTCCCTCGTCTCGGTATGGATCACATTGCCGAATACACAGTGGCCTATATCCTTGGGATCGACCTTAGCGCGGCTCACTGCTTCCTTGACTACCCGGGCTGCGAGCTCAATTGGCGGAAAATCCTTCAGACTGCCGCCATAATCCCCAATGGCTGTGCGCACACCGCTTAACACCACGACCTCAAGCGAGTTGTTCATATTCTCAGTTCCTTTTCTCGGTAAAAAAATAAAGCGAGATATTTATTTACAAGTTGCTTAATGCTGCGCTGCACAATCATAGTTTACCCTCTTGAAAGACTCCTGTCGAGAGACCGGGTGGACTAATGGCGAGTCGCGTTTATCTCGGTGATAACCTCGGCTGCAAATACCTGTTCCGCATCTACCGGGTCAAAGAGATATAGGCGATTGCAGAATTCGCAGTGCACTTCGACAGCACCGCGTTCCTCTAGCACTGAGCGTACTTCCGCATAGCCTAATATTCGAAGCATTGCGGTAACGTTTTCGCGAGTGCAGGAACAGCGAAAGCTGACCGGCTTTACCCTAAAGACGCGAATGTCTTCCTCGTGATATAAGCGGTGAATTATTTGTTGCGCTGAAAATTGCAGAAGTTCATCGCGCTCGATGCTGGATGCGAGCAGCACTGCACGGTTCCAGGCGTCATGGTCTTTGCTTTCTGGCGCAGGCAAACGTTGCAGGAGCAGGCCCGAAGCTTGTGTATCGTCCACCGCGAGCCATAAACGCGTTTCCAGTTGCTCGGACCCTGCCATGTAGTGCTCCAATACCTGGGCTACCGTGCTGCCCTCGAGATTGACGATCCCTTGATAGCTGTGTTTGCCCTCGAGGGGGTTTATGGTGATGACGAAGCGGCCAGCACCGAGCAATTCCCTAAGCGGCATGTTTTGGAGCTCGCCTTCCCACTTGGCAGTGGCGCGTAAATTAAGCTCGGACGTGCATTCCACTACCAATAGTTGTACCGGCCCTCTGCCCTGCATTTGCATGGTCAAAGTGCCGGAAAATTTGAGGGTGGACGCGAGCAGCGTGGCTGCAGCCATGAGTTCCCCCAGCAGGCAACGCAATGCTGGCGGGTAATCGTGGCGTTCTAGAACGGCCCGCCAGGTTGCCCCAAGGTGCACGATTTCCCCTCTGACCGGCGCATGCTCAAAAACAAAGCGCTGCAGCGTGTCAGGAAGTTTCATAGCGGATTTGAAAGGAATTCAGTGTGCTTTAGCCAGGTGCTGAAACAAATAATATCGCTCATAGAAATCGCCCGGGCGGTTGCCCTGCCAGATTCTTTCCCAGTCAACGCCAACGGTGGGCGGATCCTGCGCTCTACCCTGTATCAATAGCAAGTCGCAATCCACCGTACCACTCATATCCGAACGCTGTGTGATGATCCCCGCATAGTACTCCAACATCGCGCGTTGCGTTTCACCGAGATTGCGGCTGGAAATGCAATTATATTGTGCCGGCAGCGCTTGTTGCAGGGAAGTGATCATCCAACGGTAGCTTTTGCTTACGTCCAGCCACGGGAGCCAAAGCGTCATCGCAAGCATCCACACCATGGTCATTCCCCCCGCCCAGTTGATGATGGCGCGGCGATTGGAACGGCCAATACGGCTGATGAGCGCGAACCAGCCTAAAGTAAACGCTACGGCCACTAGAAAGTGGAACATATTGAACGGCAAGCTGTATCCCGGAAGGTAATCTGCAAGCCAAATGGCGATGCCGCTGGGTTGCCCGGTCATCAAGGCAAACCAGCCCAGCCACATGCAGCCCGCGAGCAAGCCGAAAGTCATGATGCCGAACCAATCGAGCGCGCTTGCTGCTCCGCGTCGCAATGTCTCAAGCGCAGGAGTAGCCAGCAATGACAGCGGGAGCAGAAATGGCAAAGCATCCAGATCGTGGGTATCGGTATCCAAACTCAATGCGATGAATAGCACCGGGATCAGGACGAGTGGCAATTGGATTTCCGGTCGGGCAAGCCCCCTGCGCCCCCCCTGCCAAAGAGTCCAAAGCGCCAGCGGGAAAGCTGGCCAGGCAAACCAGGGTACGGTTTTCAAAAAGTATAGCGCTGAAGGCAGTTTTCCGAATGGCGCAAGTCCGTACTCACGCCCAAGGTCTGCGACCCAGAACCATTGGCGAAAAAGTTCTGGGGAACGCTGGTACAGCGCGACCGGCCAGATAATGAGCCACGGCGCCGCCGCAACGATGGCTAGTGACATGGATAAAGCGTAATTGCGGTTGCGCCATTCCTTAAAGAATATGGGCAGCAGCAGGCAGGTAGTCGTCATTACGATAGGAGCGAAAGTACCGCGGCACATGAAGCCGATTCCGATACCGGTTCCGCTGAGCAGCCCTGCCAGGAGCGGGCGTTTTTGATTCAGGGATAGGCCGTAAAGGCACAACGCCAAACCGGCAAGCAAACCAAGATCGGCGATCAGCTGATGTGCGCGCACCAGCAATCCCACGCTGCCCATCAATATCAACGCGGTCATGGTTCCCTTTCCCGTGCCGTACAGCGCCCGACCACACAAGCCGGTGAACATGAGTGTCAGCGCCAGGCAAAAGCCACTGGCAAGACGTGCTGCATCGTGAAGTGGCAGCACTGAGGAGAAAGCTTTGGCAAATAGCGCCGCGGTCAAATAGAAGAGCGGCGGCTTGTCCAGGTAAGGCTCACCCGCGAGCGCCGGGACTACCCATTGACCGGTATTGTAGATATGCAGAACGACCCCAAAGGTTCCGGGTTCATCCGGTTTCCAGGGGTCGTGGCCAATTAATCCCGGAAGAATCCAGGCTAGGCAAAACAGACAGGTGGCGGCAAGATGCGAAAGCTTGAGCGAAGGCGCGCGCGGCGCCTCAAAAATATTCTCTGAGAATTCCATTTCAATCCGATTCTATGCCAGCTTTCGTTGGTAGGACTGCTCAAGTATACGAAGCGGCGAGCGGCTTTCATCCTGCATGGCGCTTACCGGCAAATTAAAAGTCTGTTCCAATAGATACTGACCGGAAAGCGCGGCATGCAGCACGCGGTCACTGAACATCATCCAGGTCGACCCTGCAGGAAAAGCGAAATTTATCTTATCGCAATGCTGCTGGTAATAATCGTCCATTTTTGCGCGATCATGCAATTCCAGCATGATGTGATCATAAAGGCTGCGTTTCCCCTTGGTAATGCCCAGGTGATCAAGAAGCCAGGCTGAGCCAGGCCACTGCCGCGCAATCCTGCCGTAATATTTCGGCGCAAACTTTTCGAAATTCTCTCCGATGTTCCATACTCGCGGATCACCCTCGGGGTTGATGTTGGTAAATACGCGCAATATCCGCATCCCGCAGTTCGGTCGCGAAGCAAAGGCATCTACATGCAGACGTGAATCATCTTTACGAATCGAAGCAAAACGCTTTTCAACCGGCATCGGCCGGTAACTGGTGCGCGCTTGCTTCAAGTGTGGAACATAGTGCGGGAACAGGGATTCGACGAGTGCCTTTGCCTGGGCGGCAAAGCGCGAAATCATCGCCGCCAGATCACCACGATCCGCGCCTTTGCAGCTGGTTCCCTGAATGCTTCCGTTTCGCGGATCGTAGCTGACATTTTTAGCCTTGCCGTCCGAACAGTCGGCGGAGAGGAATCGTCGCTCCGCCTTGGTAGGCACAAATGCCAGGTGCGGGAAATAAATCACCTTGCCGCTTTCCAGTGACCGGATCATCCGTTCGGTGGTTTGCTGGTCCGGGGTAATGTGCCAATCTCCGATTTCCGACACCTCAATCACCTCTTCCTGCGAGAGCATGGATCTCCTCTAATATTAACGTGAAGGTCAACTTAAAACGCCTTTGCTCATTCCACGATTTTCAGCTTCTGGCCTTGCTCCGGTTCTCCTGAAGGATACTGCGCGTTAATGAGCCGCAAATAACTTTCGGCATTTTTCCCTAATGGTGAGGTGCGCGCAAGGTCGGCATAGCTCACACCCGGCCTGGCAGTAATAATTTTTATGGTTAGCGGCCGGGAACTGACGCGCTCAGCCTCGGTAATGGCATGGAAGCTCATTGTGGTTGCATTTATGTTTTCACGGTACCGGTTAAATACCTCTTTCGATGCCGCGACGCCCAGGACAAAAAATGCCCTGTTGTTGAAATAAATGACCGTAACCTTCACCGGCTTGCCCTGGCTGCTGGTTTCGGTCGTGGCAGCGGGAAGGCCATTGATAGTGAGCGACTGGATATCCTCGCCAAAGCTGAATAACTGCCTATTACGCAAATAATCCGCGGGTGAACCCTCAGCCTTGTTTCCTAGACGCAGCTCGATCCCTGCATCATTGGTCGGACTTTGGGCCTGCACGTGATCTGCGTAATTGCGAACGCGCCACCCGTCCGGGAATTGCATCACCAGCCCCAATTCGCTGTGATAGAGCTTTCCCTTTCGGATAATGCCCTGTTCGGGACTGTCGCCGAAAGTCATGCCATTAATATGCTGCAAAAACGCTTCGCGGTTCTCAACGCCATCCGGCCGCGCGATGTCCTGCCCTTCGCTGATCACTTTTTTCAGACGCGTATCATTGTCTGGGTGCGTCGCGAACAGGCCGTGATAAGTATTTGGCTCGCGCCCTTCCTGTTTGGCAAGCTCGGCGTCGAACAGCTCCTGGTTTTTCAGCACGGTAAGTACCTTGATCATGGCCTGAGGGTCATAGCCGGTTCGACCCAGATACACTGCGCCGAGGTGGTCGGCCTCGAGTTCATGCTCGCGCCCGTAACCCGAAAGCAGCGCATTGCCCAACAGATTGCTGAGGCTGCTGCCCGCCTGCGAGCCCACATAGGGGACAAAAACCGAGGTGACCTGCAGGACAATATTTGTGGCAGTGGCTGCGCTGATTTGCTGCACGCTGTGGCGCGCCGTTACGTGACCGATTTCATGGCCCAGGACTGCGCCCATTTCGGCTTCAGAGTTGAGGTATTCGATTAGCCCGCGAGTGATGTAGATATAGCCGCCGGGGAGGGCAAACGCATTTACCTGAGTTGAGTCGAGGACGGTAAAGTGATAAGCAATATTTGGCCGGTGACTGTTGTGCGCGAGTTTCTGACCTACATCGTTGACGTATTTTTGCAGGTCTGGAGACTGGTAAACGTGATACTGCTTCCTCACCTCGACATCGAATTGCCGGCCCATGTTGATTTCCTGCGATTCGGTCATGGTCACGAAGTTCGGGTTTCCGGTGACCGGGTTGGTCGCGCAATCACTGAGTCCAGGCAGGAGTACCATTGCGGCAAGCCACAACTTAAACAACGGCTTCATTTGATTATTTTAGCTTTTGCGAAACAGAGTATAAAGAGCGCCCAGAGCTCGGCTCGGGCCGCGTTTACTTCCTCACGGGCAGCGGCTATATTTTACGAGATGCCTCTCCAGCAGACCGTCCCTGCGCGTCGGCGCGATAGCGCAATTACGCGCGTGCGCTATTCATTTTCGCAAGTACGGATTTCAGAATTAACGAAAACGACCAATTGACGCCATGCCCGCTTTGACACCGGCCGAAATTGAGGCTCTGAGATTGAGCTTGCGGGTCGCATTCTGGAGTGTAGCGGGTAGCCTGCCGCTGGCGGTGCTCGTGGCACTGTTTCTGGCGCGCACTGATTTCCGCGGCAAGAGTCTGGTTGACACCATCGTGCATTTGCCACTGGTGCTACCGCCGGTCGTGGTCGGGTATGTATTGCTAATTTTGCTGGGGCGCCACGGCCCTCTGGGAAAAATACTTGAAAACGTTTTCGGCATCGTTGTGGCATTTCGCTGGACCGGTGCCGCGATAGCAGCAGCGATCATGGGATTTCCACTCATGGTGCGCGCTATTCGCTTGTCCATAGAAGGGATCGACCGCGGACTTGAAGCGGCGGCCGGCACTTTGGGCGCCAGCCGCATTTGGATTTTTTTTACCATTACTCTGCCGCTGGCGGTTCCGGGCGTTATCACCGGTGTGCTCTTGTCCTTTGCTCGAAGCCTGGGCGAATTTGGCGCAACCATCACCTTCGTATCCAACATACCGGGAGAAACGCAGACGCTGCCGCTTGCGATCTACACTTTTACCCAGGTCCCAGGTGGTGACGTGCAGGCGCTGCGCTTGAGCATTATCGCGGTTATGCTTTCTATCGCCGCGCTGATTGTTTCCGAAGTCATCGCGCGCAGGGCAAGCTGGCGCGTTAAAGGCCATGACATTAAGTATTGATATCGAGCGCCGGCTCGGAAGTTTTCAATTGCAGGCAAAGTTCGACAGTGCTTCCGGAGTGACGGCATTGTTCGGACGCTCCGGCGCCGGCAAGAGCACGCTGGTCAATGTTATCGCCGGTTTGCTGCGTCCCGACCGCGGCCGCGTCGAGATCAACGGCGAAGCGCTCTTTGACAGCGAGCGGGGGGTCAATATACCGACTCCGAAACGGCGCATCGGCTACGTGTTTCAGGAAGGCCGGCTGTTTCCGCATATGACGGTGCGGCAAAACCTCCTCTACGGGCTTTTTTTTACTTCGCCACGCGAGCGTTATGTTGGCCTGGATCAGGTCATGGGACTGTTGGGCCTGGAGCATTTGCTGGAGCGGCGACCCGCGGCGCTATCCGGAGGAGAAAAACAGCGCGTCGCGATTGGCCGGGCTTTGCTCTCCAGTCCGCGCGTGCTGCTGATGGATGAACCGCTCGCTTCGCTGGATACACACCGCAAAGGCGAGATCCTTCAGTACATCGAAAGCCTGCACAGCGAGGTCAGAATTCCCATCGTGTATGTGAGCCATGCGATCGAGGAGGTGGTGCGGCTCGCCGATACCATGGTCTTGCTCTCGGACGGCAAGGTGTTGGCAGCCGGCAAAGTCGAGGACATCATGAGCCGGCTCGACCTGCGGCCCTTGGTCGGGCGCTACCAAGCCGGCGCGGTCATCGATACGCGGGTGACCGCGTATGATGAGCAGTTCGAATTGACCACACTGGGTTTCAGCGGAGGAGAACTTCATGTCGCCCATCTCGATGCGCTGGTGGGCGAGCCAGTGCGTGTGCTGATACGCGCCCGTGACGTTGCCTTGGCGTTACATCCGCCAGTCGGGATCAGCGTGCTTAACGTGCTGCGCGGCCGGCTGATCGAAATCGGCAGCGAGGAGGGACCGGTTGCCGATCTTCGGGTTCAGGTTGGAGACGCGTATCTGTTGGCCCGCTTGACACGGCGTTCCATTCATCAACTCGGTCTCCAGCCAGGACAAGAAGTTTACGCGCTGATCAAGGCCATTGCCCTCGATCGCCATAGCCTTGGTTTTGCCTGAAACGGGTGCAAAAAAGAACGGCTGCTTTCGCTGGCTCAGGACGCGGTTTTCTTCAGGCTGTATTTCTGGCGGAATCGCTCGACGCGCCCGGCGGTATCTACGATTTTCTGCTTGCCGGTATAAAACGGGTGGCAGACCGAGCACACTTCGATGTGCAGCGGCCGGCCCAGCGTTGAGCGGGTTTTGAATTTGTTGCCGCAACTGCAGGTTACGGCAATTTCCTCGTATTTCGGGTGGATATTCGGTTTCATGACTTGCTCCTAGCGGAACCTAAAGGCTTGCCAAATTTTGCGAAAGGCGCAAATTATGCGTGAAAGCTACGTGCAGTGCAAGCCGGCACTGCGGTAAAAGCGTAGAAATTAGCCCCGCTTCATCGAGGCAAAGAAGTAACCACCGCGACACGGTCGGCGAAGCCTGGGGCGCGGGAGCGGGGGCAGCGGACTTCGCTGGAAATCTCTATCACGGAGTTCACCAGTGACATACGGACTAGCCTCGCTTCATGGAGTCAAAGAAGTCCGCGTTATTCTTTGTCGCGCGTAATTTCTCGAGCAGGAATTCGGTCGCTTCCAAATCATCCATCGGGTATAGCAGCTTGCGTAGCACCCAGATTTTCTGCAGCACATCGGCCTTGATCAGCAATTCTTCCTTGCGCGTTCCGGAACGGTTGACGTTGATCGCCGGATAGATACGCTTTTCGTGCATGCGCCGGTCGAGATGAATTTCCATATTGCCGGTACCCTTGAATTCTTCATAAATAACATCATCCATTCGCGAACCGGTATCAATCAGCGCAGTCGCCAAAATAGTGAGACTGCCGCCTTCCTCGATATTGCGCGCCGCACCGAAAAAGCGCTTCGGACGCTGCAAGGCGTTCGCATCCACCCCGCCGGTCAAAACCTTGCCGGAAGCCGGTACTACAGTGTTATAGGCGCGCGCCAGCCGCGTAATCGAGTCGAGCAGGATCACCACGTCTTTTTTGTGTTCGATCAGGCGCTTTGCCTTTTCCAACACCATTTCTGCGACCTGCACGTGGCGGGTGGCAGGTTCATCGAATGTGGACGACACCACTTCGCCTTTTACCGAACGCTGCATTTCAGTCACTTCCTCGGGCCGCTCGTCAATCAACAGCACGATCAGCACTACCTCCGGGAAATTCGCCGCGATCGAATGCGCGATATGCTGCAACATCACCGTTTTGCCCGCCTTCGGCGGCGAGACGATGAGCCCGCGCTGTCCCTTGCCGATTGGCGCGATGATGTCGATCACCCGACCGGTGATGTTCTCTTCCGCCTTGATGTCGCGTTCCAGAACCAGCGGTGTGGATGGAAACAGCGGCGTGAGGTTTTCAAACAAGATTTTATGCTTGGAATTTTCGGGAGGCTCGGAATTGACCTTGTCCACCTTGACCAGCGCAAAATAGCGCTCGCCGTCCTTCGGCGTGCGGATTTCTCCTTCGATCGAGTCGCCAGTGTGCAGGTTGAAGCGCCTTATCTGACTGGGACTGACATATATGTCATCGGGTCCGGCAAGATATGAAGTATCAGGAGAACGCAGGAAGCCGAAACCGTCGGGAAGGACTTCCAGGGTGCCTTCGCCAAAAATGCTTTCGCCTTTTCGCGCCTGGTTCTTGAGCAGAGCGAAAATCAGTTCCTGCTTGCGCAGGCGGTTGGCACCTTCAATTTCATTGGTCATGGCCATGTCTACCAGTTCGGTGACATGGAGGTATTTAAGCTCGGATAAATGCATGGCGGAAATTACTCAGTGACGTTGTAAAACGAAAATTCGGGAAATTAAAGAAAAACGGAATGGCGCTTGCGCCCGCACCTTCTTGATGGATTGTTTGTAATTCTTTAACTGGCCATCAACAGGCGCTCAGCACTAAAGGTTAATAGGTTTATATATTGCTGTCAATGAAAGTTGTTAATTGGGATTTGGACAGCGCCCCGACTTTGGTGGCTTCAATGTTTCCGTTTTTGAACAGCATCAGAGTCGGTATGCCGCGTATGCCGTATTTCGGGGGCGTCGTCTGGTTTTCGTCTATGTTAAGCTTGGCGATCTTGAGCCGTCCAGCGTATTCCTGCGCTACCTGATCCAAGATCGGCGCAATTATCTTGCACGGGCCGCACCATTCCGCCCAGTAATCCACGAGCACCGGTACCTGGGCCTGCAGCACCTCCGTCTCGAACGTGTCGTCGGTGACGTGGTGTATATGACTACTCATGCAATCCTCATAATTTAAGGGGAATTAAGCGGCGGGAGAGGGTAGTGAATTGCCGCGCGAAGTATTATGCTAACGAAAATTACGCTTTTTGGGAAGTCACCCTGTTTATCGTCAAAATTCTCTTTAGCGTCGCGCTGTTGCTTGCGGCGGCGGAAATTGCCAAGCGCTCGACATTCTTTGGGGCGCTTGTCATTGCCTTGCCGCTTACCTCGATGCTCGCCATGACCTGGTTGTACCTTGACACCCGCGATTCGGAAAAAGTGGCAGCGTTCGCGCGTGATATTTTTTTCCTGGTGCCGCCTTCGCTATTGTTTTTCCTGCCTTTCCTGTTCGCTTCACGCACGCACTGGCCATTCTGGCTCAACTTCAGCACAGGTTTCACCCTCATGGCCGCAGGGATGTTGGGTTACCGATTTCTGGTAAAATAATCCCTGAAATTTATTTAGATCGGCGGCAATGACTTACGTAGTAACCGAGAGCTGTATCAAGTGCAAGTACACCGACTGCGTGGATGTCTGCCCGGTGGACTGCTTCCGCGAAGGGCCGAACTTCCTTGTGATTGATCCCAATGAATGCATCGACTGCACCTTGTGCGTGGCCGAATGCCCGGTGGAAGCTATCTTTGCTGAAGACGACGTTCCCGAAAATCAAAAGCATTTTACGCCACTCAATGCGGAGCTTTCCAAGATATGGAAACCGATCACCGAGAAGAAACCCGCTCCCTCGGACGCTGACAGCTGGAAGAGTGTGAAAGAAAAACTCAATTTGCTGGAGCGTTGAGCCGGCCGTTCATGAAATTTTAGTCCGGGTCGTTTGCAGCCCGCCGCTCGGCCGCAAGTTTGCGGCGCTGGCAGAAAAGCCGTGATAACGAATGAGCAGAGCATTTCCCTTCCTGCCGCGTGACTCGCTGATCCAGGCCGCAGAGCAAGGCGCAACCATAATCACTCCCAACCGTAGGCTTGCGCGAACAGTCAAGCGCGAGTTCGACGCAGCGCAGATCAAGCGCGGATTCTCGGCATGGCCCAGTGCGGATATTCTTCATTTCAGCGCATTTCTCGAGCGCGCATGGTCGGGATTCTTGCGCACTGAACGCGAGCAGACGCTGCTTTCCGAGGAGCAGGAAACCACGCTTTGGGAGCAGGTGATCAGCAGCTCGCCGCAGGGAGAAAATCTTCTTAATATCGCTGCCACCGCGCGTAGGGCGCGCGATGCTTGGGCTACGCGCCACGCCTACCGAATAAATCTCGCGCAGTACGAAGCGATCCTGGATGAAGACTGCTCGGTGTTTCGCAGCTGGGCGGAGCGCTATGCGAAACTGTGCGCGGAAAAAAACTGGCTTGACAGCGCGCGTCTTCCCG
The DNA here is from genome assembly GCA_035624535.1 of Burkholderiales bacterium. Taxonomy (GTDB): domain Bacteria; phylum Pseudomonadota; class Gammaproteobacteria; order Burkholderiales; family JAHFRG01; genus JAHFRG01. The sequence goes on from DASPRI010000087.1 coordinate 12,333, forward strand.
ATGCCATTATCTCCGCGGTCGGGAATCTCAAGCCGCACAACCTCGTGCTTTACGGCTTTGACGAGCTGGCGCCGCAGCAGGGGGATTTTTTCGATGCCATTTCCCTAGCCGGTGCAAGCGTAAGCGAAGTCAGGGCGCAGTTGAAACCTGCGCCGGCTTTCCGCACCGGGTATTCCGATTCGGAAACCGAGTTCTATTCAGTTGCTTCCCAAATCGGGCGCATGCTTGGCGAGAACCCGAACGCAAGCATCGGGGTCATTGTCCCCGACCTGGCGCAACACCGCGCCGACATCATGCGCATCTTCGACGATGCGCTCCAGCCGGCGCGCGTAGTGTCGGCTTCGCGAGAACGCGCGCGGCCCTACAATGTTTCCTTGGGACGCGCGCTTGGCGATTATCCGCTGGTCACCAGTGCGCTTTTAATTCTGGAATTCGCGCAAGGCAAGCTCCCGTTGGATATGGCGGGCTCGCTGCTAAGAAGCCCTTTTCTTGCTGGGGCGGAGCAGGAATTTACTTCCCGCGCACTGCTCGATGCAGAGCTTCGCGAATTGCGGCGGCCTGAAGTGACGCTAAGAATTCTCTCTCGCGAAGCGCACGCTGCGTCGCTGCTCGCAACCCGGCTCGATGCCTGGAGCAAGCTTGCCAGAGGAATTCGCAAGGCCGAGCAGTCGCCTTCGGGCTGGAGCAGCGTCTTCCAGCAGCTGCTTTCGGGGCTGGGCTGGCCAGGCGAGCGTGCGCTGGACTCGGAGCAATACCAGGCTTTCGGCAAATGGCGCGAAACCATCGCGAAATTTGCAACGCTCGATATCGTCGCACCGCGTCTTGATTTCGAACAAGCGCTTGATAATCTAAGGCGCCTAGCAAGCACTACACTGTTTGAGCCGGAATCTGCGGAAGCCCCGGTGCAAGTGCTGGGAGTGCTGGAAGCAAACGGGCTGGAGTTTGATTATTTGTTCGTCACCGGCCTTAGCGACGAAACATGGCCGCCGCGGCCTAATCCCAATCCTTTTCTTCCGCTTTCGGTTCAGCGCAGGCTCAACGTTCCTTATGCCAGCGCTGACTGGCAGCTCGATTTTGCGCGCCGCATGAGGGATTACTGGCGCGGCAGCGCGAATGAAATCCGCTTTAGCCATCCGCTTCGTGACGGCGAACGCGAGTTGCGGCCGAGCCCTCTTTTACGTGAGCTGCCTGAAGCGCCGTTTTCGGGCGAGAAAGCCGCGTTATACCGCGACGCCATCTTTGCTTCACGGGCAAGCGAGACGCTTGCCGATTTCAGGGCGCCAAGGCTTCCGGCCGGGATCGAGGTCAAGGGCGGCACACAGTTCTTCAAGAACCAGGCGGCATGTCCTTTTCGCGCTTTTGCAATTCACCGACTCGGCGCCGTGGGCATGGAAGCCGGGCATGCCGGGCTCGATGCGCTCGACCGCGGGAGCCTCATGCATTGGGCCGCAGAAAATCTCTGGCGGGAATTAAAAAACAGCACACAGCTGGCCGCCGCGAGTGATGAACAGCTTAGATCGGCGGCAGGCCGCGCTGCGAAAGAAGCGCTGGATCGCATGCGTAAAACGCGGCCTGATGTGATGACGCCTGCTTTTACCGCCCTTGAAGAGGACCGCGTCTCGACGCTTCTCATGCGCTTGATCGAGTTCGAAAGACAGCGTCCGCCGTTTGAGCTGCTCGCGCGCGAAACACCGCAGAAGGTTACGGTCGCAGGAATCGAAGTCTCCACGCGACCGGACCGCACGGACAGGCTGGAGGACGGGCGAAGGGTCATGCTCGATTACAAGACCGGTAGAAAGGCGGGCGTGTCGAGCTGGATCGGGGAACGCCCTGACGAACCGCAGCTGCCGCTGTACACCGTGAGCGCGGGGCGCGATGACGTGGCGGCGGTCGCCTTCGTGCAGTTGCACGCACAGGATGTGCTGTTCAAGGGACTCGCGCGCGAGGAGAAACTGCTGCCCGGCGTAAAGACCCTGGCCGAGAACAGAATCGCGGCGCAAAACTGGGCAAGCTGGCAAGACATGCTGGAAGGCTGGCGCACGGTGCTGGAAAATCTCGCGCGCGAATATCTCGATGGTCGCGCCGACGTTTCGCCCAAGAATTATCCGCAAACCTGCCGTGACTGCGACCTGGGCGCGTTATGCCGGGTAAAGGAAATTAAGGACCGCGGACCGGTCGCGGCCGAGGTGGAAGACGATGAATGAATCCCGTGCCGCAGCCGATGCACATGCGCGCGAGCGCGCGCTGGATGTTGCGCGCTCTTTCATCGTGCAAGCTCCGGCTGGCTCCGGCAAGACCGAGCTTTTGATTCAACGCTATCTTGCGCTTCTTGCGCGCGTGGATGCACCAGAAGAAATCGTCGCCATCACATTTACCCGAAAAGCGGCGACCGAAATGCGTAACCGCGTGTTCGCCGCGCTCGCGCAGGAGAAAAACGCCGAGTCGGACAAACCGCACGAGATTAAAACCCGCGAACTGGCTAAGGCGGTCGCCGCGCGCGATGCAGAAGCGCGCTGGAGGCTTGCGCAAAATCCCGGGCGGCTGCGCATCGAAACCATAGATTCGCTGTGCGCGTGGCTCACGCGCCATCTGCCGGTCCTGTCCGGATTCGGCGCGCAGGCCGAGATCGTGGAAAAAGCGGAAGAACTGCATCTCGAAGCGGCGCAGCGCACGCTCGACGGGCTCGACTCCAAACAACAATGGTCGCGCTTGGTAGCGCGCGTTCTGCGCCATCTCGACAACGACGTGGATAAGGCCCGGGATTTGCTCGCCACGATGCTCGAGCGCCGCGACCAGTGGCTGCGCCATGTCGCGGACAAAACGTCTGCCCGCCTGGAGCGGAAAACGCTTGAGAGCGCGCTCGCCAATGTCACCCGCGATCTGCTCGCACGCTTGATTGAGCTGCTGCCGCAGGAGCTGCGCTCTGAAATGGTCGCGCTCGCTTCTTACGCAGCCGAAAATATTAGCGCGGCAGGCAAGGACTCGCCTGTTAACGCTTGCCGCGGAATAAAAGGCGTTCCCGGGGCTGGCCTTGAAGAACTTCCCGCTTGGCGCGGACTGGCTGCGCTCATGCTCACCAACACGGGTGCACCCCGCTCGCGCATCACCGAAGACGAGGGCTTTCCAGCACCGGCAAAGGCGAAAGGCGTGGAAAAACAAATTCGCGAAGACATGAAGCGGCGCTTCGAAGCGCTGATCGCCACGCTCGCCAGGCATCGCACCTTTATTGAATTGCTTCACGAAACGCGCATTCTGCCGCCCGCCGCGTACAACGATTCCCAATGGGAGGTGTTGGAGGCGTTGGCTGCCCTGCTGCCGATAGCGGTGGCGCAGCTTGAATTGCTGTTTCGCGAACGTGGCGAAGTCGATTTCACGCAAGTGGCCCAGGCTGCGGTGCGCGCGCTGGGCGAGCCTGAAAATCCCACCGACCTTGCGCTTGCGCTCGACTGCCGCATCCGGCATATCCTGGTGGATGAATTCCAGGACACATCGTTCAGCCAGTTCGAGTTGCTCGAACGGCTCACAGCGGGCTGGCAGCATAACGACGGCAGAACGCTTTTCGTGGTCGGCGATCCGATGCAATCCATCTACCGCTTCCGGGAAGCGGAAGTCGGTCTTTACCTGCGCGCGCGGCATAAAGGCATCGGCGTCGTGGTACTCGAACCGCTCACTCTTGCGCTAAATTTCCGCTCGCAAAAGGGAATCGTGGATTGGGTAAACGAAACTTTCGCAGCCGTGCTCCCTGACGAAGAGGATCTGGCAAGCGGCGCAGTGCCTTTTGTCGCTTCCGACGCGGTCCGCCCAGCGTCCGGAGTCGGCGCGGTCGAGCTGCACCCGCTGCTTGCGATGGACCGCGAGGCCGAAGCAAAGCTCGTTGCCAATCTGGTGCAGGGCGCCGGCGCGGAGAATCTCAACCAGACAATCGCCATTCTGGTAAGAAACCGCTCGCACCTTGCGCAAATCGCCCCGCGCCTGAAAAAAGCAGGGCTGCGGTTTCAGGCAATTGAAATCGAACAGCTCGGCCACCGGCCGGTAGTGCAGGACTTGCTCGCGCTTACCCGCGCGCTTGTCCATGCCGCAGATCGAATCGCTTGGCTTGCGCTGCTCCGCGCGCCGTGGTGTGGAATGACGCTGGCCGATCTGGATGCGCTTGCCGGGCACGACTACGACCAGGGCGTTTGGAGCCTCATGAATGACAATATCGCCCTCGCGCGGCTTTCGCAGGATGGCCGCAGCCGCTTATTGCGCGTGCGCGAGGTACTGACGCCAGCACTGGCACGGCGCAGGCGCGAGCCGCTCAGGCGCTGGATCGAAGGCGCGTGGCTCGCGCTGGGCGGTCCCGCGTGCGCCGAGGACGAAACCGATGTAGAGGATGCGGAAGTTTTTCTGAAGCTCATCGAGGAATTGGAAGTGGGCGGCGATTTGCCCGCGCTAGAATTGCTCGCTGAGCGCGCCGCGTCGCTCTACGCGCTGCCGGACACCAAAGCGGATGCTCGGCTGCAAGTGATGACGATGCACAAGGCGAAAGGGCTGGAGTTCGATACCGTAATCGTGCCCGGGCTGGGTTATGCCCCGCCCCACAAAGAGCAGCGGCTGTTGATCTGGCTCGAGCGCCCGCGCGCCCAAGAGGCGTCCGACCTGCTGCTTGCGCCAATCAAGGAAGCGAGCGAACGCACCGATGAAATTTACCGCTACCTCGACCGGCTGGACGATGTGCGCGAAGCGCACGAAGATGCGCGGCTCATCTATGTCGCGGCCACGCGCGCCAAATCGCGGCTGCACCTCATCGGGCAGCTGGACGGAAAGAAACCCAGATCCAATTCGCTGCTTGAGCGCCTATGGCCGGTGGTGCAAAAGGAATTCGAAAAAGCCGCTCAATTGCCGCATGACATTCAGCCGGAGGCGGAACATGCGGGAGAACCGCAGCCGGAAATCCGCCGCTTTATTTCAGATTGGAAAATTCCAGCGCCGCCCGGCGGACTGGATTGGAAACCGCGCGCCGAAATCGAATACGAAGCCAGGAGCCCGCATGACGAAGTCGAATTTTCCTGGGCTTCGGAAACCGCGAAGCAGGTCGGTACTGTAGTGCACCGCTGGCTGCAGCTGATTGGCGAAGAAGAACAGAAACAAAACTGGGACCGCAGCCGGATCGAGACTTTACGTCCATTGTTCAAATCGGAACTTGAAAGCGTGGGTGTTCCGCAGGAGGAAATCAACGCCGCGGTGGAGCGTGTCGTTGCGGCGCTGGTGCAAACCCTGGAAGACAAGCGCGGGCGCTGGTTGCTGGGCAGCAAACGCGAAGCTCATTCCGAATGGCGGCTCACCGGTTTGCTTGAAGGCGAGTTGGTGAATGTCAGGATTGACCGGACTTTTGTGGATGAGAACAATGTGCGCTGGATCGTGGATTACAAAGCGAGCACGCACGAAGGCGGCGACCTGGAAGCATTTCTTGACCGTGAACAGGAGCGCTACCGGAAACAAATTGAGCAGTATGCCGCTCTTATGAAGATGCTGGACAAGCGTGAAATCAAACTGGGGCTTTATTTCCCGCTGCTGAAAGGCTGGCGGGAGTGGGCTGCAAAGGAGAAATGAAATGGCAATGTTTACAGGAAAAGTGGCACTAGTAACCGGAGGCAGCGCAGGAATCGGCCAGGCTACGGCAGTGGCGTTTGCCCGCGAGGGCGCGAAAGTCGTAGTCGCGAGCCGCCGCGTCAAGGAAGGCGACGAGACGGTTCACCTCATCAGGGAGGCGGGAAGCGACGGTTTTTTTATCAAGACCGACGTGGCCAAAGCGTCCGAGGTGAAAACAATGGTGGAAAAAACAGTGGCGACATATGGGCGGCTGGATTACGCATTCAACAACGCGGGGGTGATCGAACCAAAGCCCGGGCCGCTGGTTGAGCAGACTGAAGAAACCTTTGACCAAATTGTAAACGTGAATATCAAGGGCGTTTGGCTGTCGATGAAATATGAAATTCCGGAAATGCTCAAGCGTGGTGGCGGCGCAATTGTGAACATGTCATCGGTCGCCGGTGTCATCGGTTTTCCTGAGATCGCTATTTATGTCGCGAGCAAACACGCGGTTATCGGGCTCACCAAGGCGGCCGCTCTGGAATATTCGAAATCAGGCGTCCGCATTAACGCAGTCAATCCTGGGGCAATTGAAACGGATATGCTGTCTCATGTTGCCGGTGGCAACCCGGAAGCGATGTCACAAATGGGTGCACACCACCCGATAGGCCGAATTGGCAAGCCTGAGGAAATTGCCGAAGCCGTTATTTGGCTTTGTTCGGACAAGGCTTCGTTCGTCACCGGCCATTCACTCCTGGTCGATGGCGGGCTCACCATCCAGTAGAAATTCGCAGCGCCCGCTTTAATTCAAGTGGCGACGATATTCGCCTCGAGTGTTGGCTTGACCTTGAGCGAATTCGTAACGAAACAGGTCTCTTCCGCTTTCTGAAGCATCCGCATCGCGAGCGCTTCCCGCGTTCCCGGCGGTACGGTGAGGACGGCTCGAACAGTGAAATAGGTAAATTGGGTCACGCCATCA
>DASPRI010000088.1:0-13043 GCA_035624535.1 Burkholderiales bacterium
GTGCGGGAGCGGCAGCATGAGCGCCCCGTTTCAAATGTTTCTTGCGGCAGCTTGCGCCCCTTCCCGCTCCACGCTGCGCGAGTCCGAGTCCGGGGGCTGCCGCGACACGGTCAGCGCAGCTGATGGAACCTCTGATTAACTCCCACGCGGTTGCGACGGCGGCTTTCCGGGATGGGATGCGCGAAGCGAGGCACAGTGAATGGTTGACCCCCTTCACAAGCCGAGCGACAAAGCAGATCGCCCGCAAAGCCCCGTCCCTCAGGGTTGCGGTAAAATGCGGCGTCTGCATCGTTGCGCTCCTCGGCTTCGTGGTCCTCGCTACGACCTTCGTCGCGCGCCTCGCATTCATCCGCATTTTGCCAGCAACGCAATCCGCGGCGGACTTAATCAGAGATTCCTAAGTGCGGGAGCGGCAGCATGAGCGCCCCGTTTCAAATGTTTCTTGCGGCAGCTTGCGCCCCTTCCCGCTCCACGCTGCGCGAGTCCGAGTCCGGGGGCTGCCGCGACACGGTCAGCGCAGCTTGGGGTGCGGGAGCGGCAGCATGAGCGCCCCGTTTCAAATGTTTCTTGCGGCAGCTTGCGCCCCTTCCCGCTCCACGCTGCGCGAGTCCGAGTCCGGGGCGCATTCTGCTATACTTGCCGCGATGGGCACCATGAAAAAACTTGCCGAGTCAGCGTTGCCGCGTGCGCTCGATCTGGCGCGGCAGGTGCTAGAGATCGAGGCGCGCGGCATTACCGCTTTAATCGAGCGGCTGGATCACAACTTCGCGCGCGCGGTCGAGCTCACGCTGGGCTGCCATGGACGGGTCGTCGTCAGCGGGATAGGCAAATCGGGTCACGTCGCCCGCAAGATTGCATCTACGCTGGCAAGCACGGGAACACCGGCTTTTTTTGTACATCCCGCGGAAGCGAGTCATGGCGATCTGGGGATGATCACCCATGATGATGTGGTGATTGCAATCTCCAATTCTGGAGAAAGCGGCGAGCTTGTTACCATCGTGCCCCTCATCAAGCGCCAAGGCGCAAAACTTATTTCCATTACAGGCAACTCCAAATCCACATTAGCGGTCGAAGCAGACATCCACCTCGACGCCGCCGTCGCCGAGGAAGCTTGCCCGCTGGGACTTGCGCCTACTGCAAGCACTACGGCTGCATTGGCATTGGGCGACGCGCTCGCAGTGGCTTTGCTGGATGCCCGGGGATTCGGCGCCGAGGATTTTGCGCGCTCGCACCCTGGCGGGACACTCAGTAGAAAACTGCTCACCCATGTCGGTGATGTGATGCGTACCGGAACCGCATTGCCTGTTGTGCCGGAAAGTGCTTCGCTGGTGCAGGCGATTCTGGAAATTTCTAATAAAGGAATGGGCATGACCGCTGTGGTCAATTCACAGCAACAGGTAGTCGGTATTTTTACCGATGGCGATTTGCGGCGTGCTCTGGGCCGAATCACGGATTTGCAGGCGACCAAGGTAGCGCAGGTCATGACGCGTGGGCCACGCACCATCAGCGCAGACAGTCTGGCCGTGGAAGCCGTGCGTATGATGGAGGAACACAAGATAAACCAGCTGCTAGTGGTAGACGCAGGACAGCACTTGAACGGCGCACTCAACACGCACGATCTGCTCCGCGCCAAAGTCATTTGACGGGCCGTCCGTAATCAGCCGCTCCTCAACATGCAGGACGTGTTTGAAAAAGCCAAACATATTCGCCTCGCAATCTTCGATGTTGATGGTGTATTGACGGATGGGAGCCTGTATATCTCGGATAGCGGCGAAGAGTACAAGTCTTTCAACACCCTTGATGGCCATGGCATGCGCATGCTGAAGCAAAGCGGCGTAGAGTTGGTCCTAATTTCCGGCAGGACGTCGCGTTGCGTGGAACTGCGCGCGCAAAATCTCGGCATCGGCCTGCTTTATCAGGGCGTGGACGACAAGCTCGAGGTCTATTTCTCCCTGCTCACAAAATTTGCACTCGGCGCCGAAACGACGGCATACATAGGCGATGACGTGATGGACTTGCCGGTGATGCGTCGCTGTGGGCTTGCCATTTGCGTGCCGGAATCCCCTGCAGTGGTAAAGCAGCACGCGCATTACATCACCCAAAGGGCAGGCGGTGCCGGGGCGGTACGCGAAATTTGCGAACTGATCATGCAGGCACAGGGGACTTTCCAGCAACAGCTGTCGCGATATTTGAAATGAACAACCGCCTGGTCACATGGGCGCCACTATTGATGTTGCTGCTGCTGGCGGCATTAACCTGGTGGCTTGATAGCAAAGTACAGCCGCCCGTCCCAAAGCGCGACGGCAGCAGTCGCCACGACCCGGATTACATCGTGGAAAACTTTGCCGCCACCCGAATGAGCACGAATGGAACGCCGCGTTACATCCTCACTGCAAAAAAAATGATGCATTATCCGGATGACGACACCACCTATTTAGAAAGCCCAGTGTTTCGATACGTTGAAGAAGGCAAACCCGAAATCAATATCTCTGCGAATCAAGCGTTGCTCACAAGCGGGGGTGAGGATGCTTTTTTCACTGGAGACGTAACCGTCGTACGACAGGCGTGGAACAATGACCCTGAACTCAAGGCTTTTACCAGCTTTCTGCATGTCATACCCGATCAGGACCTGGCGAAAACCGACAAGCCGGTAACATTGACCGAGCAGCGTAGCATCGTCACTGCCGTTGGCTTAGAATTGAACAGTGCTACGCGGGTGTTAAAATTGCTATCCAATGTAAAAGGACATTATGAAAACCCGAGGTAAAGCGGGCGATTTCGTAGCAGGGCTACTCAGCGCGCTGCTGGCATGTTCGCCCGCGCTAGCCGAGCGCGCCGATCGCGACAAACCGGTTAACGTGGAAGCGGATAAAGTTAATGTGGATGACATTAACAAAGTGAGCGTATTTGAAGGCAACGTGGTCGTAACACAAGGCACCATTGTCGTTCACGCCAACAAGATGATCTTGCGCCAGGACGCAGACGGCTTCAACTCCGGCACAGCGTACGGCAATCCAGCAACGTTCCGTCAAAAAATGGAAGGCAGTGAGGAATATATCGAAGGCGAGGCGGAACGAATCGAATACGACGGCAAAACGGAGAATTTGGAATTGTTCGACCGCGCCCACATCAAACGTGGTCAGGATGAATTGCGAGGCAATTATATCTCCTACAATGCAGTTACCGAATTTTACCGGGCATTGAGCGGCAAAGAACCCGCCGCCAGCACCGGCCGGGTGCGCGCAGTAATTCAACCCAGGGAAAAGGAGCCGAAAGCTAGCGCTCCTGGATCCCCGGAAGCGCTTAAACCCTCTTCTAGCCTTTCTAATCCACCCGACGAATAGACAGCGAACGAAAGTAATGCAAACCGGCATGCCGTTCACAACTCGCCGACCGGTATGAGTGAACTTAGAGCGCAAGAACTCAGAAAACGCTATAAGTCACGTACTGTGGTTCGCGATGTCTCCCTGGAAGTTAGCAATGGCGAAGTCATCGGCTTGCTGGGCCCCAATGGCGCCGGGAAGACCACCTGTTTTTATATGATGGTGGGCCTGGTCCCGCTCGACGGCGGCAGCATTACGCTCGATGGACTTAATTTAAGTCACATGCCCATTCATCGGCGCGCCCGTCTGGGTTTGAGCTATTTGCCGCAAGAAGCCTCCATCTTCCGCAGAATGACTGTGGCTCAAAATATTCAGGCGGTGCTGGAATTACAGGATTTCCGTCCGGACGAGATCGAGAACCGCCTTGACGATTTGCTGCACGACCTGCATATCAGTCATCTGCGTAACAACCCGGCGCTCTCCCTTTCCGGTGGCGAGCGGCGGCGCGTGGAAATTGCGCGAGCGCTGGCCTCGCAGCCGCGATTTATCCTGCTCGACGAACCTTTCGCTGGAATTGATCCCATCGCAGTATTAGATATCCAGATAATCATCGGCTTTCTTAAGGAAAAAGGCATCGGCGTGCTCATCACGGACCACAACGTACGGGAAACGCTGGGTATCTGTGACCGCGCTTATATCATCAATGACGGTTCAGTACTCGCCTACGGCAAACCCGATGAAATCGTTTATAATGAGAGCGTGAGGAAAGTGTACCTCGGGGAACATTTCAAACTGTAGACAAACGATCGAATTCGATGGCGCCGCCCTTAAAAAACGGTTACCTGCAATAGACACCCTGACTCTCCGCGAGCATGAAGCACACCTTACAGCTCAAGCTGTCGCAGCATCTGACGCTGACGCCGCAACTGCAACAGTCCATACGTCTCTTGCAGCTGTCAACATTGGAGCTTAACCAGGAACTGGAACGTTTCCTTCAAGAAAATCCCCTACTCGAGCGCGACGACGAAATAGGCGAAGAATCGGCGCCGATGGCCTCTGGAGGCATCGGTGCCGATTCCCATGATGGCTCAACCACGAGCGATAGGACTGAGGAAACGGTTCCCAAAACGGAATCTAATGCCGACGTTATTGACGGACTTTGGCTGGATGAAGCAGGCTCCTACGCGGCACGCGACGAGGCTGAGGAAAGTGAGTATCCTCAGCTTGCTGCAGTCGCGCCCACCTTGCGCGAACATCTCAATTGGCAGCTCAACTTCACTAAACTTCCCGACCGCGAAAAAAAACTGGTATCGCTTCTGATCGACGCACTCGACGAGGACGGCCTTCTGACGCAGCCGCTGGAGGAGCTGGCTTCAATGCTCCCCGAAGAACTCAGCGTAAGCCCGGAAGAGCTGCAAACCGCGTTACAGCAACTGCAAAAACTGGAACCGACGGGTGTCGGCGCCCGCGACCTAGGCGAATGCCTTGCGTTGCAACTGCAAGCCTTGCCGGACGATACTCCGCTTCGGGCAGAAGCTCTGACAATCGCCACACAGCATCTGGATCTCCTTGCGGCGAGGGATTTCGGCAAACTCAAAAAAATCCTGCATTGCGACGACTTGGCATTGCGGGAGGCGCAGCACCTGATCACCAGCCTCAACCCTCGTCCGGGCGCGGATTTCGCCGCGCTTGAAACGCGCTATATTGTGCCGGACGTCATAGTGAAGAAAATTAAAAGCGTCTGGGTCGCAAGCCTCAATGCCGAGGCGATGCCCAAGCTGCGAGTAAATCGAATGTATGCCGATATCTTGCACCGCAATCGCGACGCAAGTTTCCAGAAACTGGCCAGCCAGCTGCAGGAAGCAAAATGGTTGATCAAGAACGTGCAGCAGCGCTTCGACACCATCTTGCGTGTGTCACAGGCGATCGTAGACCGTCAACGCCATTTTCTTGAGCACGGCGACGTGGCGATGCGTCCCCTGGTATTGCGTGAAATCGCCGAAGCGCTCGATCTGCATGAATCCACCGTGTCGCGTGTGACCACGCAAAAGTACATGCTTACGCCGCGCGGTACTTACGAGCTTAAATATTTCTTCGGCAGCCATGTCACCACTGAAACTGGCGGCGCCTGTTCCGCCACCGCGATTCGGGCCCTGATCAAGCAGCTGGTCAGCGCGGAAAATCCGAAAAAACCGCTTTCCGACAGCCAGATTTCAGAAATCCTCGGCCAGCAGGGAATTGTTGTGGCCCGCCGCACCATAGCCAAGTATCGCGAGGCTTTGCAGATACCTCCGGTCAGCATGCGGAAGGCTCTCTAACACGTTCGAGGGCAGGATTCGATGAATCTCATCCTGAGTAACTGTCAGCTAACAGCCGATCCGGCAATTGGTGATTACATTAGGTTCGAGAGGAAGGCAGGTTCCAGCAGCCGCAACGGCGGGGCTGCCAAATACCACCTCTACGCCTAAACTTGATGCGCGTACTCTTCACAAGCCCGTAACAACCGGCCTCAAACGAAATCAACAAATCGCGACACATGAACCTGATTGGAAAAGTGCTGCCTCCCTCGAACATCCTTCTCGACCTCGATGCCGGGAGCAAGAAGCGTGTATTCGAGCAAGCCGGATTGCTGTTTGAAAACAATCAGGGAATTGCACGGGCACAAGTGTTCGATAGCCTGTTCGCGCGCGAAAAGCTGGGTTCTACCGGCTTAGGACAAGGCGTTGCGATCCCTCATGGCAGAATCAAATCGCTCAAGGAAGCAGTCGGCGCCCTGATCCGAACCAAGAGCTCAATTCCATTCGATGCTCCGGACGGCGCGCCGGTGAATCTGATTTTTGTGCTACTGGTCCCGGAGCACGCTTCGGAATTTCACTTGCAAATCCTGAGCGAGCTCTCCCAGGTTTTCTGTGACCGCAAGCTGCGCGAGGCCCTGCTCGCATGCCAGGACGCTTCGCAAGCCTATCAACTCCTCAGCGGATGGCAGGCCTATGCCCCAAGTGAGCGCAGCTCAGCTGTTTCAAGATAACTGCGACAGATTGGTGCTTTCTTGGATCGCCGGGGATTCAAACCGGATTTTGAGCAGCGACGACATCAACCGTTCGTCCAAGGGAGTAATTGGGCATCTCAATTTCATCCATCCCAATTGGGTGCAGGTACTCGATGGCGCAGAAATTCAATATTTGGCCAAGCTTGACCCCGCCTCTTTGCAGCAGTCCTTGAACAGCCTTTCCGCTAACCTTCCGTTCTGCTTCATCATTGCGGGCAACGCCGTGGTGCCGCCGGCTTTGCAAAAGCTCGCCGAAGAGAAACAAATTCCCTTGTTTCGCTGTGCTCAATCCAGCCTGCAATTGATGAATGTTCTGCGCGTGTACTTGTCCAAAGTCCTGGCCGAATCGATCAACGTGCACGGCGTATTTCTCGATGTGCTGGGCATGGGCGTATTGCTTACCGGAGAAAGCGGGGTGGGAAAAAGTGAGCTTGCGCTGGAGCTCATTAGCCGAGGCCACGGCTTGGTCGCCGACGACAGCGTCGAGTTCTACCTCATTGCACCGGAAACATTGGAGGGCCGCTGTCCAACACTGCTGAAGGATTACCTAGAAGTGCGTGGCCTTGGCGTGTTAAACATCCGGACCATTTTTGGCGAAACCGCAGTGCGCCCGAAAATGAATCTGAAGCTCATCGCGCACCTGGAAAGGCCAAAGGGATCCCAGATTCCGGGACTGGAGCGGCTGCCGCTGGGCGCGAGTTCTGAAAACGTGCTGGGGATGAAAATTCGCAAAGTTACGATCCCTGTGGCCGAAGGGCGCAATTTGGCAGTGCTCGTAGAAGCCGCGGTACGCAACTATATTTTGCAGTTGCGAGGCATAGACAGCACCAAGGAATTCATTCAGCGCCACGAACAAATGATGGACAAGCCGGAAGGAAAAAAATGATAAAAGCCTTGACCCCCGCCGTGCGCGTTGCCAGGCGATATGCAGCTCATTTTGATTAGTGGTCTATCCGGTTCAGGCAAAAGCATTGCGCTCAACGTCCTCGAGGATAGCGGTTTTTACTGCGTTGACAACCTGCCGGCGAAACTTTTGCCCGACGTAACGCGTTTTCTCCAGGGGGCCGGCTACTCAAGGTTTGCTGCAAGTGTCGACGTGCGCAGCGGCGAGACTCTCAATCAGCTGCCGCAGTACGTTGCCGAGTTGAAGCGCCAAGGCATCGACGTCCGTCTCTTGTTCCTGGAAGCAAAAAATGAAACCTTGATGAAGCGCTTCTCGGAGACCCGCCGGCGCCATCCGCTAAACGATGACACGCGCACCCTTTCGGAATCCATTCAACTGGAACGCGAAAAGCTCGCAGACGTCGGGGATTTGGCCCAGCACATCGACACCAGCGATCTCAATCCCAACGCGCTGCGCGGCTGGATCAAGGATTTGCTCAACATCAATCGTTCGAGCTTGACGTTGCTGTTTCAGTCGTTCGGCTTCAAAAACGGCATTCCATTGGACGCAGATATTGTTTTCGATGTGCGCTGCCTGCCCAACCCGCACTACGACCCCTTGCTGCGCGACCTGAGTGGCAAAGACCAGGCGGTAATCGACTATTTGCAAAACGACAACAACGTGCTCGGACTGCTCGCCGACATCCGGGTTTTCATAGAAAACTGGTTGCCGTGCTTCGCTCGCGACAACCGCGACCACCTGACCGTAGCCCTGGGCTGCACCGGCGGACGCCACCGTTCCGTGTATTTCGCGGAAATGCTCGCCGAGCATTTCCGCGCAAAGAACCCGGTATTGGTCAGGCACCGCGAGCTCTAGCGACCGCATTGGATGACAGTTCGAATCCGGGCAATCGCTTGCATGGCGAACTTAGGTATGAAATACAGCGGTTAAGGCACGAAGCTTTCCTTGATGAACCCTGCTAAAACCATCATCCTTGCCTTCACCGGCGCATCCGGCATGTCTTATGGAATGCGCGTTCTGGAATGCCTGTTACAAAGCGGCGCAATGGTCTGGCTGCTGTATTCCCAGGCCGCACAAATCGTGGCACAGCAGGAGATGAGCTTGGCACTGCCATCCAAGCCCAAAGAGGCCGAGACTTTTTTCCGCGAGAGATATCAGGCTGGCGCAGGACAGCTGCAGGTATTCGGGCGCGAAGAGTGGTTTGCGCCGATTGCCTCGGGCTCCAATCCGGGTGATGCCATGGTGATCTGTCCGTGCAGCATGGGTACGCTGGGGGCGGTCGCCGCAGGTTTGAGTAAAAACTTGATAGAGCGCGCCGCCGACGTCATGCTCAAGGAACGCCGCACTCTGATACTGGTGCCGCGCGAAACCCCATTAACGGGAATTCATCTGGAAAACATGCTAAAGCTCTCCAGAAGCGGAGCGGTCATTCTGCCTGCGAATCCCGGTTTTTATCACCACCCGGAGACCATTCAAGACCTGGTCGACTTCGTGGTGGCAAGAATACTGGATCACCTTGGCATTGCCCACCGCTTGGTGGCACGCTGGGGGGACGACCGCTGATCCGGCGAATGCTTTTGCGCCCATGAAGCCGCAGGAGACCTTACCGATTTTCCCGCTCGGTACAGTGCTGTTCCCGGGCGGAACGCTGCCGCTCAAAATATTTGAGCAACGGTATCTGGATATGGTCGCGAATTGCCTGCGCAACAACCAGTGTTTCGGGGTGTGTTTGATCAAGGAAGGAAATGAAGTCGGCGCGCCGGCCGTGCCTGAAGTGACCGGCTGCACTGCGGCTATCGTTGAATGGGATATGCAGCAGCTTGGCGTGCTGCACCTCAAGACCCAGGGTGTGCAACGCTTCCGCATCATCGGCCGGCAAGTCGCGAAAGACGGCCTGATCAGCGCCCAAGTACACCTGCTTCCCCCGGATAAACAGGTACCCCTGTTTCGCAACCTTCGTGATTGCGCTGTCGTGCTCAAACTAGTAATGGAAAAGATGGGAATGGAGCATTTCCCGTCTCCGCCTAAACTGGGCGAAGCGTCTTGGGTGGGCTACCGCCTCGCCGAACTGCTGCCGATGAATATTAAGGAAAAACAGAAGATTCTGGACATCGACGACCCGCTCGCGCGTTTGCAGGCGGTCCGCGAGTTTCTGGTGCAGCAAGGATTGCTCGCTTAATTTTTTGGAATTCTTGTTACGCTGCCCACACGCTAGCGCTCAAGCATAAGCAGCGGCCTGTCGCAAAAGTTTCCGCACCGGCGCCGGAAGCGCTGCGCGCTCGGCATCATCAAGATTGAGCCAAAGCTGTCCCGGTTCCGCGGCATGTTGCGTCACGCTGTCCACCTGCAGCAACACCGGCCTGATTTGCAGTTCAAAATGGCTGAAACCGTGTTCCATCAGCGGTAGCCATTTCGCTTTTCTGACGCGCGCCGCAAATCGTTGCGCGCAGGCGACGCGCACTTCGTCTTGCGGCGCCATCTCGGGAAAGCTCCACATGCTGGCCCAGACACCCGCTGGCGGACGCTTCTGCAACAACACCTCCCTCTTATGCAGCAAAATCAGCATCACCGTTTGCCGCCGGGGCAGTGCTTTCCTCGGCCGGGGTTCGGGCAAGCAGTTTATTCTTGCTTTTCGATACGCAATACAGCTGCGCTGCAAAGGACATTGCAGACATTTCGGCTTGCGTCTCAAGCAAACCATGGCGCCCAAATCCATTAACCCCTGCGTATAACTGGCGATGCTGGTCCGTGGTAGCAGCGCTTCAGATTTGCGCCACATTTGCGCTTGCACGCTTTTTTCGCCCGGGTAACCGGCGATGCCAAAGCAGCGCGCCAGCACTCTTTTCACGTTGCCATCAAGTATTGCGCGCTTTTGCCTGTAAACGAATACGCAAATGGCCGCGGCCGTGGAGCGCCCGATGCCGGGCAGCTCCCTAATGCTCTCGTAATCGCGTGGAAATATGCCGCGGTGCTGGTGCATGATCACCTGCGCTGCGCGCTGCAGGTTTACGGCACGCGAATAATAACCCAGCCCGCTCCATGCCGCGAGAACATCGTCGAGAGGCGCTCGCGCCAGGCTGTTGATCTCCGAAAAACGTTCAACAAACCGCGTGTAGTAGGGAATAACAGTCGCGACCTGTGTCTGCTGCAGCATAATTTCAGAAAGCCAGATGCGGTAAGGATCACGTGTATTTTGCCAGGGCAGATTGTGGCGGCCGTGACGTCTCTGCCAGGATATGATGCAATCGGCAAAATCAGACATGAAATTTACTAGCTGCAGGAATTTAAAATTGAATTAGAGGATATCCAAGTTTGCGCGGGAAAAACTGAATATCGAAATCCGGTGAATTTACCACTCCGCATTTTGCATCGGCAGTCCCGCTGCTCGCTATGCATTGCTCATTTAAAAATGTTTTTAAGCTGGTTCTGCAGTCCCTTCCTGACGGCTTGATCGGCTTTCTTCTTCACAGCTTCTGTGACCGCGCCGCTGAAATCAAGACTGTACTGCGGGGATTTCAAAGGCCCAGAAATACGCACCGGAATGGTTACGCCCTTGAGCGAAGCCAGTTCCGCCCCGCCCTGCCCTTTGCTGCTCTCCACGACCGAGGCCTTGGCGAGATAATTGAGGCTCTCTTCGCCGATATTGATATCGCCGGCACCCGTCAAACGCAAAAGCGGGGATTTCATCGACAAATCGTTGTTGTGCGCCACGCCGTTTTTAATGACGAAACTCGCCTTCAACTCGGTGAAATCGGTCTTCCGCGTCTTGTCGGCAACTTCGGTCTGTTGGCCTTTCAGCACGCCCAGCCTGGCTTTGAACTCGCGCAGCGTTTGCGCAATGTTGATGCCTTTCACCGCGCCATCGGTGAGATTGAGTGCCGCCTTCCCGTCCAGCGCTTTCTTCATGGCGGTTACTGTGTCACCCCGGGTCGTGACGTCCACGGATGCGCTTCCCTTTCCTTCCAGCATGTCGTTACCCGTTGCATCTTTAAGCAGCGGGCCGATGTTAATGCCTTTCAAATTTTGCTTTACCGATAGGACGGGCGTTTTCAGCGCATTAATTCCGAGATTGCCTTCAGCCGTTCCCTGGTAAAGATTGGCTGAAAGCGGACTGATGTCGAGCTTTCCGCCGGCCGTCTTGATATCCGCCCGGACTTGCTCGGCTTTGAGGTTGGCCACCTTCAGGTTGCCAACTCGCAGGCTGCCGTTGGCATTGACGCTTTTCAGTGCCGAGAAATCCAGGCGCTTTTCCGGCTGTTTCGTTTCGGCCTGCCCGGCTTCCGGCGCCTGGGGCGCCTGTTGCGGCGGCAGATAGCGGTCCACATCCAGCCGATCGACATCCAGGTCAAAGCCAATGGCCGGATTCGAAAACCCAACGACGCCGATCTTAGCCTTGAGCGAGCTGTCCCCCAGTTTCCCAGAAAAATTGCTCTGAATGTTTTGCTTTTCCAGATCGGCCATCGCCGAACCTTTGAGAGCACCGCTTAGACTTTTGACCGCCAGATCGGGCGCGCTCAGGCTGAAGCTGCCGGTAATGTTGGGAAAATTGAACTGTTGCGTCTCAACGTTGCCGGAAATGGGAGTGGTCAACCTGCCTTTTACCGCGCGCTGGCCCTGTTTAGCATCGAACTGCAAGTTTATGGTGCCGACTTTAAATGCCCGCGAAGTGCCTTCCAATCCGGGTATCGCCAAACTTGCTGCCAGCTCGGTTTCCGCGCCGGTCATTTTTGCGACGACCGCAACTTTGTCCCCGGAATATTTCTCGTTAATCAGTCTGAGCCGTGGCGTTTCGAGCTTTACGTCCAGATTATTTTTATCCCGCACGCCGGTCGCCTCCAGTTTGAATTTGTCGGCGGCAAATTCTTTGCTTTGCAGTTTGGCGCTAACGTCTCCCGAGGCATCGACAACCAGCTCACTGATCCCCGCAGCTTGACCCTTAACGGCCAATGTCAAAGCTTGCAGCAAGTATTGCTGTTTGTTGAGATCGAACGTCAGACGCGTCTTAAGATGGGTGTTCAGATCGAATGCCGGACGGTTGCCTAGCACGTCGAAACCCAGTTCAACATTAAACGGAACCGCATTGGCAATCCTTCCGGTTTTCAAATTAAGCCGGGACAATACATATTTCGCCCCGGTCTTTTCGTCATAGTAATTGACCGTCGTGTCCTCAATGCTGACATGGTCGATATCAAACCTGAGCTGCCCCGGTTTTCCGGGTCCCATCGGCGTACTTTGAGCCGTGCCTGTTTCCGGGGCGCCCAGCAGATCGCTCATATTGGTGGTGCCATCCTTGAAGCGCCTCAGATTCACGCGCACACCTCGCAGCTCGATTTCGTCCACCACTACTTGCTCGCTGAACAGCGGCAGGAGCTTGAGCGACACGCGTCCGCCTTCGACTGCCACGGATTCCTTGTCGCTCTTATACTCGCTTAAGGACACGGCCGCTACTTTCACCCCGATGCTGGGGAAAAAACTCAGCTTGATGGCGCCCAGCTGCAGCGTGCGTTGGGTCTTGTCCTTTACCAGCTGCACGATCTGCGGCTTGTACTTGTTGGGATCGAAGGCGAAGGTGATATATACCGCCAGCGCGACCAGCACTACGACTAGGCCACCGAGGGATATCAATACCTCTTTTAATATTTTGTTCATAGCCGGGACGGATTGCGTCGGATGAATGAAACAGTCCTATCGATTTTTCTTAACGAGCATTATAACAGTCTAGAATTATCTGCACTTTATCCCTCCCGTAAAACGGCAATCTAAAAGA
>DASPRI010000089.1:0-8345 GCA_035624535.1 Burkholderiales bacterium
CGGATTGCGTCCTCGGGATCAAGCCGTTCCAGGCAGACCTGGAACGGCTTGATCCCGAGGACGCAATCCGGGTTGTCAACGACGCGGATTGCGTCCTCGGGATCAAGCCGTTCCAGGTCTGCCTGGGCCGCGGCAGTGTAAACAACCCTAAATCTTGCGGGCGGCACGTTTCCGTTTCAACTTGGCCAACAGTGCCTCGCCGCTAATGCCCCCGTGAATCAGATAGTCAGCATACGCTGATTCGATTTTAGTCTTGAACGCCGGATCGCGCTCGATGAGGTAATCGCTCAGATCTGCTTCCGTCATGTGACGGAGGACAGCCTTGGGCTTGCCGTGAGCTGTGATGATGATATCGCCCTTTTCGGTTTCTTTGAGCAATTTCATCGTTTGCTGTTTCAGTTCCTTAACGCCCGCCATGCGCATTGTTCGCCCTCGCAATAAAGTGACACTTTAGTGTAACTTTTTACGGGTCGAGGGTCAAGGCGAGTATCTGCGGCCGAATATTGGGTATGTACGGCGTGTTACACCCAAAGGTTGATCGCTTATGCCTTCTGGTAAATTTCAGCACCCTTTTGGACAAACTCGTCAGCTTTTTCCTCCATGCCGCGCTTAAGCGCCTCGGTTTCGGAAACGACGATTTGCGCGGCGTAGTCGCGCACGTCCTGGGTGATTTTCATCAGAAATGTTCAAGCTATACGAACTAACCAACCGCCACAGATACCCTGCCTACGCTACGCGAGCGAGGGGTAGGCTTGACGACGATTTGCACGTCCCGCCCCAGCCGCGTCAGGCAGTCCATCAGCTTGCGTTCGGAAATTCCCCTGAACTGGCCGCGCAGGATGCCTGAAAGTTTGGGTTGCGGTATCTCAAGAAGCACGGCCGCTTCGGTTTGAGTCAAGCCACGCCGCTTGATCAAATCAGCGATCTCGACGACAAGACGCGCCTTGACGGCCATCGCCTCGGCATCCGGATAACCGAGCTCTTGGTAGACGCTGCGGATTTTGGTGGTGCGTTGCTTCATGAGTTGATCTCCTTCGCCATCGCCTGCGCGATCTTAAGTCGAGCACGGATTAAGTCCAGATCGGGCTTCGGCGTTGCAATACCACGCTTGGATTTCTTCTGAAACACGTGCAATACAAAAACAGTATTCGCGATTTCCACCGTGTAAACCGCCGGTAGGTACCGCCGCGCTGGTCTTCCACGATTTCAAGCACGCCCGCCGACCCGAATCCGTGCAAAGGCTTTGCTTGAGGATGCTTGCCGCCGATCTGGGCGAGATATAGGCCGTACCCGAACACATCGATCACATCATCGGGCAAGGCAAGCAAATCCTTTTTCGAACTACCTACCCAGCGAATTGGCTTGATTAGGCGTTCGACCACAACATAGTATTATATACAAATGGGTATAAAATAGTCAACACACAACGGTGGCCTTGGCCGCCCCCTCTCTCTCACCTACTCCCCTGAAATGGGCGAGGGAATGTCGCCGGTTCTCCCGCCATGCTCCTCCCTGGGCGGGAACCCGTATCGTTCAGACCTTCCGATACACCTCAGCGCCCGCCTGCCGGAATTCTTCCTTTCTCCTGCATGCCGCGCTTAAGCGCCTCGGTTTCGGATACTCCAATTTGCGCGATGTAATTGGGTAAGTTCTAGGTGAATTTCATGAAGCAAAAATGCGAGCCGCACGTTATGAAGTCTCAAATAATTTTCGCTTGAGGCCGGATTGGCGGATGATGGACTGCAAGGTATTTATGCGAAGGTCGTGATGATCGGGTACGGGCACGGTAACGGTGGATCCGCGTTCCCGTTTTTGCATGACGATGTGCCTTCCCCGGTGGCAGGCTTCGGTGAAACCCCGTGCTGCCAGAATCAAGCAAACCTCGCGTCCGGAAAGATCGCGAAGCTTAGCCAACCGAGACCTCCAGAACGGTAATAAAAATCTCGTCGTGCAGCCGCCGCTCTACTTCCCCCGAATCGGCAGTTTCCAGGAACAGCTCTACAGCTTGCTGGAGGTTATTGCGCGCTTTCTCAATGCTCTCACCCTGGCTGGCAATATCGAGCTCGGGACAAAGCGCAGTGTATGCTTTGTCTTTCTTTTCGATGATCGCTGTCAGTTGCCGCTTCTTATTCATTGAAGCCTCCAGCTTGAAAAGTTTCCGTTTAGTCTACACCTTTTGATAGACCTCTCCGCCCTGCTTCACAAACTCCACCGCTTTTTCTTCCATGCCTTTTTCCAGCGCCTCGGTTTCGGAAACGGCGATCTGGGCGGCGTTTGCCGTCAGGCTGCATGCGCACGCACGCGGCGCTCGGCCTTTGGCCAAGTCGTACGTTTGGCGACGCGCAGGTCATAATCCGCCTGCAATCCCATCCAGATTTCCGGGGAGACCCCGAAATATTTGCCCAGTCGCAGCGCGGTATCCGCACTGATAGCGCGTTTCCCGTTTACGATCTCGCTGATCCGGTTGGGCGGAACGGCAATTTCGCGCGATAGCGCGTTGATGCTCACCCCAAGCGGCTTCATGAACTCCTCATAGAGGATTTCACCCGGGGGAATCGGTCTAAGCTCTGCCATATACGCCGTTCTCAGGCCGCCCGCCGCTGTTTGGAGGTGAAGGCTTTCCGCAACTCCTGCCGTGTAGCACCGGCAGCAATGAGCGCGCGCACGATCAGGTCCAGCGAAACGGAGGGATCACCCGCCTCGATCTTTGCCACGCGTGACTGGCTTGACCCCAAGCGTCGAGCGAGATCAGTTTGGGAAATTCTGTGCTTTAGCCGGGATTTCTTCACGGCGCGGATCAAGGAAAGTCTTACCTCGACGAGCGCAGCCTCCGCTCGGCTCAATCCAAGAAAATCCTCCGCTGTTCCGACTTTCCAGCCGGCCGCTTGCAGTCGCTTAAGTTTTCCGGTACTCATAAATGTTCCTTTGTCTTTAAGATTACGACGACCTGTAAAGCCGCAACCGCGCTTTACACACATCAATCATCGGTTTCGGTGTTTGCCGGGTCGTTTTGGCAAATACCTCCAAGATCACGATAGCCTCGGTATCCATGTGATACACAATCCGCCAGGTCTTGCCTGCATCCTGAATCCGCAACTCGTGACAAGCTTTGCCGATCCCAGGCATTGGCCGCGAAAGAGGCAGTGGGATCATTTCGCCGCGCTGAAGGCGACGCAACAACACTCCTGCTTCGATCCTCGCCTCCGCTGAGAATGGCGGTGTCTTGATTTCGCCTTTCAGCCAGACCAGCGGCTTATCGGCTTTGGCCATTGACGATAGTATATGTCAGAAATGACATAATGGCAAGCCAGGTCCGAACTAACCTTATCGCCGGCCTTAGGTGCTCCGCCCCGAACGGACGAGCCTAGCCTTGGTTCAGAGCTTTCGGTACACTTCAGCGCCACCTTGCCGGAATTCTACCGCTTTTTCTTCCATGCGTTTTTCCAGCGCCTCAGTTTCAGAAACCCCGATCTGAGCGGCGTAATCGCGCACGTCCTGGGTGATTTTCATGGAGCAGAAATGCGGGCCGCACATGGAGCAGAAATGCGCCAGCTTGGCGCCTTCCTGAGGCAAGGTTTCGTCGTGAAATTGGCGCGCCTTGTCGGGATCAAGCCCCAAGTTGAACTGGTCTTCCCAGCGGAATTCAAAACGCGCTTTCGATAAAGCATTGTCGCGGATTTGCGCTCCCGGATGGCCTTTGGCGAGATCGGCCGCGTGCGCTGCGATCTTGTAAGCGATGATGCCGTCTTTCACGTCGTCCTTGTCGGGAAGCCCCAGATGTTCCTTGGGCGTGACATAGCACAGCATCGCGGTTCCGAACCAGCCGATCATCGCGGCGCCGATTGCAGAGGTGATGTGATCGTAGCCGGGCGCAATGTCGGTGGCGAGCGGGCCCAATGTATAGAACGGCGCTTCTTTGCAGTATTTCAGCTCCAGGTCCACATTTTCCTTGATGAGCTGCATGGGAATATGGCCGGGACCTTCGATCATCACCTGCACGTCATGCTTCCAGGCGATATCGGTGAGCTCGCCCAGCGTTTTCAATTCGGCGATCTGCGCTTCATCGTTAGCATCGTAAATCGAGCCCGGGCGCAGGCCATCGCCTAATGAAAAACTCACATCGTACGCCTTCATGATCTCGCAGATTTCCTCGAAGCGGGTGTAGAGAAAGCTTTCCTGGTGATGCGCGAGGCACCATTTGGCCATGATCGAGCCGCCGCGCGAGACGATTCCGGTCATCCGATTGGCAGTAAGAGGTATGAAAGGCAGCCTGACTCCGGCATGCACGGTGAAATAATCCACGCCTTGCTCGCACTGCTCGATCAGCGTGTCGCGGTAAATTTCCCAGGTAAGCTCTTCGGCTTTGCCGTCCACTTTTTCCAGCGCCTGGTAAATCGGCACCGTGCCGATGGGCACCGGCGAATTGCGAATGATCCACTCGCGGGTTTCGTGGATGTGCTTCCCGGTGGAAAGATCCATTACCGTGTCGCCGCCCCAGCGGATGGCCCAGGTCATTTTCTCGACTTCTTCCTGAATCGAAGACGTGATGGCGGAATTGCCGATATTGGCGTTGATCTTCACCAGAAAATTGCGGCCGATGATCATCGGCTCGGATTCCGGATGGTTGATGTTGGCCGGGATTATCGCGCGCCCTCTCGCTACCTCGTCGCGCACAAACTCGGGAGTGATGAATCCGTGAATCGAGGCGCCGAAGTCCTGCCCCGGATGTTGACGCGTTAAAAGCTCTGCCAGGCCGTCGCGGCGCTGATTTTCACGGATGGCAATGAATTCCATTTCAGGAGTGATGATGCCTTTTCTGGCGTAATGCATCTGCGTGACATTCATTCCCGGTTTGGCGCGCAAAGGCTTGCGCTTGAGATTAAAGCGCAGTTCCACCAGCTTGGGGTCGGCGAGCCGCGCCCGCCCATATTCGGAGCTCGGCCCGGAAAGTCTTTCAGTATCGTTGCGCTCTGCAATCCATTTTTCCCGCACAGGCGCAAGTCCTGCGCGGATATCGATCTTGGCTTGCGGGTCGGTGTAAGGGCCGGAGGTGTCGTACACACAAATCGGCGGATTTTTCTCCGCACCGAAAGAGGCGGGCGTGTCGGTCTGGGTAATCTCGCGCATCGGCACCCGGATATCAGGTGTGCTTCCTTCGACATAAACCTTGCGCGAATTGGGCAATGGTTTCACCGCCGCTTCATCGACATGAGCGGTGGCGCTTAAGAACTTCGGATTGGCGTTCATTACTCGCTCCTTGGGAATTTGCCGTTGCAGAAGCGAGTGTGGAGGAATTCCGCCACGCTTCCCTACGACGGCATTACCCGCATCAGGTTCAAAGGGTATCTTCTCACCAAGCGGCAAACTGCGCCGCAAGGACCCCTAACGTGTAAGGGCCAAATTACTTCAACTATGCGATAATTGCAAGCTCGCAACCCTCACTCAAACCCCATGGATATCGAACAAGCGCGCTACAACATGGTGGAAAGCCAGATCCGCACATGGGAAGTGCTGGACCAGGAGGTGCTGGATCTGCTATCCGTAGTCAAGCGCGAGCGCTTCGTGCCGGAAAAGTGGCGCGAGCTCGCTTTCGCCGACATGGAAATCCCGCTGGGACAGGGCCAGTCAATGTGGCCGCCAAAACTGGAGGCGCGCGCGCTGCAGGAACTGGGCTTGAAAAAAACCGACATGGTGCTGGAGGTGGGAACAGGCAGCGGTTATTTCTGCGCACTTCTCGCCGCACTGACGCAGCATGTTTACAGCGTGGAAATTCATCCCGAGCTCGCAGAACGGGCAGCAAAAACGCTCAAGGCTGAAGGCATCACCAATGTCACGCTTGAGATTGGCGACGCGTCCCACGGCTGGAACAAGCACGCGCCTTACGACGTGATTGTGCTGACCGGCTCGGTGCCGCTGCTTATCGAAACTTACCAGCAGGACTTGAAGCCCGGCGGGCGATTGTTTGCCATCGTCGGCGATCCGCCGGTGATGGAAGCGAAGTTGATCACCTGCGCGGCTCCGGGTGCGTACGCTTCAATTGATCTTTTCGAAACCTGTGTCGCGCCGCTGGTCAACGCCCCGCAACCCGAACGATTCGTTTTCTAGGGGAAAAGCCGCTGCGGTGGTCATCTACTTAGTTGCGGACTCGCTCGTTCCTCGCCGTACTTTTTCATGTACTGTCTCGTCGCTCGCTCCCCCGCGCCTCGCATCTGACCATCCTCGCAACGCTTTCCCTTAAGTACTAAAACCGGATCAAACTTAGAATTTTCTGGGTTGCGCCCTGATGCGCGGCGCAGAAGTCGCGGCCGGCTTCCCCCATCGTTTTTCTTTTCTGCTCATCCGCGAATAGCGTCTTGAGCGCAAGCCCAAGCTCGGCGGCGTCGCGCACCCTCTGTGCGGCGCCCGCCTGCACCGCGAGATCCGAGGCGTCGGCAAAATTGAATGTGTGCGGGCCGATCAAAACCGGCTTTCCCATGGCGCAGGCTTCGAGCAGATTCTGCCCGCCCAGGGGCAGCAGGCTGCCTCCAACGAACGCCACATCGCACGCCGCGAAATAAGCGAACATTTCGCCCATGCTGTCCCCCAAGACGACCTGCGTGTCTTTGGCCGCCGGCGCCTCTTCGCTTCTTCTTTGAAAACGAATCCCGCGACGCTGTAAAAGTGCGGCTACCTCGTCAAAGCGCTGCGGATGGCGCGGCACGATGACGCTGAGCAGGTCGGGAATGTTTGCGCTGGAAACCGCTTGCAGCACCAGCTCTTCCTCGCCTGCCCGCGTGCTCGCCGCCAGAAATACCGGACGCGCGCCGAAACTGGAACGCAATTCGCGCCCGAGTTCCAGCGCGAAAAAAGGCGGCCGGATATCGAATTTCAGGTTACCGGTGACTTGAACCGCCGGCGCGCCCAACGCACTCAGACGTTCCGCATCCGATTCGGTTTGCGCGCTCACCGCAGTCAGTTCTTTGAGCCCGGCGCCCACAAGGTTTTTGAACCTCGAGTAGCCCGCTGCGGATTTTTCAGACAGGCGCGCATTGACAAGATAAAGCGGTATGTTGGCGCGCTTGCAGAAGTGAATTAAGTTAAACCAAATCTCGGTTTCCAGAAGCACGCCTGCAGCCGGTTTGAAGTGCCGGAGAAACCGCTTTACCGCTTGCGGGAAATCATAGGGAAGATAGCAGCGCAAAACGCCGTCGCCAAAAAGCCGTTCGCTGGTTTCGCGCCCGGTGGGAGTCATGTGCGTGAGTAAAATCTGATGTTGCGGATGCGCCTTGCGCAACGCTCTCACCAAGGGCTGAGCTGCGCGGGTTTCGCCCACCGAGACCGCGTGCAGCCAGATTGGAGCCACCGATCCGGACCAAGCGGGGACGCGCCCGAAGCGCTGGAAAAGACCCTGGCGATATTTCCCTTTCAGGACGGCCTGCGCCACGAAAAATGGGAGGCCCCCAATGAAGAAGGCCCCGAGCCCCAAACTATAGAGCCAATACATGACACCCATAAAGCGTTCACCGATCGGGAGCGCGGCTGATGGATGGATCTCGGACCGATCGACCTGTCGAACAGTCGGAACGTCGGACCTCCTTCACCTGTTTGCTGCTCGCGTATCCGCCTCCGCCACCAGCATGTCCAACTGTTCCGCGAGTGCGGATTGGTACTTCTCTACCGCGTCCCTCTCAGCATCCGCTGGCACATACATGGGCTCGCCCCAGATGTACACGGCCCGAGCGAAGGGATGCGGAATCAGGAACCGATCCCAGCTCTTCAGGATGGTCCGGGGCCATGCCCCGAAGGCAACCGGAAGGATGGGCATTCCCGAAAGACGGGATAACTCGATCACCCCGGATTTCACCTGCCGCGGGGGGCCTTTCGGACCGTCGGGGGTGATCGCCACGTGTTTGCCATCCTTCAGACACTGCAGCAGTTGCTTGAAGGCGCGGGCTCCGCCGCGGGTGGCCGATCCCCGCACCACCGCATAGCCCAGTTGCTCCGCGATTCTCGTGATGTACTCCCCGTCCCGGTGCTGGCTGATGAGGGTCGTGGCCGAATACCCGGGAAACACAAACGGCATCATCAGGAGCCTTCCGTGCCAGAAGGCCACGATGACATGCTCCCCTTTGGCCAGGCAATCTTCCACATGCTGTCGACCGAGATCGGTCCGGTGCAACGTGGCGGCACACGCCCGCACCAGCCGGCTGGCAATCCACGGCACCGTGGTGAGACTGAGCTTCCAATCTCGGAGAGACCGCTGCCGGGACTTCATGGTAACATTCGCCTACTCACGATGTCTGGAGGAGCGCCAGGACCTCCCTGGCCGCCCGTTCAGTGGCGCCGGGCATTCCCAGCCGGGCCCG
>DASPRI010000092.1:0-2592 GCA_035624535.1 Burkholderiales bacterium
CAGAATGTCATCAAGATCAGCTTTACGCCTATCGAGGCAGCGCTGACGCGCTCGCGCTTCGAGCTGATTAAGGCGCAGGTCGAGAAGCAAACGATGCCGCAAGTGCAGGCCTACGCGATTACCTGGGCGGCACCGTACCGAGTGGAATGCATGTCCATTACCGCGGCATTTACCTTTGGATTCGATCCGGCATTCTGCGCTGGCGGGTGCAAGCCCACAAAACCAAGCCCGTATTTTAATTCGCCAAGCCGGCTCCCGTACACGCAACTGAAAATACGTCCAACCATCGCGATTGCCGCGACCTCCTTCGAGGAAGCCAAGGCACTGATCGATCGCGGAGTCAAATCGGATGGCTCGCTGCCTTCCGGAACCGCTTATCTGCTCTCAACCTCAGATGGTTCACGCAACGTGCGCAGCGCGTCGTACCCGGCGGTAGAGCGGATGCTCAATGGCCGATTGCGTGTGCGCCTGCTGGCGCAGGACGCCTTGACGGACAAGTCCGACGTGCTTTTCTACTTTACTGGCCAAGCCAACGTCGAGGGGCTGCAAACCTTGCATTTTGTACCTGGAGCCATTGCCGATCACCTGACCTCCGCCGGGGGTGCGCTTACCGACAACACCGGCCAGATGAGCGCACTGCGCTGGCTTGAAGCCGGTGCAACGGGGAGCTACGGGACAGTGGTGGAACCTTGCAACATGCCCCAGAAGTTTCCGAACCCAGCCGTTGTCATCGGCCATTATCTGCAAGGCGAGACGCTAATCGAGGCTTATTGGAAAAGCGTGCTCATGCCCGGGCAAGGCATCTTTATCGGTGAACCGCTGGCAGCTCCGTTTCGCTACTCTAAAACAGCTCGATGAGCAGTCTCTGGCGCCGGAACGGTGCGAGTGTTAGCGCATCCGGCAGTCAACGCCGCCTTTCGGCCAGAAGTAGGCGTTCACACGCGGTCATTTCTATATTGCTTGCGATCTCGTCCAAGAAGCACATAAATGAAAACCCCGCCATACGCGCGGGGTCTTCGGGTCCATAAACAAGTCGGATTAAGCATCCGCGTTTTCTTGCCGCTTATTCCTAAGACGCGCCACGAATCCCATCAGCGCGAGCCCGATTCCCAACATGGCGTAGATCTCGGGTTCCGGAATGGCCGCGATTGTGCTGAAACCAGTTACCAGCCCGTAACCACTGTTTACGGTATTTACGTCTTGGAGGTTCCACACGCGGCCCATAAATGTATTGCCATTCATTGCGCCGCCATTGAACCCATTGGTATCAAAAAAGATGTCTCCGCCTGCGCCCGGGGAGGAACCGGACACTGTCACGTCCATGAGCAAGTTTCCGTTTCCCGGGTCATAGGTGAAGGGGGTACTCAAATTGATTTGGAGTGTATCTCCGAACGACCAGGGCTGAGACAGGTTTCCACTGAACACCATAGTGTTATCTCCACCGATGTTTGAGGCGAAGGTGGAGGAAAGCGTGTTCCAGTCGGCAGAGGTCGTGGATAGTGAGATTGTCCAGGTGCCGGAGGGCGTACTCGTCGCACCCCTGTTGAGCGAACTAGTGTTGAAGAACTCCAGGTCGTTGATGGTAATGGGCCCAGAGAACGCACCAGCGGTATAAACCTGCTGATACTCACCCGAATAGATACAACCGAAAGGGAAACAGTTCCCAGTATCTGCATCCGCAGGCGATCCGACGATCAGGTCGGCGAAAGCGGGAGCCGTGCAAAGCAGCGCAACGGCCGCAGTGATCGTCTGGAAATATCGTTTGAGTTGCATTCGGACCTCCACTTTTTGTAATCAATTAATTGAGATTCATGCGTGGCTACAAAGTGATCCGGAAACAGCATGCCTTCCAATAATCGCGATCGAATAGTTACCCTTGAAATTAAGCACTTCTTATGCCAATGCATCAATTTACGGTATTGATTGTGATTGCTTAGAAACCACCAGTCAATTCAATGAGATATGTAATGATTCAGATACAAACTAAGAATTTGTGGCAGGACTTGAACCAGCCAGCTGATCGTGCCCTGTACAAGACCCGTCGAACGCTCGCTTGAATTCATTTTACTGGCCTGTTAGCCTCCGCGAAAGCTAAGTACCGCGGTGGAAGACTGACCTTGAGCCCATTTATTCATATGCACAGCGACGCGTTTCGTTTCTCATGAAACTTGAGTCGAACTTATGGGCGGCGTTTCTCATCGTGTTTCTCGCCAGCGTCGCGGGTGTTGATGAAGCCCGCGCTCAGACGGGACGAATTGAGGTACTTGATCCGCACGCGCTGCCGCTTGGCGATGGCAAGGTGAGCACAGAGCCTAAGCGCGGGTATGTGTACTCCTGCATGACACAGTTTCGCGGTGGCGGCGCGCAGCATGCGGGGAACTGGATCCGCGGCGCAATCTGGGACTCGACCGCAAAGGTTCAGGTGCAGGGCGATGTGGCATGGCCAAACGCAATATTTACCATCACAACCGAAAACGGCAATCGTCGCGTCGCTGGCAACGGTCTGCCCATCAACCATACGACCGGCATTTTTCCGGTACAGCGGAGCGATCCGGCGTTTCAGATCGATCGAAACCCGAACCGAATTGAAGC
>DASPRI010000120.1:0-5424 GCA_035624535.1 Burkholderiales bacterium
GCAAGACGGCGATTGCGCAGATACCGTCCGGCAAAATAAAACGCCATTAGACAAAAACCGGTTGAAGAATGACCAGCCGGCCAGCATTTCCCGGGCATAACACCCGGCGGCGCTTTTTCAAACAAGGCGATGTACGGTGCATAGCCGCCGTATATTCTTAAGTCGTAGGGGCATTGTTTGGGACTTTCACGTTTAATAAGGCTCACTGTTCCAGTGGAAAGCCCCATTGCCAGAACCAGAAACAGTAACAGGCGGCGCAAAGGCGCAAGCGAAGCGACGCGAAACGAGCACAGATAGGTAACCACTACGCAGACCGCCAGCAGAATCACTGCGTATTTGATCCAATGGTGCATCACCAGATCAAGAAACCAGTTTTTGCGAAATGGAAATTGTTGACTTACCGGATCGAAAAACAATCCGGTAATTCGCTCATCGATACCCAGTGCGTAAATTACCGACAGTATCAGCAATGCAGCTACTAACGGGATAAGCAGGTGCAAGATATAAAACTGCCAGGCGCTGCTCGGAGTTTTTGGCTGTTGCCCAGAATCCATCATCTTTTAATGGGAAAAATTCGAGCTGGCGGTAATTCCGTTACGCATAACCCGCCTGAATTCGAATACGCCTAGGGGAAAAAACTTGCTAAAGCACGGCGCGCTGATGCGCTTCAAATTTTGGCATTCGCACTGAACAGCGGCTGCCAGCAATCGTTAGTCAGACCTTGCATCGGCTGGAACTTAGCTTTATAGGCCATTTTTCTGCTTTCCGCGATCCAGTAGCCGAGGTACAAGTAGGGTAGCCCGAGGGTGCGACACAATTCGATTTGCCAGAGTACGTTATAAGTGCCGTAGCTTGCTCCCGGTATCCCGGGCTCAAAAAAAGTGTATACCGAGGACAATCCGTCGTGCAGGCGATCTATGATGCTAACCATGCGCAGTGCCGATCCATCACGAAATTCCACCAGTCGAGATTCGACGTTGCTCTGCAGCAGAAAATGCTGGTATTGCTCGCGGCTGTCCTGGTCCATTCCACCACCGGAATGACGGCTTGCCTGATAGCGCAGATACAATGCGTAATGTTCCGCGTTGTACTTCAGGTCCAGCAATTCTGCGCGCAAAATTTGGTGGCGTTTCCAGGCGCGGCGCTGCGCGCGCGAAGGGCGAAAAGCACGGGTAACAAGCCGCACCGGGACGCAGGCCCGGCAGTTGTCGCAATGCGGTCGGTACGTAAATGCTCCGCTGCGGCGGAATCCGCTTCTCACCAGCTCGCTGTATACTGCGGTATCGATCAGATGACTTGGTGTCGCCACTTGCGAGCGCGCCATTTTCCCGGGCAAATAACTGCACGGATACGGAGCGGTCGCGTAAAACTGTAATACCGACGACGGAAATTCATTCAAGTAAGTCATTATCGAGCCGCCAGGTTCCTCTCATATCCCCATAGTGTATCAATTCTTCGATGATTCGAGTAAATTCCGTACGCGGGATCTCACGCGCGCCTAAAGACGCCAGGTGTGCCGTCTTCATCTGGCAGTCAATGATGCCGAAATTCCACCGCGCGAGCTGTTTTACCAAGTGCACAAATGCGATTTTTGAGGCGTCAGTTGCGCGTGAAAACATGGACTCGCCAAAAAACGCACGGCCTAGTGCAACTCCATAAAGACCACCACACAGCTCACCATCGATCCAGGTTTCCACCGAATGAGCATGTCCCATGCGAAATAATTCCACATAAGCCTCGATCATTTTGCGATTGATCCAAGTCCCTCTTTGCCTGCGCCGTGGCGCCGCACACCCCGCGATGACTTGGTCGAAAGCGCGATCAGCGAATACCTGATAGTGATTTTTTTGCAGCGCCTTGCGCAGCGAACGGGAAATTTTAAGCTCGGAAGGAAATAACACCATACGTGGGTCCGGGCTCCACCAAAGAATGGGCTCGTCGTCGTTGAACCACGGAAATATGCCTTTTGAATACGCGTGGATCAGGCGTCTGCAAGATAAATCGCCGCCCACGGCCAACAAACCATTAGGTTCAACAAGCGCGAGCTCGGCGGGCGGAAACGAGATGTCGGAGCTTAGCCAAGGAATCATCGCTACATTTTAGGCGATCATTCGCTACTCAACAAAGTTTGGTACAGCGCCTACTCAGTAGCCGGAATATCCGGGTTTCTTCTCGACCAAATGAATCACCCCACAAGCTATTCTTGGTCCCGAGTTGCCGGCAGGTTGCGATTTCAGGTCGTCGGGATTGGCGTGCACAATTACGCTTCTGCCGATTATGCTGTTAGCGGCTGTGGGTTCCAGACTGATGCCGCTTACTTCCATCGAGAGCGTGGCGTTGCCCGAAGAATCGGCGGTGAGATTGCCTAAATCACCGGCATGGTGTGGTGCGCTATCCGGCGAACCGTGGGGTACGCCAGAAGGATTAAAGTGCGGCCCTGCACTCGAAGCGTCAGCTGCGCTGCAATCACCTTTTTCATGAACGTGAAAACCATGCAGACCCGGACTGAGCCCGGTTACCTTTGCTGTTACCAGAATCTTGTCGCCCTTCTGGGTGAATGTGATCGTGCCGCCGGCCTGGTTTCCCCTGGTCGGCTGCAAGCTGGTGGTCGCACTAGGGGCGGATTCGCCCGTTCCAGCGCAGCCCGACACGATTAGGAACAGAAATAACGTTGCAAGTAAAGTTCTCATTTCCCCTCCTTCAAATCGATAGTGAACGGTCGTTAACACCTGACTTGCTGCTGGCAAAAGGATGTCAATTCCGAGACTACTGATTCCCCGGATACCGGCTTCTGAGCTACGTGCGCGCCATATTCCAGATTCAGTCTGAAGTCGTACTTGGAAAAGAAATCGTTGAACAACTCTCCACCCAGTGTGCCGACTGCAAACAATTCGTCACTACTCTTGTCGTATTCCAGGAGGATCGCGGCCAGCGGCTGATTAGCGGGACCGGAAACCACTTTTGCGCCGTGGGCAGGATCGTATTCACTGTGCTCCGCGCAACAGTGAATCACGTTGGCGTTCCCGATAGTTGAGCCCGAATCCCCCCGGTAACTAATAAAGCTGATCTGCTTGGTTGGATAAGCGAGCCGATGCGCGCAGATCGCAGAATAGGCGACAATAGAATGTTCTGCACCGACGCCGCCCTTCCAGTGATAGCTTTTGCCGTCAGCGGTGAACAGTACTGTTTCATTCGGCGCGGGTTTGTCGAGTTTCAAAAGGAAACACGGCGTGCCTAAGAAAGGATAATTGAAAATATAGTTTTGCTTAGCCTGCAGCCTGGATGCCTTGAGCGGTTGGCCGTCGAAGTCTACCAGCAGCGTTCTGGAATAGAATCGCGGCTCGGTGTTTTGCGCGGCGAATGTTTTGCTGGCAGCCATCGCCGCGGTGGCGGCACAGATCTTGATGAATTCCCGTCGCTCCATGGCCTCTCCGGAACCCCGGTGCTTTTGTAGCACTCAATGCTCGGCAATGTCAACCCAACGGCCAGCCGTTTCGGCTGGCAGAAAAAGCCTGCGCGCAAACTGTTCCCGCTTGGAAAGTAATCATCGTGATATCAGGGGTAACCGGCGGCTGGCAAAATGGTTCAGTTGGGGCTATTCTTGAATCGTGGATAATCTTGAGATTAGAAAATGCCTGAATTAAGCCCGGAAGTCGCAAGTCTACTCAAGGAGCTGCGCACGTTTCTAGCCAACGGCAGCGAGCCGTGGGAACAACGGCGCGAGCTGATCCAGAAGATAAATCACATGATTGAAGGCGGGGAAGTGGAATTGTTTGTAGGAATGGCAAGAGAATTGAGCCGAATCGGAGCGACTTATGCCAACTTGCTGCAGGCATTCGCCCAATTCGGTGCGGCGCAACAGGGCGGAGCGAGTCTTGTCGACTGGTTCACGCATTCATTTCGGCAGCCGCCTTCGATGGTCCAGCCATTCGCATTTCAGGCCGGATTCGATTATTTGAAGCAGCTTTCTGATTTCATGAGCGCTCAGGCCAGGACGGCAGACGATTCACGGAGAAAAAAGGGTTAATTAATACCCACCACTGAAAAACCGGCGTGGCGAGCTGCGAGGAGGAGTCAGTTACCCGAGATGTCATTCTGCCTTGTGCCTCCCCAAAAAAACGGGCGTGAGGGACACGCCCGAAATTTTATAAAGGAGAATGAGCAAGCGCCAAACTTCGCACTTGCAAACGGGTACCAGCAAGAACAATGCCAAGGTTCCGTTCTCGGCTAATCAAGAGCTTATGATCTGGAACGGCAAATTGCTTTGTGCCGGAATCGATGCAGGTGTTGCATAATTGTCTTTCCCTTTGGCACGATAATGAAATTTGAGAGGTTTAGATCAAGACAATGAAGGCTTGGAATATTTGCATTTTTTTACAGGCTTGTGTCCTGTTACTGTCTGCACCAGCGGCTTTTTCCGAGAAGCTTGGGGAGGCCGATGGAATATTTCTGGTGGCAAAAAAGAAAATCGAGGATCCGAATTTCCGCGAGACAGTGGTTCTGGTGAGACCAATTGCCGGGGGTGCAATAGGAGTGATTATCAACCGGCCGACCGATATTCCACTGAGCAAGCTGTTTCCCGATCACCCGATTTTGAAAGAAAACAACAACCTTGTTAATTTCGGGGGACCGGTTTTTCCTCGGTCGCTGGTGTTCATGTTTCGTTCGAACGATCAGCCGCGGTCGGCCTTGCACATGATGGGCGATGTTTACCTGGGGTTGGGCATTGATTTGCTTGAGAGAATGTTGTCAAACCCACAACCTCAAAGGGAACTAAAAATTTATGCCGGACACTCAGGCTGGGGAGACGGGCAGTTGCAAAACGAAATCGAACGCGGGGATTGGTATGTTATCCCTGCGGACGCGAGCGTGGTATTTGATATGGAACCGCAGAAGATCTGGCCTGAGCTAGTCAAAAAGGCCAGCATGCAAAGTGTGAAGATGGATCAGCCTGTTTTGCCCGGTGAAAGGATTCGCACCTCTGGTGAAGCCCCGTCGGTAAACGAACTAACCGGTATCGGCGAAATGCGGTCGAAGGCGTTAACGGCCGCACCATGAAATAAGCGGTGCTCGCGGTCCGTGATCTAGCTGCCAGCCCCCAAGCAATATGGTCCGGGGGGGAACTTTTACTTCGAGCGCTTGCGCAATAATACGCAGTTGCCAAATTTGCCTACAGGTTCCAATTGCGTCAGCACCGAGTCCGGTATGCGCGCTAGTTCCTCTTCTTTCGCAACGACAAACCCGTCCCTGGCGCCGGAAAGATATTCTGCCGCCTTATTGGCGTCAAAAGTCTCTCGTGCTTTGCCTTGCGAATAAAATTCTGCGGAATAGGGTTTGTCGAATAAATAGATGAGTGGACTTGATGGATCGGAGCGCAGCGTCATATATCGTGCCACCAGGTCTTTTTGAGATTTAATTGGAGCT
>DASPRI010000138.1:0-29472 GCA_035624535.1 Burkholderiales bacterium
TCAGCCGCGACAGGCTTTCGAGCTGACCCAACTGCTCGTTCACGCGTTTCTCTAGCATGGTGTTCCACTCGATCAGCTTTGCGCTTTGCTCTTGCACAGTGTCGTTAAGGGCCTTGATCCGCAGCATCGACTTGACCCTGGCCACCAGCGCGGTGTGATGCACTGGCTTGGTCAGGTATTCATCGGCGCCCGCCTCAAGTCCGGCGACGACTTCGTGTGAGCCGGTCTTCGCGGTGACCATGATGATTGGAATGAACGGAAGGGAGGAGTCCGCTTTCAGGCGTTGGCAGACCTCGATCCCATCCATCTTGGGCATCATGACGTCCAGCAGGATCAGATCAGGCTGCCATTCTCTGGCGATGCCGAGTGCTTGTTCCCCGTCAGTCGCCGTAAGGATCTCATAACCGTTGGCGGCGAGTCGTGTCCGAAAGATGTCCAGGTTTTCCGGGTTGTCGTCCGCGATGAGGATTCGCGCCGGCGTTCGCACGATCGGCTCCTCAAGAATCAGATGCCGGGAGGTACTCTCGAATCTTGGCCAAGAGTTGGCGCGGAACGTAAGGCTTCGTGACATAAGCGTCGAAGCCGGCCTTATACGCCTTGATATCGTCACCGCTCAGCGCGAAGGACGTTACCGCGATGATCGGGATCGGTCGCAGCTCTGGGTTGGCCTTGATCCGGCGTGTCGCCTCGTACCCGTCAAGGCCTGGAAGCTGAATGTCCATGAGGATCAGGTCGGGGCGATGCTTCTCCGCCATGGTCACTCCAGTGTCCCCAGTGACGGCCTCAATCAGCTCATAGCCAACGCTCGTCAGGAGATCGCGCAAGATGCGCCGGTTGTCCTCCTGGTCCTCAATCACAAGGATCCTTTTACTCATTTGGCCTCCAGTTGGTGCTCGACATGTACCGGCAGGGTAAGGCGGAAGGTGGAGCCCTTTCCCAAACTTGACTCCACCCAAATACGCCCTCCATGCAGCTCGATGATCCGCTTTGCGATAGAGAGCCCAAGGCCTGTTCCACCCTTTTCCCTGGTATTGGAACTATCGGCCTGCTGAAATTCTTCGAAAATCTTCTCCTGATCGACTTCGGCGATCCCTGGGCCTGTGTCGGCAACCGAAATCTGGAAAGCGCCGTTTGAAGCCGCTACCTCTACCCGGACCTCGCCCACATCGGTGAACTTGATCGCATTACCGACCAGGTTCAAAAGCACTTGGGTGATGCGCCGTTCGTCTCCCTTGGCACGGGGCAGGTCCGAAGGCGTTGCCACCTTTAACGCAAGCTTTTTTTCTGCCGCCAGGGACTCGACCTCAGCGACGGCTGTCAGCACGACGTCCTTCATCGAGTAGTCGGTGAGGTTGAGCTTGAGCAGCCCCGCCTCGATCTTGGACAGATCGAGGACGTCGCTGATCAGCCCAAGAAGATGGTGTCCGCTCTTGTCCAGGCGCATTAGGACCTCGCGGATTTTTTCGGGTACCTCGCCGTAAATATTGTCCAGGATCAGTGCGGTGTAGCCCAGGATGGCGTTCAGAGGCGTGCGCAATTCGTGGCTCATGTTGGCGAGAAACTGGGATTTGTGCTGGCTGGCAATCTCGATCTGTCGGCCTTTCTCCTCGATGTCGCGGAAGAGTTGCGCATTTTCTATCGCAAGCGCAAGCTGTTGCGCCACCGGGTCCACAAGATCCAAATCCCGCTCCGTATACGCACCCGGGGTGAGGCTGTCGAGGAAAAAAACTCCGACCGTTTTCCCCCCCGCGAGCAAGGGGAGCACAAGGGTCGAGCGAACCCCCTCCTGGACCATGAAGGCGTCGTCCGAAAAAGTCTGATTCGTCGATAGATCCCGGACGAGACGGGGCTGTTTATGGGTCATCACCCAGTCAACTGCCGTTCCCTGCGTCTTGGGCCATGACTGACCTTGCCAAGAAGCAAGCGGCGGCTCGGCTACCGATAGCGCCACGAGCAATTTTTCTCCCTCCGGCACGATGACTCCGATCCGATCGTAGGCGAGCAGTGCTTTCACCGCCTTGGCAAAGGCAGGGTATACCTCCTCGAGTTGAAGGGACCGCCTCAAAACCGGCTGCGCCGCCGCATAGAGCCGGGCGTGCTCGAAGGCCAGTGCCGCCTGGGTTGCCAGGAGCTGAAGGGGTTCCAGCGTGGCCGGATCGAAAGGCCGGCGGCTGTGTTTCCAGCCGGCCTCGAGGACTCCGATCGACTTCCCTTGGACGACCAGCGGCACGATGGCGAAGGCTCGCGACTGGAAAGCCTCGATCTGGTCATAGGGGGACTTGAGCCGGAGCGTATCCGGTACCGGCGTTTGGCCGTCCCAGATAACCGCTTGCCGACTTTGGTAGGCTTGAGCCAGCCCCCCGCCCTCCGGCCCAATCGGCACCCGGATCTCTCCGAGTGGTTCCTCAGTCTCGGTGCTCGACACCGCCTCGAGCCATTTGCCCTCGGGATCCGCGAGGAGAATGTTGAGCCGGTCCAGGTGAAGGACCTCCCGTCCCTTGCGGAGAAAATCATCGCCCCATTTCTTGAGCCCTAACGGTTCCTGGATTTGCAGGCTCGCCTGGTAAAGCACGTTAAAGGATTCAGCCAGCTTGCGCTGGGTGATGTCCGCCCAGGAGCCAACGATCTCCAGCGGGCGGCCAGCGTCATCATTGATGACCCTGAAGGTGTCCTGAAACCAGCGATAGTGTCCATCGCAATGCCGAAAGCGGTATTCGACACTGCCTCCTCCCTGGCCGATGAGACGAAACACATCGGCCAATACACGCCGGGCATCTTGCGGATGGAGATGGGTGGTCCAGAAATCCGGGTCTTCGAGCATCTCCTTTTGGGCATATCCCATGATATGCTCAAGACTTTCGCTGACGAAGGTACACGCATAATCGCCCGAGGCCTGATTGGTGTAGATGACCGCCGGAGTAACGCTGAGCACGTATTGCAAGCGTGCGCGGGCGTCCTTCAGCTCCATGTCCACGCCTTTGCGCTCGGTGATCTGACGATTCAGCGATTCATTGATCTTTATTAGTTCAGCGGTGCGTTCTTTAACCCGCTTTTCTAATTCCTGCTCAAACTCAAGTGATGCCATGCACGTCCTCCTTACCAGCGTGTCACCGATGCCACGTCATGTTCTTGTTCGGAATTTCCATTCTGAGGTCAACAATAGCGAGCACTTGTCCTGACCATTTGCTCATTTGGGTCACAAGCCACTTCACTTCTGGTTTCGCGCGAACACGAAGGCCCGCGGAAGATAGACCAAAACCGGAACGAGGACGCGAATCAATCTTGGTGCTTCCTTCATTTACCAAGCAAAACGAGCCGCGCCGCGCAGCAAAATCCTTGGACGGATTTACCATCCGTTGGTACGTTCATCAAATCGCCTTTTCTTGATTAGCGGCCGGCACGACAGCCATCCAAAAAAATTCGCGACGCGATCTGAAAATACAGCCCGGCCAACAATTGGCGTGAATCTCTGAATAAATAATTCCTGCTATGCTAAAGATCAATTGAACATTCTTTTTTCACACCCGTCAATCTGTCATCGCACCTACGCGAACTCTCATTTCGATTATAGGCTTAGATCAGCTTAGGCGCCGGCTTTTCCTTTGGCTTGTTGCCAAAAGCGAAAAGACTCGGGTGCAATCGTCGCGACCGACTAGCCACACTTTAAAATGCGCGGCGGCAACGAAATTGGGAAACGCGGCGTCGACAATTTCCTTTCCTGAAAGCTCTTGCATGTCCAATTTTCCCTCGGGCAGCGCACAGGACTTGACCAGGACCAGATGTTCTGCAGCGAGGTGGCGCGCCAGCCACGCGGCCAAGCTATCCGACGTCACATCCCAGCTCGGAGACAATTTTTCGGACGCGAGAGTTTGCACGGGCAACCAGACCGGCACCTGATTTTTGCGCATCAGCCTGCGGATTTCAGTTACGCTGGGCGCCGATGCGAAACCTGTTCGCATACCGCAAAGCATGAGGCCATACTGCTCCATCGCGCGGAGCGCCATGGCGTGGGCGACCGCATCGTCAAAGGCCCAACGCTTCTGCGCCTCGCGCACATGGTCAGCGAAAAAACTGCCACCGGGAACAATGACTACTTCGCCACGGCCCGCTTCAGCGAGCATTTCCAGCCAGCGATTCAGATCATCCGGATAATCTGCTAGGCTGCCTCCGAGTTTAATGACCCACATCGGCCATCAAATTCTGCTCGAGCAACCTCAGCATGGCCGAGGCCTTGTCGAAAGTTTCCTGGTATTCGTCTTCCAAGCGCGAATCAGCGACAATACCGCCTCCCGCCCAAAAGCGTATTGCGCCAGCGGAATAAACCAATGTACGAATAGTGATGTTGGTGTCCATTCCCCCATCGTAGCCGATGTAGCCAATGGCGCCGCAGTACACGCCCCGGCGATGCGGCTCAAGTTCCTCGATGATTTGCATGGCGCGCAACTTCGGTGCACCGGTGATCGAACCGCCTGGAAAACAGCCGCGCAGCAAATCCAGCGCGCTTTTGTCTCGGGCAAGGGTACCGGTCACGGTGCTCACCAGATGGTGCACCGTTGCAAAGCCTTCCACATCAAACAGCTTCGGCACCCTGACGGAGCCGATTTCGCACGACTTGCCGAGATCGTTTCTAAGCAAATCCACAATCATCAGGTTTTCTGCACGGTCCTTTTCGCTTTCGCGCAGCGCCTCGGCGAGCGCCGCGTCGAGGCGCGGATGTCCGGCGCGCGGCCGAGTTCCTTTGATCGGTTTGGTTTCGACTTGATGATCCTTTACTTTGAGAAAACGCTCGGGGGAAGCGCTTAGGATCTGCGCATAGGGTGTATTCAGATAAGCCGCAAAAGGCGCAGGATTTAGAATGCGCAGGGCCTGGTAGGCCAGCCATGGGTCTCCCGCCGCGGCCGCGGAAAACCGCTGCGCGAGATTCACCTGGTAACAATCGCCCGCTCGGATATAGTCGTGTACCCGCTTGAAGGCCCGTGCGTAATGTTCCGGCGTTAGATTGGAAGCGATTTTGCTCGTGATGCGAAACTGCGCGCGAAATCGCTCTTGCGCTGGCTGAGTGAAACGCGCCACCAGCTGCTGCCATTTTTCGCGCATATCCGGGCGGCGTTCACCGCTGACCAGGTAACTGCGGCGCTCGTGGTGATCCACCACTACAGCCCAGTCGTAAATGCCGACCGCCATATCCGGAAGTTTTTCCGTATCCTCGGCAATGACCGGCAGGCGTTCCAGCCTGCGCCCAAGGTCATAGCCGAAATAACCCACCGCCCCACCAATGAAAGGCAATGCGCAATGGCTTTCATGTAGCGGCTCGATATGGCGCTTAACCAGGGCAAACGGATCTTCCGGGCTTAGTTCACTCGCGCCATCGCGACGTATCTCGGTTACCTTGCCGCGCGTGACCAAGGTGGCATAGGGTTCCGCCACCAAAATATCGTAGCGCGCATACGGCGCGAAGCGCTTACCGCTGTCTAGCAGCGCCGCCCAGGGCAGGTCGGCGATTGCCTCGAACAGCCGCGCGCTGTCGTCGTAATAAGGCAATTCAGTCAGCAGTGACATGATCAGATTTTATTCCCGCGTCGCGCTTTGCGCCAGCACCGCCACCGCCACCGCCGGCGCGCAGCTATCGATCCGCAGACCATCGATTAGCGATGCTTCCACCAAGCCGGAAAAATCTAGATAAGGTCTCGCATAGCGCGCGGCAAGCGCTTTTACCAGAAAGCGGCCCACTCCCGCCCCGATAAGCGGCGCTTCATCGCCTATTAATGCCAGCGAAAATAAACGTGAGCAGGCCTCATGCAAACGCTGCTGTTGAAGATCGGCGATGTATCCGGCAAGCCGCTGCCAGCTCGGCAGCGGCGACGACTCAAGGTCCCTGCCCAGCACGCGCGCCAGGCGCCGCGCGCTGTCCTGCATCATTTTGCCGCCCCCGTCGGTGGTGGGAAACTGGTCTGCCCCTTCAGGCAGAATTCCGATCAATCGATAGACATCCGCCATGGTTGCGAACTGCTCGGCCATCAGCCCCTGCCACTCCCCCGCAAACGGTAGACGGGAAGCTACCGCCATCACTGGAGTGCGTACCACCCCGGTATAAACGAGCTCGTCATATGCCATGCGCTGATGGTCGTTCCAGCCGCGGGCGCGCACTGCACCGGAATTCAGCAATACCAGATCAGTAGTGGTGCTGCCGATATCGATCAACAGCGCTTGCTGCACCCGCTTGGCCACCAAATCTGCAGTTGCAAACCAATTCGCTGAAGCAATTTCGCCTGCGTACTGCTTCGCTTGGCTTGGGCTAACAAAGCCGCTGCGCCCGGCAAACACTCGCAGGCTCGCTGGCGGCAAATTTGCTTTCATGGTTTCTACTAGAGTGGCCACGCCGGTATCGCGATCTGGAAAAATATCCGCAAGTTCGCCGGTCATGGTGAGTGCGTGCAGCACAGCGGGTTGTTCGATCTCTTTCAGCGCCTGAAAGACAGCCTTGTCGAGATGCTGCAAGCCCTGCCACAACGGGCAAGGCAATTGCATGGCTTTGCATACGCGCCCGCCGCCGTCCAACAACGCAACCTTTAGATGCGCGCCGCCCAAATCCCAGCCAACAGTATTATTAGGCACGCAGTGCCTCAACATCGACTTCCACGCGACGCGGCAAAAATTCTGGCAAACACATGGGAATCGCCTCATCTAGAAGGTTCAATACCAGCGCGGCAGGATTAAGGCCGAGTGCCGGACGCAGGCCCGCGTAGGACGTGGTAAGCCGCGGATTTACTTCCATCACAATGCGCCGGGAACCGCTTTGCACCAAATCGATGCCAACATAGCCCCACAGACCGGGAATCGCTGCGG
Source organism: Burkholderiales bacterium (assembly GCA_035624535.1). Classification (GTDB taxonomy): domain Bacteria; phylum Pseudomonadota; class Gammaproteobacteria; order Burkholderiales; family JAHFRG01; genus JAHFRG01. The sequence goes on from DASPRI010000138.1 coordinate 6,847, forward strand.
CAACTCCTCTTGCTAAATCTTGAAATGCCCCGTCTCGATCAGTCACGGCATTGAGCACGCTGCCGAGAAAATGAAATTGGCCGTCACTCACCACTACGCGCTGTTCATTGCAACTCAAAAGATCCGCTTTACCCTTGCAACACAACACGCAAAGGCTTAGTGCGGTTCCGGAAACAAGTGGCTGCAATACAAAATTCCCAGGCTTGGACATCAGCCAGCACCGCGCCTCGAGTAGATTGTGGAACAAACGGGTTTCTATGCAGCCAGCGCCGTCATCGGGCTTCACCACCCACTTGCCGCCTGTGTCGTGCGGTAGTTCGTCCGGCCAGTAGGTCGGAACTGCGGCGATCCCTGCTTGCGCCAGGCAACGCGAGGTCGCGTGCTTGCTCGCAGCAAGATGCACAGCGTCCGGATGACTGCTCAAGAGCTGGCGTCCGTGCTTGAGTACCATGCGATGGATACGCTCAAGCACTCCCCCGCTCTCCGGCGCGATCGGCCAGACGGCATTGGCATCATCGATGCACTGCTCCAGAACCCGCCCGCACTCCGCGGCGCTGCGCGGCGTGTATACCGCGACTTGCAACGCCAATTCGGGAAGCCGTGGGTCACGCATGGTAACAAGTTCCGTTCCGGATATGTCTCCGAGGTCACGCAACAGGGCGTTAAGCATCATGTCGCCTTCTTGCGCCAGCCCGGACGGCAAGGCTTGGTCTAGCAGTCCGCCGCCGGTAATATGCTCATAGACGAAGACACGCATTGGAAACCGTTTATCCGAGCGCGAAACAATGAAGACGCGGATTAAATTTCTTGCCAGCGGACCCAAGACTAAACATGTCCGTTTTGGAACCTACGCATCTCCAGGATTGAGCACGGTATGAAAATTATTCCGGTTCTAGACCTGTCGCAGGGCCAAGTAGTGCATGCCATCGGAGGTGAGCGTAACCAGTACCGACCGATTGAGTCCGGATTATGCGCCGGCAGCGACGCACTCAATATCATCGATGCATTCCTCGATCTGTATCCGTTTAACCTGCTCTACATCGCCGATATTGATGCGATCCAAAAAAACGGCAGCAACATTGCGGTAATGGAAAAACTCCATGGGCGTTTTCCCCGCCTCGAACTGTGGGTGGACTCGGGAATATCCGATATTTCGGGCTACACGGCGTGGCAAGAGCTGAAAATAGGCCACGCGGTGATCGGCAGCGAATCGCTCCCCGATGCAGCGCTGCTTTCCACAGTTTGCAAAAGTGACTGCGCGCCTTACCTCTTACTATCGCTGGATTTCAAGCGCGAGCGCTTTTGTGGCGAGCGCCATTTACTCAATCATGCAGAACTATGGCCCGAGCACGTCATCATCATGACGCTCACGCGCGTCGGAAGTCTCCAAGGACCCGATTTAAATCAATTCGGCGCCATCAGGCGGCGCGCACCGCACAAAAAACTTTACGCTGCAGGCGGAGTGCGCGATATCGACGACCTCAATCGTCTGGCGCGGGCAGGCGCAGATGGCGCTCTCATTGCAAGCGCCCTGCACCAGCGTCGTATCAGCGCCCGCGATCTGGTCGCTTTGGCATCCGGCGCGAATGAAACGAATGCGCAATAAACCAGGTCAGCCACCCGCCGGACAATTCTACACGCAAATTATTTCGGGGAGAACGGATGCGCTACACTGCCTTTCTTGCTGACCACTTCCGATGCCCGGGGTTGTCCGGCAACTGCCCGTTTAATCGATTCCTTGGTGGCCTGGTAGTTGTAATCGTAGATCTTGGTGTCGTTCTCCGCCAACCAGTGGATGAACACGCCGACGCAGATGAAGACGTCATCGGCTTCATTCGATGGAATCGTGCCGTCCTGAACGCAGTCCGCAACGGCCATCGCCACCGCGCGCTGTGCCGGTCCAAACATCTGCACCGCCTGCTTCGCGCCCTTGATGGTCACCTTGTTGAAAAGTATGGTATTGGGCTTTGTCATCAGATTCGGCGCCACAACCGCAAGCAAAGTAGAGAAGCCGTCCTTGTTGTTAGTTAGCGCGTTGCAGAACGCACGTTCTACCGAGCTGCCGCGAGGTCCCATAATCAAGTCAACGTGGGCCACTTCATTGCCCTCGCCAACCAGTGATTCTCCAACGAGTACACGATCTATTTTTGCCATTTTGCCTCTCCTTATTTAGCTGGTTTGACAGTGATACATGATTCCGAAAACTCAGTGGCGGCTACCCTCCTAGGCGCCGATGGGCTGAGGATTCGTTTTACGGCGGTGCGAGGCATGTTTCGCCTCACAACCGGTAAATCTTCCTTCCAAAAAATCCTGCAAACGCAACGCAAGCAGGCTCGCGACGCTCAGATCAGCAGTCGTGCCCGGATTGATGCCAGCGTGCTTGAGTTCTGCATCCCAAGCGAGCAATTGCGGCATCAAAGCCTGCGGCGAATCGCTACGTCGCCATGCGCTTTCCAGTTGTGCTGCGCGCGAACTGACCTCGCGCGCCGACTCCATTCCGAATTTCCGTATCACGTGACTGTCTGGAAAGCGTGCTAAAAATGCCAGATAAGCCGACAGCACTGCCCATTCTTCGCTGGCAAAACGCGCGAGTGCTTCCCTTGCGTGTACCACGCCGACGTCAAATACATCGGCAAATCCGTTCGCATATTGGCGCGCAATGCTGTCACGGTTACTCGCCTCCTGCATCGCGGCAAGCAGGGTAACCCGTGGTTTCTCGCTTACGTCAAAACGCGGGCTATGCCCCAGCCCTGCCGGCTTGGCGAGGCGAATTGCCTGATACGCGAGTTCCGCGTCCCGTGGCGTGAGTCCCTCCAGCACCCGGTGCAATCTCGGCGGTAGCGCGCGCGCGCTGTCTTGCTGCTGCGCTGCGCACAACAGCGGTGCGGCAAGCAACACGATGCCAAGATTGGTGTTGCAACCCACTTCCTGTTGCGTTTCTTGAACCGCACGCAAAATACGCTCACCCACGCTGGCACGGGGAACCGTCAGCGGGGCCACGATAACCCTGGCGCTTGCCGCAAACTGTTGCGCCGTCATACCGTGGCCGGCACTAGATATGCTGACATTACCGGGTTTCGGCGAACGGATTTCCGCAAGACAAGCGCTCTGCAACGCTTGCGCCAGTTGTTCCCTGGAAATTATATTCAGCATACCATTTCCATGCCGACTTGAGTGAGCTTGCGAGCCAACAAATCATCCACCAGCAATTGTGCCAAGTTTTCCCTGCACACACCCTGCAAGCCCTTCCAGGCCGGAATGCCGTTGACTTCAATGACATAAAGCTCGCCATGGAGGTCGCGCATAACATCCACTCCGGCATAATCCATCCCGAGCACTCGTGACGCATCCTGTGCCAGTCTTTGCATGTTCTCATCCAGTTGCATCTTTTCACATTTGGCACCTTGCGCGACATTGCTGATCCAAGTGGTGCCGCGACGCAGCATCGCGGCGCGGGCGGAGCCACCGACGACTAAAACCCGGAAGTCGTGCCAATCGCCCTTGGCGCAATTGATAAAGCTCTGCAAATAAGCTGTGCCGGCATATTTGGAAAGATCGGGCATCTTCATACCGCTCTTCAAGTGCAGCAGACCCAAGCCCTGCGAACCGAACAAAGGCTTCATTACCAGTTCGCGCCCCGCTGCCGTCTCCCGCAATAAGATTGCGCGCGCCTGTGCGGACGATTCACAGACCCAAGTTGCAGGGGTCGGAATGCCGGCGCGCTTCAACAAAAAACTTGTCATCGCCTTGTCAACGCTGCGCTCAATGGCGCGCGCATCGTTGTAAACAGGCACTCCGAGTTCACGCAGCGCATGCAAGATATCCAGACGCAAGATTACCTGTTCCAGCGTGCCACCGGCTACACCCCGGACAAAAACCGCGTCTGGCAGGCAATTCTTGAATCCCGGGATAACCAGACTGTTCCGCGCACGCGCTAAATCGAAATAACAATCCTGCAACGAAATGTACAGACTGTCCCAACCACGCGCAGCAAATGCTCGGCGCAATTGCCGGCCGTGCCAGCCAGGATCATCGGTGATGATGGCAACCCGCCTAACCACTGCTGCCTCCGAACGAAGCTTCCAGCAGTTCGCCATTGAGCTTGCCGGCGCGGAAACTGTTGCCGCTGCCCAGGCAGCTTATGACGACCTGGGCCGGAGCGAAAAGCATGGGATCGATCTTGTAGAAATCATACTGGCAATCCTTGAAAATCTGCGCGAATCGTTTGCCGTAATCGCGCGAGGCCGAACTTGGGAGTTTATTTGCCAGATCGCTCGCATCGCTGTCGCTGCAATTCACAAACAGTTGCACCGCGCCGCCGAATAAAATGGCATCGTTCGTGCGCCCCATGGCTTCGATGAAATCTTTGCAAGGCGGAGGCAACGGTGCGCTTCCCGCCCCATCGACTACCTGCTGAAGCGGAAAACCGAGCGTGTGGACCTTATGCAAAGCCACCTCCAGCACGCGCGCTACGATTTGCACAACACCGGCCAGGCTGCGTGTCGGCGTCAAGATGAAGGTAAGCTTGTTCCCCTCGACTCTGCAATCGCGCATGACTTTTTCCACTACTTCCGGGGGTGGGGGTTTGTCTACTTCTAGCACTAAGCAGGTGCTGTCGGCCTGATCGCGATAGCCCAGTTCGGTAAACAATTCCTCCTTGCAGGCGAGAGCACGCCCCGGTCCTGAACCCAATGCGTGGAATGCGCCCTTGCCGCTTCCGTGCGACAGGCTCCATCCCGCATATTGGCTGCCGAGACAGGCAAGAACCGGATTGCTGGAATGCACCGTCACTTGCAGCGGCCAGCGCATGGCGGTTGACGCAAGACTGACGACGCCGAAACCTCCCATGCAAATTTCAGCGATACGGCGACCCGCTTCCAGCCCGCCCGCATAATCGATTCCGGCATCCACAATGGTGTGACCTTGTGGGCCGTGCGTCACTCCAAGACGCAGTGGCTCACTCTCACGCAGCAACGCTGCAACCAAAGGTGCAGCTTGCTTGTTGACACTCGGCCACTGCGCCGCCTGCGCGTGCAGAGCCGAGCCGCTAGCGATTTCGCGATTATTCGCACTCACGCTGCTTCCTCCGTTATCATTCTTGCGATCATCTTTTGCCGCTGCATCAACAGACGCTTAACCTGCTGCGTCGACGAGCCTTGGGCGTGTACCATGCACAGCGGCGCACCTGGTGGGTATTGCCGGTCCGCTCCGGGAATATCGCTAACCCATTCTGGAAATTTCGTATTTAGCGACACGCGCAGCGAGCGTTCGGCATAAACGATTGCATGCCCTCGCGTGATTTTTCGCTCAATCAATTGTGTTTCGGGCAAATCGCCTTTGCACGCGCGCAGATGCCAAGCAAAAAGTGACTCCTTGCAATCGGCATCATACAAATCCATGGTCGCGCAGGGCCGCGGGTTGATTTCGAGCACCCGATATTCGTTGCCGCGTTGTAAAAAATCCATGCCGTTCAATCCAACGAGATTACTCGCCTTTACCAGCTGACCGAGTTTCTGCGCGATTTCTCCTTGTAATGTGGCGTCGAGTTTCGCGTGGCTAACGGCCCCCGCATAACTGAACGGTGATCCTGCGCTGGTGGTCCACTGCTCGTTAAAGCCGATGATGTGCGATTTAGTCCCGTCGGCGAGGAAAGTCACCGACATGCAGCGTCCTGACTCGAGTTTCTGATAATAATGCATTTCGTCCGGCTGTCTGCCGGCAGCTGGCAATATGTGAATTCCGCCGTAACCGCCAATTTTTTTGGCAAGCCAGCCGCAAGCGGGCCGTGGCGGCGTGAAGCGCACTTCCGGATGTGGCATCTCAAGACCATCAAGGAGCTGGAAAAAGTGCCGCGGGTTCTTGATTCGCATCACGGCTTCCGCGGTGTTGCCAAATAGCGTTCGGCCTGCGGCAAGCTGGTTAAGCAGTTGTGGCTGGTCTTCGAATCCCGAACCGTATACCAGCCCGGCGCAGCGCTGCGGCGGGCAGATTTCTTCCGCTGCCTTGAGCAGTGCCGGTGCATCGAAACCGTGGTCATGCTGCGCGACCGCTCGGCTATGCCGAGCAAAGCGGTGAGTATCCGAGTCGTTATACAAATCGAGCACTACGACCGGGATGCCCGCACGGCTGGCGGATTGCGCCAGCGTCCTGCCGGTAAGCGCGGCAACCAGAAAAGCCTTGTCTTCAGCTGACATATTTACGCGCCAATGCAAAGGCGTCCCGGAAATCCAAGTACATCGGCTTTTCCGCCCGGAGCATCGCTTCCAACAGACCGTGCTGCACTTGGTATTTGATATTGCCGACCGCCAAGGCGCCTATGCCCACCGCCTTGCCCGAACCCGAAGCAACCGGTACGCCATCGTCCATCAAGCCAACGCCCTCAATGCCTGCTGGGGGTACCGCATTGATATCCGCCGCTACCAGCAGGCGCGGCGCCTGTTTCATTAATTGTTGGCTCAGCACCTGGACACCTGCTTTTGCGGTGGCCATGACCACTTCCATATTGCTGATAGCGGCCGATTTATTTTCTTCTGAACTCGCATCTACCGGTTCGGTAGAGGCGCCGTAACGGGCATTGGCAACCTGTGCAGACATGCGTGCCCTGGATCCGCTGCTGTGGCTGGCAATTTTCACTTTGGCTCCCGCGCCGGAAGCCAGCACGGCTGCAGCCGTACCCACGGGTCCGGTTCCGCCGAGCACCAGCACTTCGAGACCTTTCAGATCACAGTGATGCACGCGCTTTAATTGCCTTTCCACCGCAGCGACCATAGCCGCGGCCGTAGTGAACGCTCCGGAAGGATCAGCGAACACCGATACCTCGAAAGGCGGCACCATCGCGAGTCTTGCGGCGTCCAGCATATCAGCAGCCATGCCGATTTCGCGCCCGCCGATAAAAATCCCGGTGCGCTTCACGCCGCTCGGGCCACGTGAAAAGATTGCGTCTTGAGTAAGCGCTCCGACTTGGTCGAGTGTGATATTAGTATATGCTGCCACTGCATCGTAACCAGCGTCATACGCCATATTGACATCGAACGGGCTAACATTTGGGCTGGGCGTAATCATGTGCAACACAAAAGGTTTTTCCATACGTTCCTTGAGAATTGGTTTAATTAGATTGTGCTGCTTTGCTGCAAGAACACTTCTCCACCGTGATTGCGCGCGGCGCAGACTTTAAATCGTAATGTATTGTCTGTCCCCCACCGCGTTTCCGCGTCGCGCAACAAGTCGCACGCATGAATTTCTGAATCCACAACGGCAAACCCGGTTGGCCCCCATGAACTCTGCCCGACGCAATCCACGCCTCGGCTCTCCAGCCAAGCAAGCACTTCGCTTACTTTCCGACTAGCATAACGTCCACCCTGTGCCGGGGCAAAATGGTCGCCGACCACGCGCTGAACTTCGCTTACCGCTTTTCCAAATTCCCGAACATCGGCCTCAACCAGGGCTGGCATTAAATGCATCAGCACCAAGCGGCATAGATGGGCGGCGCTCGCCTCGGGAAAAAGCGGCAGCGCACTAAAGACCTTATCCTCATCGGCGCCGTGCAGACCCTGAGACTGCAAATCGAAAATCAGCAGTATCCGCCACTGTGACGGAAAGATTATGCGGCTGGTAATGCGCGGCGGCTCATGGCTTTCGCCGCGGCCCCCGTCAATCAGAAATCCACCATGGTCGAATGCGCCGATCCCGATGCCAGAGCGGCTTCCACGGTCCAGCATTGCGGCAATTTCTCTGGTGCTGAGATCGAGTTGATAAAGGCGCGTTAAGGCAATACCTGCGGCGATTGCAAGCTGCGTGCCGGATCCGAGACCCGTATGTTCCGGTATCGCCTGCACAACTGCCATCCGTACAGCGCCATCCAATCCCAGCCGGTCATGCAATCGCCGCAGTACTCGCATTGCACGATGCGTTTGCGCGCCCTCTACCGAAAACATTTCGGCGCGTTCTGCGTAAATGCGCGTGCTGAATCCGTCGAGTGTCAAGCCCAGGCTCCCAAAGCGTCGCCCGGTGGCACCGTTTAAATCCATGAAACCGAGGTGCAAGCGTGCTGGAGCCTCGACGACCACGCTATGAATTTCTTTATTAGCGCTCGCCAAGCCGTTCATTATGTATTAATTTTAACCCGAAATATTCAGCAATTATCATGCCATTCACTTTTATCATTGTATTTCAAGCCGGTCACATTCAGTATAAAAATTCGCTTGCGACAGCTGCGGACCAGTGTGTCACTCTGGCAGCGCATTCCTGTTAATTGTGCTGCACTGCCATGCAAAGGATATATTGGTAGAATATACCAAAATTTCGGAGACTTGCATCGCGCAACGCGTGGCCATTATCGCATTACAGGCGGTATTGCATGTGCCTAATCACTACAATCCGCCTCTGGTGGCAAGCGGAATATTTCCATGACGCAACTTTTATCTCCCGGGATATGGGACGAAGTGCCGTGCCCGTTTTGCGGACTCGCATGCGACGATTTGCGTGTCGCCTCACAATCCGCAAAGCTTGAAGTTATTGCCAACGGCTGTTCGATCAGTAGCAAGGCATTTGCGGGATTAAGTTCCTCCAAGCCAACCGCTCCACGAATCGCTGGGAAAACCGCTTTGCAAAAGGACGCCGTGGCAGCGGTTGCCGATATTCTCAGAAACGCAAAACAACCGCTTATCGCGGGCTTGGGCACTGATGTCGCGGGGATGCGAGCGCTGATGCAGATTGCCGACCGCGTAGGCGCGGTAGTCGACCACATGAACAGCGTTTATTTCATGAGTAACGTTCTTACGCTTCAAGACAGCGGGTGGATTGTTACCACGTTAAGCGAACTGAAGAACCGCGTTGATTTGCTGGTCATTGCTGGAACTGACGTCACCGGCCGTTTTCCACGTTTTTTTGAACGCTATGTCTGGAATCGCGACGCGCTGTTCGGAGGCAGCCTCCGTGAAGTTGTGTATTTCGGACGTGGACTCGATACTCGTGCCGGAACGGCTCCTGATGGGCGCAAACCAACTGTCATCGCCTGCGATAACAGGCGCATCGGGGAAATTGCAGGCGCCCTGCGCTGCCTGATTGCGAGAAGGCCGCTACAGGTTAAGCAGATTGCAGATGTTCCGCTTGTGGAACTGCAGCAGCTCGCCACGCGCATGCAAAGCGCGCGCTATGGTGTGCTGGCTTGGGCTGCGGCTGATTTTCATTTCAAGCATGCAGAACTTACCGTGCAGAGCCTTTGCGAGCTGGTGAAGGATTTGAACCGCAGCACGCGCTTTTCCGGCCTTCCGTTAGGCGGAAATGAAGGGGATATGACCGCGAACCAAGTGTGCTCATGGCAGAGCGGCTTTCCGTTGCGCACGAGTTTTGGAAACGGCGGGCCTAGTTATGATCCGCGCTATTTTTCCGCCGACCGCATGCTGCGGGAAGGCGAAGCCGATGCCCTGTTGTGGGTCTCAAGCTTCAACGAGAAAAACGTCCCGCCGGAGACCTCAATTCCTGTTGCGGTTCTGGCGCGAAGCGGCATGAGTTTCAGCAAGGAACCGCAGGTTCACATACCGGTCGCCACACCCGGTGTTGATCATTCGGGACATGTATATCGCACCGACAACGTGGTGGCACTGCCGCTAAGGAAGCTGCGCGAAAGCGCGCTGCCCTCGGTAGCCCAGGTTGCCGAGGAAATTGAAAAGGCGCTGTAGCTCCGGCAATGCTCACTAGACTCAGAGGCGGTAAAATTTATGACCCGGCCAACGAGGTCAATGGCGAGGTGCGCGATTTATTCGTGCGCGACGGCCATATCGCTGCTCCGCCCGCTCAGGGCGAGCGCGCGGACCGTGAATACGACGTGTCCGGCAGCATTGTGATGGCTGGAGCGATTGACCTGCACACTCATATCGGCGGCGGCAAAGTGAATATCGCGCGCAATTTGCTGCCCGAGGATCACCGTAGCGAGATCGTGGCCCGCACCTTGCTCACTCGCTCCGGCTGTGGTCATGCAGCGCCTTCCACGTTTACCACCGGCTATCGCTATGCAGAAATGGGCTACACCGCGTGCTTTGAGCCGGCGATGCTGCCGGTAAACGCGCGCCAGGCGCACATGGAGATGGGCGACACGCCGATCATCGATAAGGGCGGATATGCGCTTCTCGGAAGCGATGATTTTTTCCTACGGATGCTGGCCGCCAAATCCGATCAAAAAGCGATCAACGATTATGTCGGGTGGACGCTGAACTCCTCGCATTGCATGGGCATCAAGGTGGTGAATCCGGGAGGCATCTCCGCGTTCAAATTTAACCAGCGCAAGCTGGACGTCGACGAACAACATGTTTATTACCATGTCACTCCGCGCCAGGTACTCAGAGCCCTGACCCAGGCGCTCAGCGATCTCGGCGTACCCCATCCCTTGCACGTGCACGGATGCAACCTCGGAGTCCCGGGAAACGTCGAGACCACTCTGGAAACCATACGAGCCGCCGAGGGCCTGCCGATGCACCTCACGCATATCCAGTTCCATAGTTACGGCACCGAGGGCGATCGGAAATTTTCTTCAGGTGCTGCGCAAGTTGCCGAAGCCATAAACCAGAACAAGAACATTTCCGCCGACGTGGGACAAATCATGTTTGGGCAGACCGTCACCGCTTCCGGCGATAGCATGGCACAATACCGCGGCGCTCCGTTCGGCCGGCCAAAAAAATGGGTGGTCATGGATATCGAGTGCGATGCCGGTTGCGGTGTGGTGCCGTTTAACTATCGCGACCAGAATTTCGTCAACGCACTGCAGTGGGTGATCGGATTAGAAATATTTTTGATGGTCAACAATCCATGGCGCGTTTTCCTCACCACCGATCACCCCAACGGCGCGCCGTTCACAAGCTACCCTCACTTGATCAAACTGCTCATGGACAAATCGTACCGAAATAGCATGCTCGCCACCATCAACCCCGACGCTGCCGCCATGAGCATGCTGGCAAGCCTTGAGCGCGAATACTCGCTCTACGAGATCGCCATTATGACCCGCGCTGCACCGGCTAAAATCCTGGGCTTGGCCGACCGCGGCCATCTCGGCCCGGGAGCCGCAGCGGACATCACGGTTTACCGCGAAATGAGCGATCAGGAAAAGATGTTCGCCAAGCCCGAGTATGTGTTTAAGGACGGGGAACTGGTGGCTCAAAACGGCAAAGTCATCAAGGTTACCTGGGGCAACACGCATGTGGTGAAGCCCGAATACGATAACAGCATTGAAAAACAGATCAAGCCGTATTTCGAGCGCTATCAGACGATGCGCATGGACAATTTCAAGATCGCCTCCGATGAGATGCAAGAATTCGGACACGGTAACAAGCTGGTACCGCATCCCTGCCGCAAGCAATAAGCTATGAGGAGCGCGGGGAAGGGCATACGTTTTACTTCTAATTCCTTACGCAGCGACTAATGGTCATTAACGGAGTCACTATAGACGACACTTTTGCTGAAGCATTCGGCATGAAGGCGACGCGGGTTATCGTAACGGCACACAATCTCAAATGGGCTTGCCACGCGGCGGTCTCGGCCACTGGTTTCGCTACCTCGGTAATCGCTTGCGGCTGCGAGGCCGGGATCGAACGTACTCTCGAACCGGATGAAACGCCTGACGGTCGCCCGGGAGCATCCATACTCCTGTTCGCTGTTTCCGGCAAGGAACTCGCCAAGCAACTGGAGCGACGCATCGGCCAATGTGTGCTCACTTCTCCCACCAGCGCCGCATTTGCAGGAATATCGGAAGGCGAGCCCTTGCCATTGGGCAAAAATTTGCGCTATTTCGGGGATGGGTTTCAATCATCCAAACTGATCGCCGGCAAACGGCTGTGGCGCGTGCCGGTGATGGACGGCGAATTCCTGTGCGAAGAGACCACGGGTACGGCGAAGGCGGTCGGCGGCGGGAATTTTCTGATTCTAGCGGGATCGCAGACGCAGGCGCTTGCGGCCGGTGAGGCGGCGATTGAAGCCATGCGTAAAATACGCAATGTCATCATGCCATTTCCGGGCGGTGTCGTGCGTTCCGGCTCCAAAGTCGGCTCGCAATACAAGACACTGATGGCCTCGACGAATGATGCGTTTTGCCCGACCATTCGCGGTATCACGCGGTCGGAATTGTCTGAAGACGTCGACGCGGTGTTGGAGATCGTGATTGACGGATTGGCCGAAGCCGATGTGCGCAACGCCATGCGCGCAGGCATCACAGCGGTGTGCGCACTGGGGGCCAAAAACGGCATGCGCCGCATCACCGCGGGTAATTACGGTGGCAAGCTGGGGCAGTTTCAATTTCGTTTGCATCAAATCATGTCATGAGCGCGCTGATCTTTACCTTGCAAGAAACTCTGCACCAGCGTGTAGATATGTCGCCGCTCACCCCCGATATTCTTACAGGAAAATCCTCTGTGGAAATCTCCGCCATGGAGCTTGTCTGCGGCAACCGCAGGCTGCGGGTGGACGAGCTATTTACTGTGAGCGGAGATGATGCGCGCGTCCTCATATTTAAGAACAGCAGCGGAAAACTCGATCGAATAGGCCAAGCCATGAACATCGGCAGCATCACGGTACAGGGCGATGCGGGCGCTTACCTCGGGTATGCCATGAAAAACGGCGCCATCACGGTGCATGGCAATGTCGGCGCTTATGCTGCAAGCAAAATGACCAATGGCTTGCTTCACATTCGCGGCAATGCGGATGATTTTCTCGCGGCCGCGATTCCAGGAGAGCGGCATGGCATGAAGGGCGGCACGGTGATCGTCACGGGCAATGCCGGCGACCGCACCGGCGACCACATGCGTCGCGGACAAGTGTTGATCGAGGGCAATTGCGGCGATTTTTGCGCTGCACGCATGCTCGCGGGCACCATAGCAGTGCTCGGAACGGTAGCGCGTTGCCCTGGTTTCGGCATGAAGCGAGGCGCACTTTTGCTCAATTCCCTGCCGAACGAACTGCCCGCCACCTTTAACGATTGCGGCGCCCACCATCTTACTTATCTGACGCTGCTTATCAAATCCTGGCGATCGCTTGACAGCAAATTCGCGCTGCTTGAACCGCGCTCGCGCGTGCGCCGCTACATGGGCGACCTGGCGAATGCGGGCAAAGGCGAAATCTTAGTGTGGCAATAAGCAAAGAACTGCCATCTTATCGCGGCCGTTTTGCGCCCTCGCCGACCGGGCCACTGCATTTTGGTTCTCTGATCGCCGCAGTCGGCAGTTTCCTTGAAGCAAAAAGCCGCAATGGCGAGTGGCTGGTGCGCATCGACGACCTCGATCCGCCGCGCGAGGAGCCAGGCGCCAGCGACGACATTCTGCGCACCCTTGAGGCATGTCGAATGGAGTGGGATGGCGATATTATTTACCAGAGTACGAGACGCGAAGCCTATCATGCCGCGCTGCACAGCTTGCGCGGGCTTGGCTTGATTTATCCCTGTGCCTGCAGCCGCCGTGAAATAGCCGATTCAGCCGTTGAAGGGATTGATGGCCCCGTTTATCCTGGCACTTGCCGCAACGGCCTGCCGCCGCATCGCAGCGCGCGCGTCTGGCGCGTGAGAACTGACAAGCAGCTTGTTGAATTCATCGACGCGTTACAGGGATGTGTCGCACAACGCCTTGAAATCAATGTTGGGGACTATGTGCTGTATCGCGCAGACCAGGTCTACGCGTATCAGCTTGCGGTGGTGGTTGATGACGCCGAACAAGGCATCACCGACGTTGTTCGCGGCGCCGATCTGCTGAGTTCGACTCCGCGTCAGCTTTATCTGCAAAAACTGTTGCGATACCCCACGCCAAAATACCTGCATTTACCCGTGGCGTTAAACAGCGCGGGCGAGAAATTGAGCAAGCAGACACTTGCGCCCGCGGTAAACAAGGCCGAGGCATTATTATGGCTTTGGCAGGTGCTGCGCTTTCTCGGTCAAAAGCCGCCCGAGGAACTAATGCGCGGCACAATTGACGATTTCTGGAAATGGGCGATCAGTCACTGGCAAGCGAACAACATTCCCAAGGCCAGGGCTCTGCCAGCAAGTCCCATCAGGTCGTGAACAAGACCTTTGCACTGGCTGATCACGTATACCGTTATTTGCTGTCGGTGTCGCTGCGCGAGCCCGATATTTTGCGCAGGTTGCGCGAAGAAACGGCGCATGACCCAATGGCCCGCATGCAGATCGCCCCGGAACAGGGACAATTCATGGCCCTGCTGGTGCGGCTAATGAACGCCAAAAGGTGCCTCGAAATCGGCGTGTATACGGGTTACAGCTCGCTTTGCGTCGCCTTGGCGTTGCCGCCGGATGGCAAAATTACTGCGTGTGACCTGAGCGATGAGTGGACCCGGGTTGCCCGCCGCTATTGGCACGAGGCGGGCGTAGCGCACAAGATCGATTTGCACCTTGCACCGGCACTTGAAACGCTGGACGAACTGCTGGCCGAAAATCAGGCGGGAATCTTCGATTTCGCCTTTATTGACGCTGACAAGGAAAATTACCTCGCCTATTACGAGCGTTGCCTGAAATTAGTTCGCCGTGGCGCACTGATCGCGATCGACAATACCCTGTGGTCGGGGCGCGTCGCCGAACCGGACAACCACGATGTAGATACCGTGGCACTGCGCGAGTTCAATGGCATGTTGCATCGCGACCAGCGGATTGCGCTTTCCTTGCTGCCGATCGCCGACGGACTGAGTCTGGCACTCAAGCGCTAGACAAAGGCTCCCCGTCTTTGAACAACAACAGTTCGCCGGGTGCCATGGTGAACCAGTGTTCGTTATCGGTGAGCGGCAAGGTGGCAATCACTGCCACCTTGTCGTTCGGCGTGGTGAGTCGGCTGAAGTCCACCGTGATGTCCTGGTCCTTCAAGTGGGCACGCCCAAACGGCGCACGGCGCAGCACGTAGGAAAGCTTGTCGGCGCAGTGGGCGAACAGGCACTCGCCATTGGACAGCAGGTAATTGAACACCCCGTACTGGGCCAAGTCGCAAGTGACCTCTTTAACCGCGGCATTAAGAATTTCAACCTGCGGCTGACCGTGAGGAAACATCGTGCGCAGGGTCTCGAGCATAAAACAAAAGGCTTGTTCGCTGTCGGTGGCGCCGACCGGACGGTAATTACCGTCAAGCCGCGGATGAAAATGCTCGAGCGTGCCGTTGTGCGCAAAAATCCAGTAGCGTCCCCACATTTCGCGCATAAACGGGTGGGTGTTTTGCAAACACACTGGCCCGCGCGTCGCTTTGCGGATATGCGCGATCACGTTGAGCGAATGGATTGGATATTTGCGCACCAGATCCGCTACCGGCGATTTCGCGGCTGGCTTGGAATCGAGAAACAGCCGACACCCTGGTCCTTCAAAGAAAGCGATTCCCCATCCGTCACCATGGTGGTCGGTTCCTCCGCCGCGCGTGTGGAATCCCTCGAAAGAAAAGCAGATGTCGGTAGGCACGTTGCAATTCATGCCCAGCAACTGGCACATCCTTAACCCTGCAAAAAAATTACTGCGGTTCCTGTATGGCGCATTATTCCACTAATGACAAAACGCCGGTGAAAAAATTCAGCATAGGCGCGTATTGGCGAAATCAATCAGCAAGGCCGGGCTGATGTACGCTTTAAAGACCAGATAGATGATGCCCCCCGCTATCAACAGCGGGACCAGCCATAATATTATTTTCTGAAACTCGGCCCATTTCACGCCGGCGTTTCCTTAATATTCAGGCGCGCCACTTGCCGCTCGTCGATCGGCCAGCACAGCGCGGCAGCAACCATGCTCAAGCCGATGCAAATGAGCCACACGGCATGGTATGAACCGGAGAGGTCAAACACGTAACCACCCAGCCACGCCCCGACGAAACTTCCGATCTGGTGCCCGAGAAACACGATACCAAACAAGGTGGAAACAAATTTTACTCCAAATATCTGGGCCACCAAGCCATTGGCAAGCGGCGCCGTGCCAAGCGACCGCATGCCTATTGCTCCAGCAAATGAACATACGCTGAGCGGGGTAATTGGCAACATCATGGACATGAGCATCAGTCTGGCCCAGCTCAGCACCAGCGCCGTAGTGGGCCAAGACTTGGACATGGTAACGATTCCTGTAAAGAACTTAAGACAAGATCATCAGCGGCTTTTCAACCGCCGCTCTGGCTTTCTTCCCATTTATAACCGAGCGCGGTCACGCCTTGCTTCAGGAACTGCATGGCTTGTGGCACGTGCCGCTTGTCTCCGCGCACACCCATTTCGATCCAGCGTTCGCCGGGCCCCAGATGCGGCAAGCTGAACAGCTTGAGCGTGGGAAAACGCGCTACGCAGTCGTTCATGACGTCCAAGAGTAAGCTTTCCATCGCCCCGCGCACGATGATCGCCTGCTCTGCCCCTTGCGAGGAATGCTGCAAAGGCCGGTAACAGGTATCCAGAACCCAATCCAGCATCGGCCATGCCATTTCCGGGAACCCTGGCAAAAAATGATGATCCTTGAGGCTGAAACCGGGCACGCGGTTATAGGGATTGGGAATGATGCGGCTGCCTCGAGGAAAATCGGCCATCAGCACGCGTTTGGGGTAAGCGGCTTCGCCAAACTGCGCCACGATTTCTGCCAGCGCATCGGGATGGCGGTAGAGCTCGACCCCGGCAGCATCGGCGGCGCAGCGCCGCGTGTAATCATCAGGCGTGGCACCAATGCCGCCAAAGGAAAAAACGATATCTTGCGTAGCCAGCGTGCGGCGTAAGGTCGAGGTGATGAGCTGCGGGTCGTCCCCGAGGTATTCGCACCAGCTAAGCCCTAATCCCCGCGCGTTTAACGCCTGAGTGATCTGTTGGAAGTGCTTATCCTGGCGCTTGCCGCTGATAATTTCATCGCCGATGATGATGGCACCGAAGTGCGTCATCCCATTATGTACCTTTCGAGCTGCTTGATGATGTACTCGCGCTCAGAAATCGCTTCCTTTACCAAGTCGCCGATCGACACCACCCCGACGAGCCGATTATCTTCATAGACCGGCAAATGCCTGATCCGCTTGTCAGTCATCAGCGCCATGCATTCATCCACGGTATGCATGGTGGTCACGTAAACGATCTTGCTGGTCATGATTTCCCTGACCTGGATTTCCTTGGAGGATTTGCCGTGCAAAATCACTTTGCGCGCGTAGTCGCGCTCGGAGATGATTCCCACCAGTTTGCCGGCATCAATTACGAGGAGCGCTCCGACTTCTTCATCAGCCATCTGCTTGAGCGCATCATAAACGGTGGCATCGGGTGAAATGGCAAGAACACCGCGGGTTTTGCTCTGCAAAATTTGTTTTACGATTTTCATGCTTGGCTCCCAAGTCACAAGACACGCAGGCACAATCCTATTATAGCCACATATCGCCGGCTCGTTCCGGTTCTTTGGCGAACAAAAGGATTATTAACAATTTTTCTCTTCTTGCCTACCCCTCAAGGGCATTCCTGCCCGACCTGCTGTTTTTGGAACCGTTATAAAATTCCTGGAAACTTTTTTTATTTGTAGAAATCTTACTGAGTGCATGCGTCGACCCGGGTCATGTGTGCTTGTGTTTATCTTTTTTAATCTCGAATAGGAGGCAAAAGATGACTAAGCAAATGACTGTACCGATTGTTGTTGCAGTTCTGTTAGCCTTAAGTTCCAGCGTGGCACTGGCAAAAAACCAAACGAAATCGGAGCAGAGTGAAAACTGCATGAAAGTGCGCTGCTGGAGTCAGATTGACACCAATCATGACAACCTGATTGAACCCCAAGAATGGATAAAGTACGAGCAGACCCATCCAGGTCCGCTGGCCAAGTAAAAGAGCGAATGAGAGGCTAGGTTTTCGAGCTGCTATCTACCGGGCCGGTCTTTCCCGCAAGGGCAAAAGACCGGCCCTTTTTTATTGGGACATCCGCTCGACCACCTTGACCAGCGCGGCGGAATCGAGTTCGCCTTCCCCGGCGCCCATCAGCGCGTTCATGTGCTGCGTCACCAGGGCTGCACCGGGAAGCGCCAAGCCCAGCTTGTGAGCGGTTTCCATGACGATGCGCATATCTTTCTGATGCAGCCTGACCTTGAATCCTGGTTTGAACTCGTTATCCAGCATGCGCTTGCCGTGCACCTCGAGAATCTTGCTGTTGGCAAATCCGCCGAGCAGCGCTTCGCGAACCTTGGCCGGATCCACGCCGTTCTTGCGCGCAAAGGTAAGGGCTTCGCCTACGGCTTCAATAGTCAAAGCCACCACGATTTGGTTGCACGCCTTGGTCACCTGTCCGGCCCCATTGCCACCGGTCAACACGATGTTTTTGCCTAGACACTCGAACAGCGGCTTGACCCGGGAAAACACATCGGGCTTGCCGCCGACCATAATGGAAAGCGTGCCGTTAATTGCACCGACTTCGCCTCCGGAAACCGGTGCATCGAGCATTTCGATGCCCTTCGCGGCTAGTTTCAACGCCATTTCGCGCGTCGCTACCGGTGAGATGGTGCTCATATCCACCGCAACTGAGCCGCGTTTTCCCCCGTGAATCAAACCATTCGTTCCCAGCACGACTTCCTCCACGTCGGAAGTGTCGGAAACCATGACTATGGTTACTTCCGATTTCTCCGCCGCTTCTTTTGGCGAGCTGCAAGGGTTTGCTCCCGCATCTTGCAGCGGTTTCATGGCTTCCGCACGGCGAGCATAAACGCACAGTGAATGACCGCCCTTGGTGAGATTAAGCGCCATGGGCTTACCCATGATGCCCAGTCCGACAAAACCAACTTTCATTTTTCTCTCCTTAGCAGGGTTGACCGCGGTGATGGCAAAGAAACTTGAGTACGAATAATAAACGAAATTCGCGCCAACAATTCGATCGCGGAATCATCAACGGATCAACCCCAGCGCCATGCAAAGAGGCAGGGTAATCCAGAAAAAGATGGTGCTCCAGCCAATGAGGAGCGCTGCCGCGGAGTGGTCCAGGTGAAAGCGGTCTGCAAGCACCAGCGTCGCCACCATGGTGGGCGTGGTCCCCTCTATTACTGCGGCATACTGGGCTTCTCCCATGGGCTGATAGAGGAGTCTTGCCGCGGCCCATACCAAAAGCGGTGTCACCAGAAGTTTGATCGCGGTCACCGCGAGGATTTCCCGGCGCGGGGTAAGCCGGTCCCAGGGTATGGTCATGCCCAAAACAAAAAGAATTACCGGAATGGTCGCCAAACCGATCATGCGCGTCGCGCTAACCAGCGGCGGATATGCCCATCCCAGCTGTTGCGCCGCCGCTCCCAGGACGAATGCCCAGATAGGCGGCATGGAAAACATCGCCCGCCAAAATGATTCATGCGGAATGTTCGGATCATCGGCTCCCAGTCGCGTGGATATCCACACTCCCAGGCTCCACACCACCGGCATGGTCATGAACATGTCATTGAATACCGCATAACGCGCCGCATCCGGCCCATAAAAAAAAGTGAGCACCGGCACGCCGACGTTGAACGTATTGCCGAACATGCCGCCAAGCATAAGGATTGCCCGCGTGCTGTCTTTGAGTCCGCGCCCCAAGCGGCTGCGGTAAAGAAGAGGGTACAGGACGGCACCCGATAGAAGCGAGCCCACGCCCACCAGAAGCGGTACCGAAAGTAAATCGCGAGTAATCGGAGTGACTGCCGCGACGGCAAACAAGATCGAAGGATAGAACAAGTAGAGCACCAGCCGATTGAGCTGGGTGCGCAAAGCTGCAACCGGCGCGTCGCGGAATATCAGCGGCCAAATGGCTCCCGCCGCCACCAGCAGAGTGAGCGGCAGCATCACCTCGATAACCAGTTTAAGAAGTTGCTCCGGATGGCTCATGTCATCACTAGGCTCAAGACCAGAAAATGAAAATTCCACGGCACACCTTGCACATGATGCGCCGCAGCTCTGATTGCCAGAAATTGTGGCAAGCAGATTCAGCTACACAACCCGGAAAATGGCAGCCGCTCCTCGCACCAATTCGCAATGGCAAGCAGTTTGTCGTCATCCTGATAGGCACC
This sequence comes from Burkholderiales bacterium, assembly GCA_035624535.1. Taxonomy (GTDB): domain Bacteria; phylum Pseudomonadota; class Gammaproteobacteria; order Burkholderiales; family JAHFRG01; genus JAHFRG01. Next base: position 26,814 of record DASPRI010000138.1, read on the forward strand.
GACAATCTGCAAGCCCAGTGGCAGTCGCTGCGGCCCCAGTCCGGTTGGAATCGTTACCGCAGGCACGCCGCATAATGTCCAGATGGTGCAAAATGCCGGGTCCCCGGTGCTTTCCAGCGTTGCCGGTGCCTCGCCGTTGGCTGGCGGCGTAATAATAGCGTCAAACACCTTGAAGAATGCGCGAAGATCCTGCTGCAGCTGCTCACGAAAGTGCAGCGCATCCTGATACGCCGAATCGGGAATTCCAGCGCCTTCATCGAGAAACGCATTAAGCACAGCGCTGATTTTTTCACGCCCCCGCATTTGTAGTTCCCGAAAGAATTGCGCTGCCTCATAGGCCATGATGCGTCGCAGGCACGGGTGTGCCTGAGTGAATGCGGCGGGAAGTTCGGTTTCAACCACTTCCGCGCCCGATTCGCGAAGCTTTTTGAGATTATCGGTAAAGATGCTGCGCTGCGCTTCTTCGGCACGGATCCAAACTGGTGAGCGCACCGCAGCGAGTTTGAGTTTTTTATCGAATGTGCTGATTTGCCGGCTGATGGGATTTTGCACTTCCGAGATGCACGACGTAACCCATGCAGCGTCGCGAACACTACGTGTAAAAACTCCGGTCTGATCCAGGGTAGGACTGTAATCGAGAGTGCCGTGATTTGAAATCGTACCTCGGCTCGGTTTGAAGCCCACAATCCCACAGAACGCCGCAGGGCGGATGACTGAGCCATTGGTTTGCGTTCCCAGAGCCGCGGGCACGAATCCGGCAGCCACCCCAGCCGCCGATCCGCTGGAAGAGCCGCCGGGAGTGTGCGCGAGCTTCCAGGGATTGCGGGTCTTGCCGGGAGAAAGAAAGGCAAACTCCGCAGTCACAGTTTTGCCCATGACAAAACCGCCTGCCAGCTCGATTTTTTCCACAACGCGCGCTGCGGCTTGAGGAACGTTGCCCTTATACAACGGCGAGCCCAACTCAGTGGGAATTCCCCGCGTGTCAAAGATGTCCTTAACGCCAATCGGAACGCCCTGCAGAGGGCCGGCGACTTTGCCCTTCCGGCGAGCATCGTCGGCGCGGCGGGCCTGCTGCAGCGCATGATCCGGATCGATAAATGCCCAAGCACCGATGGTGCCTTCCATTTGCCGGATGCGTTCAAGGCAGGCAGTAACTAGTTCCACGGACGACAATTCGCCTTTCCCAATGGCTTGCGCGGCTGCCGCGGCACTCAGCTGGATTAACTGCATGGCATAAATTCCGCAGATCGTACCATCGTAATGTGATTGTATGCGCGGCGGGGATGGCGCCGGAAGGCTGGATATCCCGCTAATTGCCGCTCCCCTGTTATCATAGGGCGAAAGGAGGCGTTAGCATGGGTACGCTAATTGGGATTCTCATTTTTGTGGGATTCACTGTCGCGATATGGCTCTCCTACCGGGGCTTCATGAGAGGTCATACACCGGAGGAGAAGGTGGCCGCGCTATTGCCGCCAGATTTCAAGCCTGATCTTTTCCACAGGAAGGGCGACACTTATGTGGGCTATGAAAAAGAGCGAAACAGGCTCGCGCTGGTTGATTGGCCTCACGCGAAAGTGCTTTCCCCAAAGGAAGTTTTATCATTGGAACCTGAGGACCAATCGATGCTTGGCATAACACATCACTGGGTCGCAGTAAACGTGCCGGATCCAAAATTTCCCCGATACAAAATCTGGTTCCAATTTCGTCGCCGAAAACGCGACGCGTGGCTTGGCCAGCTGGCAGAAATTTGCAAGAAATAAATTCACCGCGACCAAAGTTTGCTCTTCATGCTCTTACCGATGATCTACTGCTATCTCTCGCTTCTTGGTTACAGAGAACGCCAACTCGGCCGACGCAAGCAGGCTTCATGCGGTGAAAAAACGCGGGCACGAATCCTGGCTCGACTCGCATGAACGCTATTCGTAGCGGCGCAACACGGGATCGAGATCAATCGTCATCGCGAGTAAAACAAAAAGTCCGACTCTCACACAAAACACGGCGGAAGTCTTAAACCGCTCGATTCCAATCAAATGCGCCGCTGGAGCCAGGAAAGATCCATCAACCCCCGTAAAGATAATTCGGCAACCACAAGGTCATGCCGGGCCAATAATACATGATCACCATGCACAAAATGATGATCATCATATAAGGCATCATCCCCGCGAAAATCTGGTTCAGCGTCACGTGCGACGGCGAAACGCCCTTTAGGTAAAACGCCGACATCGCTACCGGCGGTGAAAGAAAAGCCGCTTGCAAATTGACGAACACCAGTGTGCCCCACAAAATCGGATCGATTTGAAAATGCTTCAGAATTGGAAGAAAGATCGGGACGAAGATGACGATAATCTCGGTCCACTCCAGCGGCCAACCTAGCAGGAAGATGATCGCCTGCGACAAAATCATGAACTGCACCGGCGTCATGTGGAGCGACAGCACCCATCTCTCCACAAGCGACTGCCCACCGAGGATTGCAAACACGGCAGAGAACAGAGCCGATCCGACGAACAGCCAGCAGACCATCGCGGTAGTCTTGGCGGTGAGAAATACAGATTCCTTCACCCTTTTCCAGTCGAGCGTCTTAGCCTGTATGGCGAGCAAATAGGCGCCCGCTGCGCCGACCGCGGCGGACTCCGTTGCGGTGGTAATGCCAAACAAAATG
>DASPRI010000171.1:0-2786 GCA_035624535.1 Burkholderiales bacterium
GCGAGTTGGGATGTGCGGCGGGACGGCCGCAATCCGGTGTCCACTCCTTGCCTTGCCAGTCAGTCAACTTTGCCGGTGGAGTCTCGGTCATGCCCTCCCACCACACATCGCTTTCGGGAGTGAGCGCCACATTGGTAAAAAGGCAATTTTTTTTCAACATCTTCACGGCGTTGGGGTTGGTGTGCTCTGAAGTACCGGGGGCGACACCAAAATAACCGGCCTCCGGATTGATGGCGTACAAGCGCCCGTCGTTATGCGGTTTGATCCAGGCGATATCGTCGCCAATGGTCGTGACTTTCCAGCCTTTAAACGTTTCCGGCGGAATCAACATAGAAAAATTGGTCTTGCCGCAGGCACTGGGAAAAGCTGCGGCAATATAAAGTTTTTCCCCTTGGGGAGGCTTCACGCCGAGAATCAGCATGTGCTCAGCGAGCCAACCTTGATCGCGTCCCATGACGGAGGCGATACGCAGCGCGAAGCATTTCTTGCCGAGCAGGGCATTGCCGCCGTACCCGCTGCCAAAGGACCAAATCTCGTGTGTTTCCGGATAATGAACGATATATTTGTGCTCCTTGTTGCACGGCCAACGCACGTCTTTTTGTCCAGGATCCAACGGCACGCCTACCGAGTGCACGCACGGCACGAAGTTGCCGTCCGCGCCGAGCACATCGAGTACCTTGTGTCCCATGCGCGTCATGATGCGCATGCTGACCGCTACATATGGGGAGTCGCTTATTTCCACGCCAATATGCGAGATGCGCGATCCCAACGGGCCCATGGAAAACGGGATTACGTACATGGTTCGTCCACGCATGCAGCCCTCGAACAGCTTACCCAGGGTTGCGCGCATTTCATCCGGGGCGACCCAGTTATTACTCGGACCGGCATCATCTTTGTTCTTGCTGCAAATGAAAGTGCGGTCTTCGACCCGGGCCACGTCTGTCGGGTCAGACTGGGCGAGATAACTGTTTGGGCGAAGCTTGGGATTGAGTCTGATAAAGGTGCCGGAAGCTACCATATCCTCGCACAGGCGGTCGTATTCTTCCTGCGTACCTTCGCACCAATAGATGCGCTCCGGCTTGCACAACTGGGCGATACTGCCGACCCAATCTTTTAGGCGCTGGTTTTTCACATACGACGGGCAGGCATTAGCGGCCGTGGTACTAAACTGATTCATGGCATCAATCCCTTCTAATGGTCTGGGAGAGAATCCCCGACATCCCGGTAACACACGATCTGCCAAGGCGAGCTTAAAACGAGACCGCGCACGAACTCAAAACGGCAAGAACGATTCCATAGCGGCTAACACAGTATAATTAAACGCGCAGCTACTTGCTAGCCGCTCCGGAGTACCGGCAATTTTAAACCGTGTCGACGGCAAGCACTGAGCCTTAAGCCGGCAAAAACCAGTCAAGGAAGGAATCTTGTACATGCAACGCCGCAAGCTTGGCGCCCAGGGTCTTGTAGTTTCGGCACTCGGGCTCGGGTGTATGGGAATGAGCGAGTTCTACGGCAAGGTCAACGAGGCGGAATCCATTGCCACCATAAACGGTGCGCTCGAGCTCGGAATCGATTTCCTGGACACGGCAGAAATCTATGGCCCTTTCACCAACGAAGAACTGGTGGGGCGAGCAATCAAGGGTAAGCGCGACAAATTCATCATTGCGACTAAGTTCGGTATTACCCGCAAGCCGGGAGACCCGAACTACTGGGCTTTGGACAGCTCTCCGGAACGCGTTCGTTCTGCTTGTCACGGCTCGCTAAGTCGCCTCGGGGTTGAATGCATCGACCTTTATTATCAGCACCGCGTGGACCCCCGGGTGCCAATAGAGGAAACAGCGGGCGCCATGGCGCAACTCGTTCGGGAAGGGAAAGTCCGGTATCTGGGGCTCTCGGAAGCGGGGCCGGAGACCCTGCGGCGAGCACACTCGGTCCACCCGATAACTGCCCTGCAAAGTGAATACTCGCTCTGGAGCCGTGACCCGGAAACCGACGGCGTTTTATCGACCGCTCGCGAGCTTGGGGTCGGTTTTGTCGCTTACTCGCCTCTGGGCCGCGGTTTCCTGACCGCTCGGATCCGCAGCCCCGAGGATTTGGCCCCGGATGACTGGCGCCACAGCCATCCGCGCTTTCAGGGCGAGAACTTTACCAAGAACCTGCTACTGGTTGATCGTCTCAGGGAAATTGCCAAGACGAGAAATGCCACCGCAGCCCAGATTGCCCTCGCTTGGGTCCTATCAAGCGGAGGTGATGTTGTACCCATTCCAGGAACTAAACACCTCGCATTGCTGGAAGAGAACGCTGCAGCTGTTAGCATTGAACTTTCAACCCAAGACCGCGACCGCCTTGAGGCGTTGTTTGATCACGGCGTGGCCGCCGGCGCGTGCTACGGCACTGCTGCGGCTGCGCGAATTAATCGCTAATAACATTATGTCAAAATGAACACCTTCGGCGCCGTTTCAAGCAATAATGCCGTTTCTGTAGGAAAGCATTTCTAAATCTGCATCTAGTTAGGGGGCGAAAATGAAAATTGCGAATGTCTTTAACCTTGGCATGACTGCCATCGGTACAATTTTGGCCATCGCGACAATTTGCAACGCGCAGGCCGACACCACCTCCAAACAGAAAGGCTGGTATACCAGCGCCCAAGCGAATCGCGGTCATCAGCTTTTTAATAATTACTGCGCCGAATGTCATATGCCGGATCTCAGCGGAGCAGCGGGTCCTGCCCTCAGGGGGCCGCAATTTCTTGCAACCTGGCAAACACAAACCTTGGCCGATCTGCT
>DASPRI010000181.1:0-11562 GCA_035624535.1 Burkholderiales bacterium
GTTGGCAACCAGAAGATGACACTAAGGGAGATCGCCAATCTGATAGCTGAACGCCTGGTGGACCTGTTTCGACGTGATGAATACGGACGCGTTCCGGCTTTGCCACCTGACAGTCCGTTCCAGCATGACCCGCATTGGAAAGATCTCATGCTGTTCAACGAATACTTCCATGGCGAGACCGGATTAGGTTTGGGCGCGATGCATCAAACGGGATGGACCGGGTTGGTTGCCAATCTGGTGCAGCGCCGCTATCGCCCTGATATTCCAAGTTACTGGAAAAAGCGAACTCAATCGGGGGACGCTGGAGAAACTGTGGCGGGGACTACCACGCAATGATGACGCAGCGTAGGCCGGGAATTGAGCGGAATCGAAAAACGGCGCCTTGCAATCGAGTCCCGCGCGCTCTCATTTGTAGAACCCCGGGCAGCGCATTTGCCAAGCCTGTGATACTATTTCTCGAAAGTGCACAACCGGTTCCCCCGCTTTTGTGCACGAATAACGCTGATGACGGAGAATGACCACGATCCGCCTGTACCGTCGCAAAATCTTTTTTCTTCATGGGGAAATCTAATGTATAAGAGGATACTACTACCCATCGACAGCAGCAGCACTTCGGCACAGGCTCTGGCAGAGTCGATCAAGCTTGCTTCGGAAATGAAGTCAAAATTGCGCATCGTCCATGTGGTAAAGGTGGGACTGCCGAGCGATGACGAGCTGGAAGGCATTATCGATATCGATGAACTTGCAAAAAAACTGCACCAGCTGGGCCAGACGCTGTTGGACAAGGCGGCCGATACAGCCCGCAAGGCCGGTGTGGAACCGGAAATCGGCTTGCTCCATGCGAAAAAAAACCGCGTCGCGGCGGTGCTCGGGGAAGAGGCGGCTAACTGGCGGGCCGACTTGGTGGTCATGGGCACGCACGGGCGAGTCGGCTTCGAGTATTTGTTAATGGGAAGCGTAGCAGAAGAATTCATCCGCATTGCCAACGCGCCTATCCTGATAGTACGGGGATAGTTCGACGACCGTAGTGAACCGTCATTAGGATTAAGATCCATTCGTTGAAATCCGCGGGGTCAGCCAATGGAGCCGGGGGCCGACTTGAGGCCACCGGTTGAGCACATTTTTGCAATTGCCTAAGTAAAGTCGTCATGGAAACTTCAGTTCGTTCGCGCTTTCCAGAGTTCGAAGGTCTGGAACTGACCGAGCAGCAAATGCTCGCCTACGACCGCTACCGCTTTTGGCGAATCACTGTCATGGCGGCGGTATGGTACAGCTTTTACTATTTGGGGCGCCTTGACTGGAGCTTTTGCATTCCATGGATTATCAGCGATCTGAAAATCACAAAGTTCGAAGCAGGAATGGGCGCAACGGCAATCCTTTGGGCATATGCACTAGGGGTGTTTATCAGCGGACGCTTTGCCGACAAATATGGCGCCCGCATCATGGATACCATAGGCGGAATCGGCACGACCATTATGAATATCGTGATCGCAGGCTTATCGAATCTCAATTTCATTCTCGGCGCGCTTTTTGTGAATGGTTTCATTCAAGGGCAGGCTTACGCGTCGACCAATGGCATGATCAGCCAGTGGTACCCGAAATCCAGGCGCGGCTTTGCGACCGGAATTTACGCGACATCAATGGGAATTTCCACCCTGGTGGTCTGGGTCGTTACCGGCTACTTCGTGACCAACTACGGCTGGCGCGCCGCTTTTACCTATCCGGTGCTGCTATTCACTTTGCCGTTGACTATAGTCATGTTCCTGGTCGTGCGCAGCAAACCCCAGGATGCCAATTTCCCTCCCTACAAGGAGACATTGACTGAATCGATTTCGGCCCAGGCGGAACATTACACGCCCGAGGAAATCCGCGGCGTTAGGGCGTGGAAGATTTTGTTCACGAACTGGAGATTCATGCTGTATGCTGCGGCGTCCATGCTGATGCATGTGGGGCGTTACGGCCTTCTCACCTGGATTCCGCTCTACTACGCAGAAACGTCCGGCGTCGCAATCTCGAAGATTCCCGCGGCAACTGTAGCGCTGCCCCTGGGGATCATGGTGGGGCCGCTTGCGGCAGGATGGATAGCCGACCGGTTTTTCCGCGCCAAGCGTTATCAGGTGGCAAACATCTACATGGGTTGTTTCATTGTCATCATGCTCACGATGGCGCATTTCGGCATCAGGGAAATCGGACTGTATGCCACTTTCGCGTTACTGGTGCTCGGCGGCTTTTTCGCGCTTGGCGCAGTCGGCGATCTGTTTGCTGCGGCCTGCGACTTCGGCGGACGCAAGATGGCAGCCACCGCAGTGGGCGTCATCGATCTGTTCAATTATATCGGGGCCGGTTTGCAAGGCGTTGTGATCGGGGGGCTATTGCAATGGACAGGCAATTGGCCCACGGTGTTCTATGCGCTTTGTGCCGCAACTGCTTTAGGCTTGATACTCGTCAATATTGTGAGAGAATGAAAGGTCTTGAAGACCGGTCTTCCCTGACGCGCAAGTCGTGCGGTGTTAGCGCAGATTTGACGTAGATCAAAGTCGCATCCCACCTGGATGAGCATAATTAATTTGTCTTTAAAAGGAAAACACTATGGCGATTGGAGAAATCTGCAGCCGCGAGGTCGTGTTCGCACGCCGCGACACAACCATAAAGGCGGCGGCGAGGCTGATGCGTGAGTCCCACATAGGAAGTTTGGTGGTTGTGGATGAGCCTGACGGAAAGCGCATTCCCGCGGGAATCCTGACTGATCGGGATATCGTGGTGGCGGTGGTCGCGCTCGGGCTTAACCCGGACGCCATTCAGGTCGGAGACGTCATGGGGCAAGAACTCCTGGCAGTGCGCGAGGACGCGGGCATTGCGGAGACCGCGCAACTGATGCGGCTGAAAGGCGTGCGGCGCCTGCCGGTAACTGACGACGCGGGCGCGCTGGTCGGAATCGTTGCAGCCGATGATCTGTTGAAGCTGCTCGCCGAGGAATTATCTGCGCTTGCCACTATGGTCTCGCGCGAGCATAAGCGCGAGAAAGATATAAGACGAACTGGATTCTGAACGGCAGCGCGTGCAAACACCCCTGCAAATCGTGTTTCACGGGATAAGTCACTCGGATGCACTCGAGGCGCATATTCGTGAAAAAGTCGAAAAACTGGATCTACTTCATCCGCTCGTGACGCGTCGCCACGTCGCCGGTGAAAGGCCTCACAAGCATAAACATCAGGGTGATCACTTCAATGTCAGAATCGCCTTGCATGTGGGCGACACGATTGCCGTCAACCGCGATGCCCACGAGGACGTCTATGTCGCTTTGCGCGACGCTTTCGAAGCGGCTTGCCGCCAGCTGGAGGATAGCAGTCGCAGCGGGCGCGGCGCGGTAAAACACCACAGGGAACAGCCGCGCGATGCCAGCGAGGCAGATTTACAGTAACTAGTTGATCCGGAGCCGTCATGGACAAAAAAGAACCCAGAGCCCACCGCCACCACCATCTTGATCGCCAAATCGAGGAAGTAGTACACGACCCGTATCAAGCGCGCGCCAAACCCCGCGAACCGTCGGCGTGCCCCAAGTGCGGCATTGTATTTCACCAGGGCCGATGGCAGAGATTGTCGCGTCCTGCTGGCGCTCATGAACATCTCTGCCCGGCATGCCACAGAACGCAAGATCGTTATCCCGCTGGTTATGTTACTCTCAGCGGCAGGATCGCGACTGCCAACCGTGCCGAGCTGATGCGGCTGGTGCGGAATGAGGAAACAAAGGAAAACTCTGATCACGCGCTGCATCGCATAATGGGAATTGAGGACCATCCGGATAAAATAGTAATCACCACTACCGACGTGCATCTTCCGCGCCGCATCGGTGAAGCGGTGCGCCGTGCATACCGGGGTGACCTCGACATTAAATATAGTCCGGACGAGTATACAGTGCGCGTCAATTGGAGCAGCTGAATTTATCGGTCGCCCCTGATATTTGATTAGCGCAGCGCGAGCCGACAGTTGTACTAGCCGGCCGCTCGATAAATGGAGTCGGTATTGCGCATGATCAGGAATCGAAAAATAAGACGTGCCGTCGCTGCAGTGTTCTTGGTTCTAGGGGCGCTGCTCATGTGGTTTGCACCCGAAGTGTGGTGGGGATTGTTGCTGCTCGCGGTCGCTATCGCCTTGGAGCTGATTGGTATTGCACTGGAGCACGCCGCTAAAACCGGATAGGGCCGGTGCTAAACCACGCATGCAAGTGTCGCGATGGCAGGCTGCCAAGCGCCATATCCAAACGAGGTTGTGATGTACAAGCACATATTGTTGCCGACAGATGGCTCGCCTCTGTCCGAAAAGGCCGTGGAAAACGGCATTCAGTTCGCAAAGGCGATGGGCGCGCGGGTGACCGGCTTGCACGTTACGCCGCGATTTTCGGTCGCGCCCCTGAAGGGATGGGCGCATGGCACCTCGAAACCACGCGCGCGGCTGCAGGCAATTTTCAACGAGCACGCGAAACAATATATTGAGGTCATCCGAAAAATGGCGCGAGCCGCTCGCGTACCGTGCCAATGCCTTTACTTGCCGGGCGGTTCTCCCTACGAGGAAATCGTCAAAACTGCGCGGAATAAACGCTGCGATCTCATTTATATGGCGTCGCACGGCAGAAAAGGCGCGTCGGGCGTGGTACTCGGCAGCGAAACGGTCAAGGTGATTATTCACAGCCCTGTCCCGGTGCTGGTTCATCGCGAGCCGAGTCTTGTCAGTGACATTTTGCGGGTTGCGCCGCGCCCGGTGAGACGCACCGCGACGAGGAAATAGCTGCGGCATCGCACGCGGGGGCAAATAACCGAGATTGTGGGGACCTTAGCCCGGGGACCACGACGGGGGTCGTGGTATTTTGGGGCAGTGCGCGTCGCGCTCTTCTGCCAAGGGCTTTCAACATCAAGCGGGTAGTTGAGACCGGAGTCTGACATGAGCCTGGAAAATGCCTGTTTGTTTGCAATGAACGCGAGCCGCGATTTTGGCGCATCGGTCAGCCGGCATCTCGGCCTGGCTCTTGCCGAGCACGAGGAACGGGAATTCGTAGACGGCGAGCATAAGTCACGGCCGCTGGTAAACGTTCGGGGCAAGAACGTCTTCGTCATTCAGTCGCTTTATAGTGACCACCAGCAAAGCGTCAATGACAAGCTTTGCCGGTTGTTGTTTTTTCTTGGCGCCCTTAGGGACGCCTGTGCGTCACGGGTAATCGCCGTGCTGCCGTATCTATGCTACGCCCGCAAAGACCGCAAGTCTCAGCCCCGAGATCCGGTAACGACGCGCTACGTCGCCGCCCTATTTGAAGCGGTCGGCTGTGATCATATCCTGACCATGGATGTGCATAACCTCGCCGCCTACCAGAATGCATTCCGCTGTCGCACCGACCACTTGGAAGCGGCACCACTATTTATCGAGCACTTTGCAACGCTGTTAGCCTCGGATGAGGTCACCGTACTCTCGCCGGACGTTGGCGGCGTGAAACGGGCCGAGAGCTTCCGCCTGGCGCTCACGCGCCGACTGGCACGAAATGTCGCGGGTGGTTTCATGGAAAAATATCGCGCCCTGGGTGCGGTGAGCGGCGCAACGCTGGTTGCGGACGTGAAACACAATTCGGTAGTCATCATCGATGATCTCATCAGCAGCGGTACAACGATTGCACGGGCAGCGGCAGCGTGCCGTTCAGCCGGAGCAAAACAAATCTATGCCGCAGCGACCCATGGACTGTTCTCCGGTGACGCCAACGCGGTGTTGCGCGAAGCGCCGGTTGACAAGATTCTGGTCACTGACACTGTTCCGCCCCTGCGTTTAGATGCTTCATTAATTCAGCAAAAACTCACCGTTTTGAGTGCTGGCAAGCTATTCGCGGACGCGATTGCGCGCATTCATTCAGGTGGATCAATCGTAGATCTGCTTAAGTCTTGAAAGGCCAGGCACTGGCGCACACCGCACAAGCTCTACGCAGCTGTTAAAAGCCGGCAGCATAACTTCCGGCGCGCGCCAGGTATTCCTTCGCTAGCTGTGACCATTTTGCGGGGTCGTGGCATATCGGATCGGTTAAATGCCACACGCACAGTTTGGCCCGAACGCAGGCCCAAAAGCTTTTGTAGAAGCTTAGCAGTATCGCTGCAGGGCGATCGCGCGTTACCTGGCTATACACGTCCAAAATAATTTGCCCGACCTGCGGCGCGCTGAAGCGCTCGCACTCCTGCGCGAGGAAAGCGAGATCGGCTGCGGCATCCAAGGTGCGGAGTTCGCGGTTGAATTCCAGGCAATCGATGATGACCGGCTCAGGCTCGAGCAGGCAGATATGTTCCGGCCTGAGATCGCCGTGTCCCTCGACGATTCTTCCCTCGTGGACTCTTTGGTCGAACATGGCTGGCGCCTCCGTCAGCAAATTCAATTGGGCGGCGCACGGCGGCTCGACCAGCTCTTTACGCAAGCCAAACACCGGCCGGCTTAACTCGCCGAGATTGGCGCGGACCTCGCGCTCAAAGCCCGACCAGTAGTCGATGGGCGCGATGCTCACCGGGGCAGACGCCTGATAGAATCTCGCCAGCTTTAATGCAACCGCGTGTGTTTGGCTGTCCTGGATCCGCTTGCTTTGGATAACGATGTCGAGCATGCGGTCAGCAGGTAAACGGCGCATTTTCACCAGCCAGTCCACCGCGGGTCCCGTACCATTCAGTTCCAGCATGCCGGCGCGGTCCATGGTTAGCGGGACCGTCGCGAGGTAGACATCCCCCGCCAAGCGCCGATTGAGCCGCACCTCTTCCTCGCAATAAAATTTCCTCGCGCCAACCGTGCTCGAATCCATGAATGCCGAGCGGACCGGCTTTTTCAATTTATAAGCATAATGATCGGTCAAGAAGACCCAGGATCGATGCGTTTCCACTGTTTTTACATGGGTAGTTGCTTCTCGATAGACGTGCGCTTGTCTCAAGAATGCGACTTTTGCTGAAAGAGCAAGCTCGGTTTCGGAATTTATTCTGGGAAGCTGCTGCATGCAGGCGCCTTTGCAAATGTTAAGGTTTACGAAATCGGCTTGTGCCAGGCAGACGTTTGATCAGCTCAAACCACAAGATTGCCATAAAGGCCGCGCCAGCGCTTATCATAATCTCACGCGGACCCAGCGGAGCAAACCGAAACAGTTCCCGCAGCGGGGGCAGGAACAAAACCAGCGCCAAACCGGCGAGAGTGCCGGCCACAATCCACCACAGGGCCGCATTGGGCCTGCGCATCACGGCCAACAGGGCATGCGCATGGGAACGGTTGGCGAGAATGAGACCCAGATTGCCCAAAACGATGGTCGCAAATGCAAACGCGCGCGCCTCATTGTCCCCGGCACCCGCATTCAGCGAGTAAGCGTAGATCGCCCAAACGATAATCAACAGGCCTGCTCCTTGCAGCAGGCTGAAGATCAAAGCCAGGCGGCTAAACAAGGGTGCGCGCGGGTCGCGTGGACGGCGCCGCATCAGGTCCCGTTCACCGGGTTCCGCCTCGAATGCAATCGATGAAGCCGGATCGATGACAAACTCGAGAAATACGATATGCTCCGGGAACAGCATCAACGGCCAGCCCATCAGCAGCGGGATCAGCGACATGCCCGCAGTCGGCACGTGCACAGCGAGGATGTAGGTCATGGCGTGATGGATGTTATCGTAGATGCGCCGCCCCATCCTCATGACACCGACGATGGAGGCGAAATCGTCGTCAAGCAGCGTGAGCGAAGCCGCCTCGCGCGCGACGTCGGTGCCGCGCGCGCCCATCGCTACTCCGATATGGGCGGCTTTTAGTGCCGGCGCATCGTTTACCCCGTCGCCGGTCATTGCCACGATTTCTCCGTTGGCCTTGAACGCGTTGACAATGCGCAATTTCTGTTCCGGCACAACCCGCGCGAAAATGTTGACATTGCGAATCCGCCTCTGCAATTCTTCATCGCCCATGGCATCGAGTTCGACACCGGTGATTATTTGATCGTGCTGAATCAGGCCAATTTGCCGGGCGATAGCCTGCGCCGTACCGGGATAATCGCCGGTAATCATCACCACGCGGATGCCCGCGCTGTAGCAATCCGCCAGCGCCGCGGCAACCGTCGGGCGCACCGGGTCGGCGAGTCCGATGAGGCCCACCAACTCAAAGTCAAAATCGTGTTGGCCGTCCGGCCAGTGCGCCCCTTCGAAGCGTGCCCGCGCTACACCCAGCACGCGCAATCCTTCCGCTGCCATTTGCCCGACTTTTTCGTGGAGCTGCTGGCGCATGCTGTCGGGCAAGTGACACAAATCAGCAATGGCCTCGGGTGCACCTTTGGTAGCAACGATGTAGCCTTTTCCGGCGGGGGCTTTCCACGCGTGTGAATGGGCGAGCAGCTCCGGAGACAAGGCGTATTCGTGTTTCAGCGCCCAGTCGTAATGCAAGTGCTCGGTTTGCGCCAAGAAACGCTGGCCAAGTACCATCAGCGCCTTTTCCATCGGGTCGTAAGGGTCGATCTCGCTTGCCAGAATTCCGTATTCCACCAGCTCGTGAAATTGCTCGGGAAGTTCGCCGGGCTGGTCGGGCCCAATATCGAGAAATTCGCCGCCGGAGTAGAGTTTGCGCACCGTCATGCGGTTTAAGGTAAGTGTGCCGGTTTTGTCCACGCACAGAACCGTGGTGGAGCCGAGTGTCTCGATCGCCGGAATATGGCGCGTCAAGACCCGTTGGTGAGAGATGCGCCAGGCACCCAAGGCCAGGAACACGGTGACCACCACTGGAAATTCCTGCGGTAGGAGCGCCATCGCCAGGGTGATCCCTGCCAGGGTGCCAGCCAGCCAGTCGCCTCGGTTGACTCCGTAAAGAATCACCACCAGTCCGCACAGCAAAAGCCCGGCGATTGCGAGCTTGCGGACAAAAGCTGCGGTCTTGCGTTGCAACGGCGTCGATTCGGCGTCTATCGCTTGCAATACCTTGCCGATCTTCCCGATCTCGGTTGCCGCGCCGATGCTCAAAACTTCAGCCACCCCTTTGCCCTGAACCAGCAAAGTCCCGGAGAAGACAAACGGCAGACGATCTCCGCCGGGACGCTGCAATTGCTGCTTGCCATCCCAGGCATTCTTGTTGACCGGCACTGATTCCCCGGTCAGCAGCGATTCATCTACCCGAATGTCGTTGCACGATAACAGCACCGCATCCGCCGGAACCCGATCGCCTTCATTCAGCATGAGTAGGTCGCCCCGCACCACTTCGCGGCCGGGAATGCGCTGCTGCACACCGTCGCGCACAACCAGCGCGCGCGGACTCGACAGATCACGCAGCGCTTCGAGCGCCCGTTCGGTCTTGCGCTCCTGGTAAATCGTGATACCCATCATCATGACTACGAACGAGAGCAGAATCAGCGCTTCATGCACGTTGCCGATAACAAAGTAGATCGCGCCTGCGGCGCCCAACAGCACAAACATGGGCTCCTTGATCACTTGCAGGGCAATGACTAGCAGTCCGGAAGTCCTGCGGGACGGGAGTTCATTGGGACCGTCGTTCCGCAGCCTGAGCGCAGCTTCGGTTCGGCTAAGGCCGGAGGGCATCGCGAATTCCTGTTTCGAGTCCATTTTTTTAAGCGGTGCTAAGCGGCACGGCCTCCTTGCGCATTCATGACCAGCACCGCTGCGCCGCTGATTTTGCCTTCGCGTAGTTTTGCCAAGGCCTCGTTAGCACGCTCCAGCGGAAAACCCTGCACCTCGGTCCGCACCGGCACGCGTGGACAAAGACTGAGGAACTCCTCCCCATCGCGGCGCGTGAGGTTGGCCACTGAACGAATCACCCGTTCGCCCCAGAGATCACGGTAAGCGAAGGATGGAATGTCGCTCATATGGATACCCGCACAGACCACCACACCGCCTTTCGCGACCGCTTTTAGCGCGGTCGGAACCAGGCTTCCCACGGGCGCAAACAATATAGCGGCATCCAGTTGTTGCGGCGCAGGCTCTGCGGAATCCCCGGCCCACACTGCGCCGAGTTTGCGCGCCAAGGCCTGCGCGGCATGGTCATCGCGCCGGGTAAACGCGAAAACTTCCCGCCCTTGATGTCGCGCTACCTGAGCGATGATATGTGCTGCGGCGCCGAAGCCGTAAATGCCAAGTCGTTTTGCATCGCCTGCCGCAATCAGCGAACGATAGCCGATCAAGCCTGCACAAAGCAGGGGAGCCGCTTCCGCGTCGCCATATCCGGCCGGAATTGAAAAGCAGTAGTGCTGGTCGGCAACCGTGTATTCCGCGTAACCGCCGTCCAAGTGATAGCCGGTGAAGCGCGCCTTGTCGCACAAATTTTCCCGTCCGGAACGGCAGTAATGACAGGCACCGCAGGTAGAACCCAGCCAGGGCACGCCCACGCGCTCGCCTTTTGCAAAGCGCTCCACAGCTTTTCCTGTTGCAGCAACGGTTCCCACAATTTCGTGGCCGGGTATGATGGGCCGTTTGCCTTCCACAAGGTCGCCATCGACAACGTGCAAATCGGTTCTACAGACGCCACAGGCGTGGACTTGTATCAGAACCTGATCCGGACCCGGTGTCGGGACTGGTAATTCAGACAAACGCAGCGCTTCGCGGGGCGCATTCAGCATCATCGCACGCATCGCGCAGTTATCCTCCGGGAAATTTCAATCAACATCATTTTAAACATAGCCGTCCTGCTGCAAGTTAACTTGATCCAGATCAAAGGCCACGCGAGTGTCTCAACTCATAGTACCTTAAGCAAGAAAATGATTTGCAAAAGGCGATCTTCATGTATCGAACAATCATGCGTGCTGGTTAAACTGCTATTATGAAGCCACGCGCCAGCGAATCGCAGCTTTCAAATGCCCTGCTTCCACTCGGCGAAGTTTCAGTGCGGGTTTGGAACGCCAAGTATCGTTCGCAGGGAGCCAGTGTCGACCAATCCATCGAAGATACCTGGCGCCGGTGGCGCGAAGCCTCGCACAGGTGGAGAAGTCTGACGGCGAAGTTTGGGAGCGTCGTTTTTACGCCGCTTTGGAGGGATTCAGTTTCCTTCCCGGGGGCCGCATACTGGCAAGCGCCGGTACTTCCCGCAAGGCGACCCTATTCAACTGTTTCATGATGGGGTCCATCGAGGATTCGCTTAGCGGAATTTTCGCCGCACTCAAGGAGAGCGCGGTCACCATGGAGCAGGGTGGGGGCATCGGTTGCGATTTTTCAACCTTGCATCCCAAGGGACACCAGGATTCAGGCGGCGCGACTGTTGCACCGGGTCCGCTCTCTTATATGAGCATGTGGGACAGCAGGTGCGCCACCATCCTTTCCAGCGGCGCGCGGCGCGGCGCCATATGGGGGTGCTGCGCTGTGACCATCCGGATATCGAGCTGTTCATCGAAGCGAAGCGCTCGGGCGAGAATCTGCGCCATTTTAATCTCTCGGTGATGGTACCCGATGAATTCAAGGCAGCGGTGGAGGCAGACGCCGAGTGGTTGCTGGTATTTCCGCTCGCAGGAACTGCCGGCGGCACCGTTTATGAGTCCGTGGCGCGGCCCTGGTCGGGTTCGGCAGCTACGCAACGGTGCCGCGTTTACCGGCG
>DASPRI010000190.1:0-13294 GCA_035624535.1 Burkholderiales bacterium
TGCTCAACAGCCAGCCAATGGGGTTCTACGCGCCAAGCCAGCTGGTACAGGATGTAAAACGTCATGGTGTAGAGGTGCGCCCTGTTGATGTGTGCTGCAGCAATTGGGATTGCACACTGGAACAAGGCGAGAATGGCAAGCCGGCTATCCGGCTGGGGCTGAGAATGATCAAAGGTCTCCAATTGTCAGCAGCCGAAAAACTTGTTGCGATACGTGCGGGCGAGCCGTTTGACAGTGTTGCAGACCTAGCGCGTCGCGTGAAGCTTAAGCGGCATGATTTGGAATGCCTGGCCGCGGGCGGAGCATTGGCTTCTCTTGCCGGCCACCGCCACCTGGCTCACTGGAAAGTGGCGGGTGAAGAAGCATTTCCGGCCTTGCTCGCGAATGCTTCCATTCATGAAACTGCGCCTTGCCTCGCAGCGCCTACCGAAGGCGAGGACCTGGTCGCGGATTATGAAAACCTGGGGCTCACTCTTGGGCGGCATCCGTTGGCGCTCCTGCGGCGAAAGCTAAGAAAACTGCGTGTAATGACTGCAGCGGAACTTCGCGAGCTTCCGCACGGAAAGATAACACGTACCGCCGGGCTGGTAATCGGCCGTCAGCATCCTGATACAGTTAGCGGGGTAACGTTTGTGACGCTGGAGGATGAAACGGGCCATATCAATATCATCGTATGGCGCAATCTCGCCGAAAAACAACGCCGTGAATTATTGACTTCGCGTTTGTTAACCGTTCACGGTGTCTTGGAGAGGGAAGGGGATATAATCCACTTGATCGCAGGCAAATTAATAGACAACACGGCAATGCTTGGGAGATTGAAAACCGCAAGCCGCGATTTTCACTAGCGCTGCCATAGGCTGAAAAAACGCTGCCGGATGCTGTTTTGTCCATGCAAGGCGATGCGCGTGTTGCAGAAGGAAGGGTTGTATAATGTTTTTGCGTTGCACGCGGCTGGTAGGCGCGGTGAGGGTGCACGCTAAGAGGCTCGCGAGTCGGTCCCTTAATCCGGAGGAATCCACCAACATCATCACGGCGATGTTGATACGGAGAGATTCAACGCCGATCGCCAACGCGCGCTGAAATGCGGCAGCTTAATTCAACAGATGAAGGATAATTTTAAGATCAACCAAGGAGGACAATCATGAGACGCCTGATGCTATTTATTGCGGCGATGTCGCTGGGGAGTATTTTCATGGCGCCCGCGCGCGCGCAGTTGGAATTGAAACTCGGCCACGTCGGCAGCCCAGGATCCTTGTTTGAACTGTCGTCGCTGGAATTCGCCAAACGCGCCAATGCCAGGCTGGGCGATAAAGCCAAGGTCGTAGTCTACGGTTCAAGCCAGCTTGGCGGAGACAAGGAAATGGTGCAGAAGCTCAAGCTCGGCACGCTGGACATGTCGCTGCCGTCTACGGTCATGTCCTCCGAGAATGACTTGTTTGGAGTGTTTGAGATGCCGTACTTGGTCAAGGACCGCGAGCACATGAAGCGCATCCAAAAAGCAATCTTCTGGTCGAAACTCGCGCCGACCGTCGAGCCAAAGGGATTGATAATCCTTGCGGTATGGGAGAATGGTTTCCGTCAGATCACCAACAACAAACATCCGATCAAGACACCAGCGGATCTGCAAGGCATCAAGCTGCGCGTGCCGGAAGGCAAGTGGCGGGTCAAGATGTTTCAGGCCTACGGCGCCAATCCAAGCCCGATGAAATTGTCCGAGGTGTTCACCGCATTGCAAACGGGCGTGATGGATGGAGAGGAAAATCCGCTGACCCAGATATACAGCTCTAAATTCCAGGAGGTGCAGAAATATCTTTCATTGAGCGGCCATGTCTATACGCCTGCGTATCTGACCGCAAGCAAGAAAAGATGGGACAGCTTGCCGCCAGATGTGCGCGAGATACTCGAGGAAACCGCCAAGGAAACGCAGGCCTACGTCTACGCCACGGCCCAGAAGCTCGATGACGAGCTTCTCGCTAAGATGAAGGCCGCTGGAATGCAGGTCAACGAGGTGGGCAAACCAGCGTTCATCAAGGCCAGCAAACCCATCTACGTCGAGTTCGGAAAGGAAGTCCCTGGCGGCAAGGAACTCATAGACAAGGCGCTGGCGCTCGGCAAGTAACCACAGGCGCTACACACCGCTCCGGGGCGGGGCGGTGTTTTAGATCTGAAGGGGATACAGCCAGAATAATGTCACGCCTGCGAACGCTATTCGAGCGCCTGCTGGAATGGATCGTCATCGTGCTGATGGTCACCCTGGCCGCGGAGATCACGCTAGGGGTAATCTGTCGCACGGTAGGCGTGTCGCTCGCTTGGTATGATGAGATCGCCTCAGTCCTGCTCGCTTGGCTCACCTATTATGGCGCGGCGCTCGCAGCTCTAAAGCGCGCCCACATCGGCGTGCCGGGACTGGTGCAGGCCGTGCCGCGGCGCTTTCGCCT
Source organism: Burkholderiales bacterium (assembly GCA_035624535.1). Lineage (GTDB taxonomy): Bacteria > Pseudomonadota > Gammaproteobacteria > Burkholderiales > JAHFRG01 > JAHFRG01. The sequence continues at coordinate 2,439 of DASPRI010000190.1, forward strand.
GCCGCTGGTGATTTTGGCCGAGGCTTTGGTATTCGCTTTCTTCTTGTTGCTTGCCTGGGTCGGTTGGGGAGTGATGGATATGCTCGCCACCGATTTTCTCATCAGCCTGCCGAATATTTCCAGCAAGTACACCCAGTCGGTCATTCCAATCAGCGCAGTTCTGTTCATGATCGCCCAGGCGCTCAACCTGCCGGAGACGCTGCGCGCGGCCCGGGCTGGACAGATCAAGCATCAGGCCGAGGCGGCGGAGATGACCGAGTGACCATCTTCCTGCTGATCGCCTGCATCCTGGGCTTGGTCGTGATGAACGTGCCGATCGCGGTGGCGCTCGGTATCGTGGCCGTGGTAGCGATGGCCATCAGCCACGGAGTCCAATCCCTGCCCGACGTGGCGCTTGCGATGTTCAACGGTGCAACCAGCTTTCCGCTGCTCGCGATTCCGCTGTTCATCCTGGCTGGCGCGATCATGAATGCCTCCGGCATCTCGCGGCGACTCATCGCCTTTGCCTCGGCGGTGCTGGGGTTCATCCGCGGCGGCCTGTCCATGGTGAGTATCGGAAGTTCGATGTTCTTCGCCGAGATCTCCGGCTCGGCTGTGGCCGACATAGCAGCGCTGGGCTCGATCCTCATTCCGGCGATGAAAAAGAAGGGCTATCCCAAGGCCTTCGCCGCCGCGGTCATGTCGTCCGCGGCAACACTCGCGGTCATTATTCCGCCCTCCATACCGATGATTCTTTATGCTGTCATGGCCGATACCTCGGTAGTGCAGTTGTTTGTCGCGGGCATAATCCCCGGCATCATCGGCGGTTTCGGTTTGATGGGAGTGGCCTATTGGTTCGCGCGACGCCATCATTATCCGGTCGAGGAAATTTTTCGGCTTTCCCACGTTTGGGCAACTTTCAAGGATGCCATTTGGGCGTTCGTGCTACCGATCATCATTCTCGGCAGCATCTTTACCGGCATCGTAACCGCCACCGAGGGCGCGGCGATGGCGGTGGTGGCGGCACTCTTCATTGGGCTGGTGGTGTACCGCGAGCTCGACTGGAAACACCTGAAGAGCGCGATCATCGAGGGCGGCGTGCAGACCGCCGTGGTGATGCTGCTGGTTGCGACCTCCTCACTCCTCGGCGTTTACCTCACCGAAATTCAACTGCCGCAACAGCTGGCCGCTTCAATTACCGGATTCACCAGCAACAAATACGTGGTGCTGCTTCTGCTGAACGTTTTGTTTCTGTTGCTCGGAATGTTTCTGCATTCGGCCGCCGCCATCATTCTCGTGGTGCCGGTGGTGCTGCCATTGGTCAAAGCAGTTGGCATTGACCCGGTGCATTTCGGGTTGATCGTCACCATCAACCTCGGCATCGGCCAGCAGACCCCGCCGGTGGCGAGTGTGCTGATGGTCGCCTGCGCCATCGCCAAGGCCGACATCTGGGAAGTGACCAAGACCAATGTTTATTTTATCGGCGTGCTGCTGGCCGTTTTAATCATGGTGACCTATGTGCCCGTCACCGGCATGGGACTGGTGCAACTGTTCTATCGCTAGATATCGCTGCAATGGAGGTGACGAACATGACCGAAGTAATTCTGGTTAAACGTGACGAGGATATCGCCACGGTAGTGCTGAACCGCCCTGAAAAGCTGAACGCCCTCACCAAGCCGATGTGGAAACGCCTTGGCGAGGTATTGCGAAATCTGTCCGCAGACAACGGCCTGCGCTGCTTAGTGCTGCGGGGTGCCGGCGAGAAATCCTTCGCGCCCGGCAACGACATCTCCGAATTCGCGAGTACGCGTTCCAATTCCGCGCAAGCCAAAGCTTACGGCGAAGTGCACCACGAAGCGCTGGCCGCACTTTACGAATGCCGCCATCCAATGGTGGCGCTTATCAAAGGGATATGTGTTGGCGGCGGTCTGGAAATCGCTGCGCTTTGCGATCTGCGCATCTGCGGCAGCTCCAGCCGTTTTGGAATTCCCATCAACCGTCTCGGCCTGACGGTCGGTCTGCGGGAAATGCGCGGTTTGGTGAGCCTGGTTGGCAAGGCCGTTACCTTGGAAATCTTACTCGAAGGCCGCGTGTTTGGCGCGGACGAGGCGCTGCAAAAAGGCCTGGTTACGCGCGTGGTCACAGACGACCAGGTCGAGAAAGAAGCCTACGCAACCGCGCGGCGCATCGCCGATGGAGCGCCATTGGTCGTGCGCTGGCACAAGCAATTCATGCGCCGTCTGGATGATCCCGCGCCTTTCACCGACGCCGAACTGGATTGGGCGTATGCGTGTTACGCGACCGAGGATTTTCAGACTGGCTATCGGTCGTTTCTGGCCAAGGCCAAGCCGCAATTTAAGGGACGTTGACCATGACCGAGTGTGGCCCGCTTGTGGGCCTCAAAGTAATTGAACTTGCGCACATCATGGCAGGGCCCGTGTGCGGAATGATGCTCGCCGATATGGGCGCCGATGTGATCAAGATTGAAAAAATGCCGGATGGCGATGACACGCGCCGCATGGTGCCGCCGACGTTAGACGGCGAGTCGGCCGCCTTCATGATTCTTAACCGCAACAAGCGCGGCACCTCGATCAATCTGAAAAGCGCCGCGGGCAAGGCGGTGCTCGAGAAAATGCTGGCCACCGCCGATATTGTTATCGAGAACTACCGTCCGGACACGATGCATCGTTTGGGTTTGGGATACGATGTCCTGCACAAGAAGAATCCCGCGCTCATCTACTGCCAGATCACCGGCTTTGGGCGTACCGGTCCCTATGCGAATCGCGCCGGCTTCGATCTAATCGCTCAGGGCCACTCTGGTATCATGAGTGTCACCGGCGAAGGTCCCGGTCGCCCGCCGGTTAAAGCCGGTACGCCGATTACCGACATTGGCGCTGGAATCCTCGCTGCCATGGGCGTACTCGCCGCCTATGTCCATCGGCTCAAGACCGGCGAGGGGCAGCTGGTGGACACGTCATTGCTTGAGGCCGGGGTTGCAACCACCTATTGGCAATCGGCCATCTGCATGGCGACGGGAAACTCACCCAAGGCGATCGGCTCGGCTCATCCCTTGAGTGCGCCTTATCAGGCTATGCAAACAGCAGACGGCTGGATCAACATCGGCGCAGCCAACCAGGCCAATTGGCAGCGACTTGTGGAGGTCATCGAAATGCCGGAACTCGCAGGGGATCCGCGCTTCACCGATAATGCGGTGCGCATGAAAAACCTGGACGTGCTGATCGAAATTCTGACCGCGCGTTTTCGCACGCGTCAAACATCAGACTGGTTGGCGCGGCTTGAGGCGGCAGGCGTCCCCGCTGGACCCGTGCTTTCGATTAGCGAGATGCTGACCGACCCGCAGGTATTGGCGCGCGAGATGGTGGTGGATGTAAAACACAGCCGACTTGGCCACATGAAGACGCTTGGTCCGCCCGTGAAATTCTCGTCAACGCCGAGCGGCGTGAAACGCGGGGCGCCGCTGCTCGGCGAGCACACTCGCGAGGTATTGCGTGAATACGGGTACAGTGAAACGGAAATTAAATATTTGGCGGCGAACGGCGATATTATCGCTTTGTAGTCTCTAACGACCGGCATTACCAAAATTCGAACCGTAAAGGTGCGCTACCCAGTTTCGGACGCCGAGTATTGTTCTGCGCGCCTGTTAATTATTGCCATCACCTGATATTTTGTAAAATCTTTGACACGCACGAGTATTGTGGGAGAACAAGACTGTGGCGCTTTGGGCGAGATATAGGGATGAGCAGGGAGTGGAGGGCTTCGGATTGCTGCAAAACAACGGCAGCATACAGGCTTTTGCCGGCGACATGTTCAACAGCCCCGTTCCTAGCGGCGCTTCTATTCTGCAAAGCAGTGTAAGGTTGCTTACCCCGACGCGGCCAAGCAAGGTCATCGCTTTATGGAACAACTTGCACGCCGTTGCAAGGAAGCTCAACCTGGCGGTTCCCGCGGAACCGCATTATTTTGTCAAGACACCGAATTCGTATTTGAATCCGCTGGAAACCATTCGCAGGCCGAAGTCATGCGATGGCAAAGTGGGATTCGAAGGCGAACTGGGCGTTGTCATAGGCAAAACCTGCAAGGAAGTGGCGGAATTGGATGCGACAAGTCACATCTTCGGTTACACTTGCGTCAACGACGTGGGGATTTTCGAAATAGTCAACCGCAATCCTGCTTTTCCGCAATGGACGCGCGGCAAAAACTTCGATACCTTCTGCCCCATGGGGCCGGTGGTAGCGACTGGCCTCGATCCCGGAACCTTGGTCGTAAAGAGCGTTCTCAACGGACAAGAAAGACAAAATTATCCCGTCAGCGATATGATTTTCTCACCTGCGCGACTGGTTAGTCTGATATCGCAGGACATGACCTTGTTTGCGGGCGACGTGATCAGCTGCGGCACATCGATAGGCGCCGGCTCAATGCAGCCCGGCAGCACCATCGAGATTGAGATCACCGGCATCGGCAAGTTAAGCAACACCTTCGAGTAGTTTGTTTCAAGGATTTTTTTAATGAAGACTGCGATTATTGGCGCAGGTGCTATCGGCGGATACATTGGAGTGAAATTGGCGCTCGCTGGCGAAGACGTGACCTTTATCGTGCGCGGGGCGAATTTGCATGCGCTTCGCAAGAACGGCATGAAGCTCATCATGAACGACGGCACCGAACACGTCGCGCGCAATCTCAAGGCTACCGATAATTACATTGAAGCGGGTCCTCAAGACGCTGTCATTCTTGCGGTCAAAGCACACCAATTGCAAGCGGTCGCCAACGACGTGCCTAAACTGTTTAGCAAAGATACCGTGGCGGTGACCATGCAAAACGGCGTCCCTTACTGGTACTTTCACAAGCACGGGGGAGAACTCGAGGGGAGCCGCCTGGAGAGCGTAGACCCGACCGGGCTAATCAGCGAAAAAATTCCGGCGGAGCGCGTCATCGGTTGCGTGGTTTATCCGGCCTCTACACTCATCGCGCCCGGTGTGGTGAAGCATATTGAAGGTGACCGCTTCCCCGTGGGCGAACTGGATGGCTCAAGCAGCGAACGCGTCACGCGGATTTCCGAGTGCTTTACCAAGGCAGGATTCAAGGCGCCGGTATTGGACAGTATTCGCGCCGAGATCTGGCTCAAGCTTTGGGGCAATCTGACATTTAATCCGATTAGCGCGCTGACGCATTCCACCCTGGTCGATATCTGCCAGTATCCTCTTACTCGGGAGCTCGCGGCGGCGATGATGACCGAAGCGCAAACCATCGCCAATAAGCTCGGCATAACCTTCCGCGTTCCGCTCGAAAGGCGCATCGCCGGAGCCGAAAAGGTAGGAAAGCATAAGACCTCCATGCTGCAGGATTTCGAGACCGGACGGGAGCCTGAAATTGAGGCGCTGGTCGGATCGGTGGTGGAACTGGGTCGTCTGACTCAGACCCCAACTCCGCATATCGACGCCGTTTACGCGCTCGCCAAGCTGCTTGCCAAAACCCTAGCGGAGCAGCGCAGCCACTGAGGTGACCTTGTCCCACGCAATTTCGACGGCCGTTGCATCGGGCAATGCGCAGGACCCACAAAGCTAACTCCCGAGCACAGTCCCTAGCTTCAAGCCGGTTTCTTTGGCAAATTCTCCGGCGGACATTTTTTTCCCGCCTTCCGCCTTTAGCTTGAAAACCTCGATGCGGCCTCCCTGGCCGGTGATGAAGATGCTTTCATGGCCAATGCCCGCGATTTCGCCCGGTTTCCCCTTCACTGAACTAAAGGTGCGCGACAGCTGCTTGCGCGAATCGAACAACTGAATCTTCTTGCCGGCGAGCGTTGTCCACGCGCCGGGCGCAGGATTGCAACCGCGAATTAGGTTGTAAATAAAATCCACGTGGCTTTGCCAATAGATTTTCGCTTCTGGCGCGCGGCACCAGCCTTCATATGAGGCTTGATTCTCATCCTGCACGATTTCCCGTTGCTTTCCCGCCATCACCAAGTCGGCCGCCTCGAGCATTGCCTGAACACCCATCGGGAATAAGCGTTCAAAATAGAGACTGCCTAGCGTGTCGTCGGAGCCGATCGGCGTTTCTTTTTGCAGGACCACCGGACCTTCGTCGAGACCGTCAGTGGGGCGGAAAATGGAAAGACCGGTCTTGGTCTCTCCCTTGATGACCGGCCAGTTAATCGAACTCGGTCCGCGGTGTTTAGGCAGAAGCGAAGGATGGTACTGAATGGTCCCGTTTCTGGGAATATTCACGAAATCCTGTGGCGCGAACTGCAAAACATAAGCCATGATCCCGAGATCGGTATTGAGCAAGCGCATGGCATCGCAGGCTTCGCTGCTCTTCAGCGACGCGAACTGGAGCAGCTTTAAACCCCTCTCTTGGGCTGCAACTCTCAAAGGGTCCGGCTTGGCATCGTCTTTTTCGGGCGCACAGAATACCGCCGCCACCTCGTCACCGCGCGTTAAGAAAGCTTCGAGTACGGCTTTCCCGAAATCTTGCTGACCAATGATCGCGATGCGCATGATTGTCCTTTGCCGAGGGCGGAATTAAGAGAAGGGCGCGCAACGCTCAAAGCGAGCGCTTTTTCGTTGCATTTTCTGCAGCAGATTTCCCCGGAAAAACGCTATGCTGCTTTTTTAGGCGGCGCAGAAAACGCGCCCGCCTGCTTGAGCGCAGCGACTTTGGAATCATCGTAGCCCAAGATTTCCTTCAAAATTTCTTCGGTGTGTTCGCCCAACAAAGGCGAACGCTTGACCTCCACCGGGGAATCGGACAGTTTGATCGGCATTCCCAGGTTGTACCAGACGCCACGCTGCGGGTGATCGAGCTTAACGTACATATGGCGCAACCTGACGTGCTCATCGTTGGCGAGGTCCTCGGTGCTCATGATCGGACCACACGGCACATCGAGTTCATTTAGAATCGCCATCAGCTCGCGCTTAGTATAGTGGGAAGCGAAATCAGTCAATAGCCGCCACATTTCGTTCTGGTTCTTGCGCCTTTCCGCGATAGTGGAGAACTTCGGGTCCTTTGCCAGGTTCTCGCCGCCGATGCATTTGGCAAGGGCGTCCCAAACGGCTTCCTGCACGACTACATAGATATAGTCATTCGGACCACCCGGTTTGCACCGAATTGCGTTGCCAAGCTGGCCGCCTCCCGAGTCATTACCCGCGCGCGGAGTTGCCTTAAGTCCCTCGGTAGCCGAGGAATACTCCGACAGCGGGCCGCGTGTCAGCCGCTGATGGTCACGCCATTTCACACGGCACAGATTCATCACCGCGTCCATCATCGCGACCTCCACATACTGACCCTTGCCGGTCCTGTTACGCTGGTGCAGCGCGGCAAGAATTCCGATTACCAGATGCAAGCCGGTTCCCGAGTCTCCGATCTGCGCTCCCGTCACGAATGGCGGGCCGTCGGGCGCACCGGTGGTACTCATCGCCCCACCCATTGCCTGCGCCACATTTTCATAAGCCTTGAAATCCGCGTACGGGCCGCTTGAACCGAAGCCCTTGATCGAAGCCATCACGATTCGCGGATTGATCTCCTGCACTTTTTCCCAGCCAAAGCCCAGGCGGTCCAGTACTCCAGGGCCGAAATTCTCCATCAACACATCGCATTTCTTCAGCAGTTCGATAAAGGTCTCTTTACCGCTCTCGTTTTTCATGTTCATAGTTATTGAACGCTTGTTGCAGTTGAGCATCGTGAAGTACAGGCTGTCGGCATTGGGCACGTCGCGCAACTGGCCGCGAGTGGCATCGCCCGCCGGCGATTCAAGCTTGATCACATCGGCACCGAGCCACGCCATCAATTGCGAAGCGGTCGGCCCCGCTTGCACGTGCGACATGTCGAGAATGCGGAAACCGGACAGAGCCTTATCCATATTGTCTCCTCCAGAAAATCAAAAGCTTTTCCCCCGCAGGCCTATGCGGATAAAGCCGGATTATAAATGAACCGGAAAGGGAATGTCTTGAGCGGCGGGTGTACTTCGGTGGCTCCGCGGAATAAGACCGCGGGGCTGCTATTTATACATGGTCTGGTTCATGGTCCCGCTCGAGTACACATCGCGGTCGATTACCACGTCCACGAGCGCGGGTCTGCCGGAATCGCGGGCAAATTCAAGCGCCGGACGGATTTCCTCGGGCCTGGTCACCCGGATGCCGACGCCGCCCATCGCTTCGGCAAACCTGTCGAAACGAACATCCGCGAGCACATTGCCCACGTCACCGCGACCCGGGTATTTCTTTTCCTGGCCGTAACGAATCTGATTCCACGAGGAGTTGTTGCCAATTACGCCGACAAAAGGCAGTTTGTTGCGCACCATCGTTTCGAAATCAAAACCGGTGAGCCCGAATGAGCCATCACCAAACAAAACCACGACATCGCGCTCCGGTTGCGTCAGCTTCGAAGCCAACGCAAACCCGGTGCCCACACCCAGTGTACCCAGCGGGCCTGGATCCATCCAGCCGCCAGGTTTGTGCGGCTTAACAATAGAGCCCGAGAACGTCACGATATCGCCACCGTCTCCGATGTACACGGTGTCTTCCAGTAAAAACTCATTGATCTCGTGGCACAGCCGAACGGGGTGAATCGGTTTGGAGTTAGCCTTGATGATCGCATCGTTCTTGCCCTTAACTTTTTCCTCCTCCTCGCGCAACATCTGGATAAATGAATCGTGCTTGCGCGCCACGTCTCCCTTGGAGGAATCGCACATGGCATTGAGGATGATGCGAATATTGCCGACCAGGCCGATGTCAAAATCGCGGTTGTAGCCGACATTGCGGTAATCCATATCGAGGATGATGACCGTTGCCTTCGGGCTAAGACGCCGGCCGTAACCCATGCGGAAGTCGAGCGGCGTGCCAGCCAGGAAGATGAGGTCCGCGTTTTCAAAGGCGTTCTTGCGCGATGGCATAAAATTGTAGGGATGTTTTGTCGGCAGCGATCCGCGCGCCGCGCCGTTAACATAAACTGGGATATTAAAATGGCGCGCAAACCGGTCCATCGCTTCGTGCGCGCGACAGGTGCGCGCCTGCGTGCCAAACAGCGCGACTGGACGTTCCGCCTTGGCGATGGCTTCGGAAGCCTTGGCGAGTTCGTTTGGGTCACCTAAAAACTCACCCTTGACCCGGAAGTTTTTCGGAATGCGCACCTTGGCGGCGTCCACCTTGGCATCAAGCACGTCGTGGGGAAATTCCAGATAGGCCGGGCCCGGCGCGCCGTTGAACATTTCGCGAATCGCTTGGGACATCATCTCGGCACAGCGGTCTGTCGTCATCACCATCGAGGCAAATTTGCTGATCGGGGTCATCATCGGCACGTGCGGAAGGTCCTGTAAGGCCCCCATCTTGTACTGTTTAAGCGGGCCGCCACCGCCCAGCAGCAGCATCGGGCTTTCCGCTCGATAGGCGTTGGCCACTCCAGTGACGGCATCGGTAGTGCCGGGACCGGCTGTCACTACCGCGCAGCCGATGCCACCGCTAATGCGCGCCACTGCGTCTGCCGCGTGAGCCGCCACCTGCTCATGACGCACGTCAACGATTTTGATGCCCTCGTCAAGACACCCATTGTAGATATCGATGATATGGCCGCCGGAAATGGTAAAAATGTGCTTCACTCCTTCCTGCTTCAACATTTTGGCGACGATTTGCCCGCCGCTGATCAGCTGCGGTGCGGCCTCTGCTACAGGCTGCGCTAAGGATTTTTCGGTGATGATTCCCATAATTTTTTTCTCCATTCTCCAAATACTCTGCTTCCGCTGAACGGCGAAAAACTGATGCTGTAAATGCCGCTGATAATTCTTCAGTGAATAACGGCAATCTCAAATCGCAGAAAACACCCGTTTCCCACGCCGTACGCGACAAAAATCTTAACAATCCTCAATTAAAGCCGTATCATAGGCAATGGCGCGAGCAATATCCTTGACCAGCATCAATTTCGGTCCTTGATCCAAGTCAATTTTCCTCCGCATCAATTAAGCACGCCGTTTATATAAATATCTTCCATGGTTTTGGTTGCACATCACCCCGAAAAAAATATCATTCGTGCCCAGCTTAAGCAGAACATCGTTTTGAAGCTGCTGACCGCGGACGAGATGGTCGAGCTAGAAACCCATTTGGTCGTGGTCGATTGTCAAAAAGGAGATTGTTTGTTGCACCAAGGTGATCTGGAAATGGAGCAGTACTTCATTCTCGACGGAATATTAAAAAGGGTGGTGGCCAACCAGCAGGGCAAGCAGATGATTCTGCGCTTTGCTGACGAGGGCAACATCGAAACCAGCTATGCCGCGTGGAGACTCAAGACGCCAGCGCCGTACAGCATCATCGCCGTCACGAAGGCGCGTGTGGCAAAACTACCGCTGCCGGAATGGGCAGCATTTATGGATCACCACGTCGAGATCAAGCAGGCATTCGAATACGAGGTCATGCACCTCATGAGCGAGATCATGGCACATACCATCACTTTGCATCTGCTCGACGCGCCGGGCCGGGTGAGCCGCTTCTTGCGCAAGCATCCGGAACTTTCCGATCGGGTGCCGAAGAAGGAACTGGCTTCCTACCTCAATCTCTCTGCCGAAACACTGAGCCGCCTGCAGCATGACGGCAAGATTCATCTCAGATAATGCCAGCCGACCTGTAGCAGCAATATCAGGGCCATCACCCACAGTATCTTCCTTAGCAGCATCCGGTACACCTCCGGGTGAATGCGCGCTTGAACGCGCATGCCAAACAGCAGCGCCGCGACCGAAATGATGGTCAGGGGCGCAGTCGCGACAAGCGTGATGAGGCCGATCTGGCCGGAGACACCGAAGGTAATTGCTTGCGTCGATTTTCCGACCAGGAAACAAAGGTTGAGAATCTGCGTCAATGCCGGAGGTCCCAAGCCTA
>DASPRI010000167.1:0-13835 GCA_035624535.1 Burkholderiales bacterium
TTTTTGGCAACTGAGCGGCTACACGGAGCAGGAGGTATTGGGCCGTACCCCGAATTTTCTGAAATCCGGCCAGCAGGATGCCCGCTATTACAAGGAGATGTGGAACACTATCCGCTCAGGCCAGGTTTGGCGGGGAAAACTGATCGAGCGCAAGAAGGACGGCACCCTGTTCGTTGTCGAGGAAGTCATCACGCCGCTGCTGGACGACGCGGGCAACATTACCCACTTCATTGCAATTCAGCACGACCTGACTTCGCGCGAAAGGGAAATGGAGCGGACGCAGTTTCTTGCTTACCACGACAGTCTCACCGGCGTTGCGAATCGCGAATTGCTGCTCAAATTTCTTCAGGAAGCCGTTTCGATGGCGCAACGCGCGGGCCGCATGGTGGGTGTACTATTTCTCGACCTCGACGGGTTCAAGGGCGTCAACGACAAGCTGGGCCATACTGTCGGCGACCAGTTGCTAAAGGCGGTCGCGGACCGCATAAGCGGCTCGGTCCGCAAGGCGGACATGGTGGCGCGTCTCGGTGGAGACGAGTTTGTCATCGTACAGTCCGATTTGGAGAAGCCGGAAGCAGTGCACGCCCTGGGTCAAAAATTGGTGACGCGGATCGGGCAATCTTATAATTTTTACGGAGTAAAAGTGAATATAAAAGCCAGCGTGGGCAGCGCTCTGTACCCGCAACATGGAAACGACCCCGAGCGGCTCATAAATCTAGCGGACCTTGCAATGTACAAGGTCAAAAATGCCGGCGGAAATGGCTACCGGTTTTTTGATACGCAATAGGCTCTTTAGCGTTTGACCGCAGGCGTGAACAGATAGCCGGCCGCGCGTACCGTTTTGATCAGGGTGGGGTGTTGCGCATCAGGCTCGATTTTTTGCCGCAAACGACCGACCTGAACGTCGATGGCGCGGTCAAACGGCCCGGCGTTACGCCCGCGGGTGAGATCAAGCAGTTCATCCCGGCTTAATACGCGGTTGGGATGAGTAACGAACACCGCGAGCAAATCGAACTCCCCTGTAGTAAGAGGGGTGTCGACATTTTTGGGTGAGAGCAGCCGACGGGTTGAAAAATCCAGCTGCCATCCTGCGAATCGCGCCACATTCCCCTCGCTCCTTTGATTGTGTCCTGCACCGGCGCGACGCAAGACGCTGCGCACCCGGGCCAGGAGTTCGCGCAGGTCGAAAGGCTTCGCGAGGTAATCATCCGCGCCCAATTCCAGTCCCACGACGCGGTCGACCGTTTCCCCCTTGCCGGTCAAGATGATGATCGCCACATCGGAGTGAGCCCGCAGGTAGCGAGTCAGTGATAATCCATCCTCTCCGGGAAGCATGAGATCGAGGATGACCAAATCTACCGGCCCCGATGCCAGGATGCGGCGCATTGCCTCGCCGTTTTCCGCAGTGCTTACCCGAAAGCCTTCTCCCGTGAGGTAGTTTTTTACCAGCTGGCAAATCGCCGGCTCGTCGTCCACCACCAGGATACGTTTTTGTATAGCCATGCTTAATCTGGCGCGGTGGCGAGCGGATTGGGCCCGATCGCAGCCCTGTTACAGTCTGTTACAAAAAATAAGAAATTGGTTATTTCCAATTTACAAACCCGCTCTAATCTGGTCGCGTCCGGTACGGCGTGCGTAAAAGCTTTTGTGACAAGAATCATAACCTGCAAGAAGCAATGCCGGAAATGAAGCAGACAAACCAGCTGATTTTGTCAAAACATCGATTGTAAAGAGTTTCTGCACATTCGACTGGAGGATTTCATGGATGCCCCTGCCATGCTGCAAAATTTAAATTTTTCCCCGTGTGGAACTCGAACAGGTTGCGAATTGTGCAGTTTGTTTGAATTATGCCTTCCGACGGACCTCGAAGAAAACCAGCTCATGCAAATTGATGAACTGATTCAACACAAGCGCCTCATCAAGCGCGGCAGTTATGCATTCCGCGCCGGGGCGCCATTGCGCTCGCTGTTTGTGGTCCGCGCCGGTTCCTTTAAGACCACTGTTCTGCACGATGACGGACGGGAGCAGGTGACCGGCTTTTATATGCCCGGAGAAATAATGGGCCTGGATGGAATAAGCTCGGATTTCCACACTGCGAATTCGGTGGCGCTGGAAGACAGCGAGCTGTGCGAGTTGCCGTACGACGAACTGGAGAGTCTGGTACGTGAAATTCCCTCTCTACAACGGCATTTCCACAGAATTATGAGTCGCGAAATCGTGCGCGACCACGGTGTGATGCTGCTGCTTGGCGCGATGAGTGCCGAGGAGCGCATCGCGACCTTCCTGCTGCAGCTTTCAAAGCGCTACGCTGCCCGCGGTTACTCGGCGAGCAGCTTTTGCCTGCGCATGACCCGAGGAGAAATTGGCAGCTATCTTGGTCTCACCATCGAAACCGTGAGCCGGGTGTTTTCGAGGCTTCAGGACGAAGGGTTCATCAATGCAGAAAAACGCGATGTCTATCTCAAAGACATACCGGGGTTGAGGAAACTGATTGGCAGTAACGATGCGAGCGTGGTTAAATCTGCGCGCCGCGCTGGGCGTGAAGACGCTCGTGCGGAGAGGCTGCGCGCGCTCGCTTCATTCTAGCAAAGCTTTAAATGGACATGAGCGAAGGCGCCCATTGGGGCACGGTATTCGTGGTGGATGATGACGGGCCTGTGCTCGACCTGCTAAGAACGCTCATCGAAGCGGACGGCTTCAAGGTACAATCTTGGTCCAGCGCCGAAACGTTTCTTGCCGATTTTCGCTCGTCCGAAGGTGGTTGCCTGGTACTGGATCTCGATCTGCCAGGCTCAATGAACGGGTTAGATCTTGCGGAATGGCTTCAGGAGCGACAGGTGCGGCTGCCGATTATATTTGTAAGCGGCCGCGGGGATCTGCTGACCTCGGGCCGGGCCAAAGACATCGATGCTTTCGGTTATTTCAGCAAGCCTTTTGATAACCAGCTCCTGCTGGCATGTATCCGGCGCGGAATGTCAAGGACCATCGCTTAAGCTCGAAGTTCTGTGGTTATTGATCCAGAACACGGCGAATGTGATTGCCGAGCGATTCCTTGGTATAGGGCTTGCTGATAAGCTGCGTGCTGCCATCAAACTTTCCGTCTTGTGCCACGGCATTTTCACTGTAGCCGGACGTATACAATACCTTCATGGCGGGTCTGCGGCGCAAGACTTCGCCTCCAAGCTCCATACCATTCATCCCACCCGGCATAACCAAATCGGTAAACATTAAATCAATAGCGCGCCCGCTTTCCAACGCGGCAAGGGCTTGTTCTGCATCGGCCGCCTCGAGCACTGCGTAACCGAGCTCGCGCAGGAAGGTGCTGGCTAGCTTGCGCACGCTTTCGTCATCTTCGACCAGCAACACCGTTTCGCCATCCGCACGCGGAATATCACCGGCCGCAAAATCCTGGCCGGTGGCTTCAGCGTAGCCTTTTGCCTGCGGCAAAAACAGTTGCACCGTGGTGCCTCGCAAGAATTCGCTGTTGATCTTGATGTGTCCACCCGATTGTTTGACAAAGCCGTACACCGAAGCCAGGCCGAGCCCGCTGCCTTTTCCGGCGCCCTTAGTGGTGAAAAACGGCTCAAACGCCCGTTTCATCACTTCCTGAGACATCCCACAGCCAGTGTCCGAAACTGCAAGAATGACATATTCACCGGGCGCCATATCGGTTTCTCCAACCATATTTCCAGAATCGGGCACGAAACTGGCGGTTTCAATGGTGAGTTGCCCACCTTGTGGCATGGCATCACGCGAATTGAGCGCGAGATTGAGCAGGGCGTTCTCCAGCCCACCCGGGTCAGCGACTATTTTTGCCAATCCAGGTTGAAGCGCAGTTTCAATGCGGATCGTCTCTCCTAAAGTCCGTTGCAGCATATCGGTCATGCTTTGCACCAGTTCGCTGATGTTTATTTCCCGGGGCTGCAGCGGTTGCCTGCGGGAGAAGGCGAGCAGTTTTCGCGTCAGGTCAGCGCCGCGCTCCCCAGCTTTCATCGCGGCGTCAGCAAGCTCGCTCAACACCGGGGCATGGGCAACGCGTTCCCGAAGCATCTGCAAGTTGCCGCTGATTACGGTAAGCAGGTTGTTGAAATCGTGAGCTACGCCCCCGGTCAACTGCCCGATTGCCTCCAATTTCTGAGCTTGGAGCAAGGCTTCCTCGGCGCGGGTACGCCCCACTACTTCATCACGCAATGCCCGGTTGACTGCCGACAATTCGCGTGTGCGCTGCTCTACCCTTAATTCCAACTGTTTGTGCACTTCCCGCAGCGCGTGTTCCGCTTTTTTTTGTTCGCTGACATCGCGAATGGCGGCGATGATGTAATATTTCCCCGAGGACCTAACCGGGCTTAGCATGATATCCACAGGAAATTCACTTCCGTCCTTGCGCTGACCGTAGAGCTCCAGGCCAACGCCCATGGCGCGAGTGCGCTGCTCAGCGACAAAATCCTGATGCTTGCTTGCGTGCGGAACCCGAAAACGCTCCGGCATGAGAATTTCCACCGGTTTCCCGATCAGCTCCTCACGAGGATAGCCGAAAAGGACCGGCACTTGGGCATTCGCCTGCAGCATCAGACCATGCGAGTCAACAACGACGATGGCGTCCGGGGCCGATTCAAAAAACGCTTGCCGTACTTCTTTGTGGCCAAGCGGTTTTGCTCCGCCTTGCGATTTGGGTTTCCTGGGGGATCTAATTTTTTTTGATTTTCTTGAACTTGCGTTACGCGACCGATGCTTATTCCTTGCCAATGTCTGGCTCCTTCAGCAAGTATTCCAGGCTTATCATTGTATAGGACAAGTGCTGCTTCAGCCAAAGCGAACTGCTATCCTAGGTTATGATTGCTGCCCGACTAAAACGAGGTTCAAAAAAAAGGACGGACGATTTGATTTGGATCAAGGCAATCGGGCAAGTGCGTAAATAATAATGATTAAAAGAATTTGTGGAGATGGCAAATGAACACCGAAGCTAATGCCGGATTGCAGATTTAACACTGAAAGAGGGCCCCATGTACAAACACATACTGATACCGACCGATGGTTCGAATCTTTCAATAAAGGCCGTCAAACAAGGCGTCGCATTTGCGAAGGCGGCTGGCGCAAGGGTGACTGCGATCACCGTGACACCCAGTTTTCATATGGTCCTCACTGCTGAGCCGCTCATGGTTACCGATACCGCGGAACAATACAAAAAGGACAGCAAGGCGCGCGCCAAGGCAATTCTTGAGGCCGCGCGCAAAGTGGCCGCATCCGCCCGGGTCAGGTTTGAGGGCGTGCATGCCATAGGGGATCAACCCTTCAAGGCGATTATCAACGCCGCGCAAAGAAAACATTGCGACCTGATCTTCATGGCCTCGCATGGCTGGAAGGGATTCGCCGCTTTGGTTCTGGGCAGCGAAACCAACAAAGTTCTAACGCATAGCAGGATACCCGTGCTGGTGTACCGATGAATCCGCAGGTTTTTTGGCGGCATTTTTTTTGACTATTTGGACAAAGGAGGACAATCATGACAAACATGCTGAAGGTAATCGAAGTACTCGCGGAGTCGAACAAGAGCTGGGAGGATGCCGCGGCTTACGCGGTTGCTCGCGCCAGCAAGACACTTACCGGCATCAGGTCCATTTACATCAAGGACTTCGAGGCCAAGGTGGAAAATAACAAAATCGTGCAATACCGGGTTAACGCGAAGATCAGTTTTCTGCTGGAGTAGCGGGAAACAGTCGCTTGGATTGCAGGAACTCCGGGAAAACGGGAGGAGGCGTGACACCAGAGCAAATCGAACTGGTTAGAAACTCATTCCAGAAATTGGCAGCGATACCCGAGAAGGCGGGAGAGATGTTTTACCAGCGCTTGTTCGAGCTGGATCCCAATGCGCGTCAGCTTTTTTGGGGCAATATGCGCGACCAGGGCAAGGCATTGTTCTTGATGCTCGAAATGATCGTGAACAGTCTCGACATCCAGGACAAAATCGTTCCTATCATTTTCGACCTCGGAAAACGGCATGCCATGTACGGAGTGCGGGATCGCCATTACGGGCCATTTGAACAAGCATTGATGGATACGTTGTCAAATGTCATTGGAGATGCCTTCACACCGGATGTGCGGAAGGCCTGGACTGCCGCGTTTGCCTTTCTCGCCGAAATTATGAAGGAGGCTTGCGCCAAAGCGGCAAAATAACAAGCACTGTACCCGGGATCGTGCAGACAGTTCAAATTGAAAGATTTCAGGCCTTGTGCGAGTGACGCTATTTGACCAAGACCACTGGAATCCTCGCGATGTGGAGCACCTTGACGGCATTGGAACCGAGCAGCACATTTTTCAGTCCCCCCATGCCGCGCGTTCCCATGTAAATTAATTCGCAATTGTTTGCGTGTGCTTGCTTGACTATGGTTTCAGCGACCGGGCCGACCAGCGTTTTGGTTTGGTATGCGGTTTTCGCGTCCTCCAAAATGCGCTTGCTCGCCGCGAGCGCCTCCTCTGATTCGTCCCGGTAATAGTGATTGATCATGTCTTTGCTGACAATCTTGCCCATGCCAGGCAGGTTTGGTACCGGCAGGTGCACATAAATCAATAGTACTTCAGGCGGATGCTTATAAAAGGCGACATGCTTAATCAAGGCTTGGGTTGCCTTGTTGGAATGTGACGAACCATCCGCTGCGAGGAGAATTTTCATAAGCCGCGTTGATCCAATTCGGGTTTTCCCTATGATAGCGACGGCGTAGTACTAAATTCCAGAATTTGATCTAGATCAAAATGCAGATCTGCAACGACATGTACCTTACTCCGTAATTTTACCTCGCGCTGACCATCGTACCAAAACCGGTCCGCTACGAGGATTTCGGCATTTTGCTTCGGTCCGCGCTCAAGGGAGGGTATGAGAATGCGCGCAGTTAATCTCAAAAGCAATTGGGCCATTCTGCTTGCATTAACTATTGGCGCGCAGCTACCGATAGGGAAAGCGCATGCTCTTCCGGTTTTTGCCCGTCAAACGGGGCAGGAATGCATTGCCTGCCATATTAGTTTTCCCGAGCTTACCCCCTACGGTCGGTATTTCAAATTGACCGGTTACACTATTGGCCAACGCCAATGGGTGCCACTGGCAATGATGGCTCAGGAGGGCATAACCTCGATTTCCAATAACAATTCAACAGACAATACCGGGGCGCCAAACGGGTCGGTTATCAACAGGGATAATAATCCTCTCTTTGCCGGTTACAGTATTTTCCTGGCCGGCAAGGCAACAGATTTTCTTGGAGCCTTCATTCAGTACACCTATAACAATGTTTCGAATGCTCAATCGCCGGCGGCACAATTAAAGGGAGCCACGGCCACCGATAATACCGACATTCGCGCGGTCTACAAGTATTATGAGCCTAGCGAACTAGAACTCAATTATATTTTTGGGTTCACCCTCAATAACAACCCGACAGTGCAAGATGTCTGGAACAGTACCCCGGCTTTCGGTTTTCCATTTACGACTTCGCCAGTCGCGCCGACTCCCGGTGCGGCGACATTGATTGATGGCGGGCTTGCGCAGCAGGTCGCAGGATACGGCGTTTATGCTTATCTGAAAAAAACCTTGTACGTGGAATTCTCGCTTTACCAAACCGCGGACGGGATGCTCTCGTGGATGAGGCATGGCCAAGACCCAAGCAGTGAAGCCCGTTTGCAGGGCGTCAATCCGTACTACCGGGTCGCGCTGACACATGATTGGGGTCCGCACTCGGCGATGATCGGCGCGTATGGAATTAACGCCAGGGTGTATGCGGATAACAATAATCCAAGCGCGGGGACAAATAGATTCGTTGACAACGCATTTGATGCCCAGTACCAGTACATCACGAATCCGCATGTGGTGACCTCGCAGTTCACCTTTATTTACGAGACGCAGCACCAGGATGCAAACTTTGCATCCGGAGCTGCTTCGAACCCGACTGATGTTCTCAAGACCTGGAAAGCCAAGCTGACCTATTACTACCAAAGGAAATACGGGGCGACCTTCCAGTATTTCGACACTGCCGGCACAATTGACCCGCTTCTGTATCCTCCTGGTTCGGATCCCTCTTTCTCTTCGTCAATTAATGGATTCTTGAATGGTTCGCCAAATAGCCGTGGGCAGATCTACGAGCTGGACTTCGTGCCGATTCAGAACCTCAGATTGATGCTTCAATACACTGCTTATAATAAATTTAACGGTGGATCGAACAACTACGATGGCTTTGGCAGGAATGCGAGTTTCAACAATACCATGTTTCTGAATATTTGGTTTGCATACTGAAAACCAGCGGGATTAATAACATACGTATGCAGGGATATGAGTTGAAAGGAAAGCCGAATAGGATTCCGATATGATTAAAGGCCTTGCAGTTCTTGTCGCGGTAACCACAGTGCTCTATTGCGAATTGTCGCGGGGCGACGAACCCACCGCAGATACGAAGAAAGCTGCCAGCAAAGTTGCGGTTGAGCTTTGCTCGGCCTGCCACGGACCCGGCGGACAGAGCGTATCGCCGCTATTTCCACGACTTAACGGTCAGGTGGAGCAATACCTTGTTGCGCAGATGCGCGCAATCAAGGGCAAGACTCGTGCGGACCCCGAAGCAAGCGAATTTATGTGGGGAATGGTCAGATCGCTGGATGATTCCGTAATCGTCGCTCTCGCCCAGTACTATGCCAATCAGCCTCCCATGCACGGCGCAGCTACGGGCCCCGCTGCACTTAGGGAGGAGGGTAACAAGCTATTCCATAACGGAGTTCCCGCCAACAAAATTCGGGCGTGCGCTGACTGCCATGGGGATAACGCGGAAGGCCAATACATTTATCCTCGCGAGATCGAGGGCGCGTCCGTATTTCCTCGCTTGGCTGGCCAGCACTCGGCATATTTGGTGCGACAAATTAGTGTGATTCAGAACCAATTGCGCGATTCGCCGATTATGCACGGAATTGTTCGACAGCTAACGGAGGATCAAAAGCAGGCGCTCGCAACGTATTTGGAGTCCAGGTAGTTTTGTATGAACCCTCTATTTTTAATAAGGCTTGTTTAGAACCTTGCTCAGAAGCGTACCGGCTCTGCACCCGCTTAGAATTAGAAGGAAGGCTCTGACTCAAAAACTCAGCGTCCGCCCGAACACGACGCCAGCGAAAAACAACTGCGTAAACGTATAGGGATCCCTCAATGAACAGACACTTGGTAATTTTTATCGCAATGACCCTGACTCTCTGCTGCAGATTGTCATGGGGCGATGAACCTAACGCAGAGACGAAGAAAGCTGCCGCCAAAGTTGCGGTTGAACTTTGTTCGTCCTGCCACGGACCGCGCGGAGAGAGCGTCTCGCCGCAGTTTCCAAGGCTCGCCGGCCAGCAGAAGCTTTACCTCGAAGGGCAGTTGCACGCGCTCAAGGATAAGAGCCGCGCGGATCCCGAGGCGCATGATTTTATGTGGGGCATCGCCGGAACGCTAAACGATGCGATCATCAGCGGCCTTGCCGAGTACTATGCAAGCCAGCCGCCTATGCATGGCACACCAACGGCTTCCCCTGCACTCATTGCGGAAGGGAATAAGCTGTTCCACAACGGCGTTCCATCCAGGAACATACCGGCTTGCGCCTCCTGCCATGGGGATAATGCCCAAGGCGCGGCAATATTTCCACGTCTAGCCGGACAGCATTCCCAATACGTGGTGCGGCAGCTCACCGTGATCCAGGACAATCTGCGCAAATCGCCGATCATGCACGGGATTGTGCAGGATCTCAGTGATAATGAAAAAAGGGCGGTTGCAGCGTACCTGGAATCCTTGTAGGCTAGCGTTGCCATATTCAACAGAGCGGAGACTACCCAAATGAAGCAATCCTCTATTAATATCCACCGCCGTGATTTTCTGAAAATGAGCACCCTTGCTGCAGCATCTGTCGCGATAGGCATTCGCGCCGGAGTCTCTGGTGCACAAGGGGCGCAAGTGAATGAAAGTGACCCCACAGCCCAGAGCCTGGGGTACAAGCACGATGCGTCCAAAGTCGACAAAGCAAAGTTTCCAAAATATGCAGCGGGGCAAAGCTGTTCGAATTGCCAGCTCTATCAAGGCAAACCCGGAGATGCATGGGGCCCGTGTCCCATCTTCGGCGGGAAAAACGTCAACGCCAAGGGCTGGTGCTCAGCGTACGTTAAGAAGGCTTAGGCTCCCGCGGCCAGGGCTTAGTGCGCTACCCGCGCAAAACAATCGGGCATTTCGAATTTAAATATTGAAGAAGAAAAATCGGCAAGGCTGTTGCGTTTGTAACAGGGGTAATCTTGTCCTGGTTTTCAGTGCAACGCGGGCTGACGACAATCTGGAAGATCGCGTAAACCGCCCCATTATAGCCCGGGCCACGCGTTGCGTTATATCTTCGCCGAGCGCAGGCGGAGCGCATTGATTACTACTGAAACCGAACTCGCGCTCATTGCCGCGGCCGCAATCATCGGATTAAGCAATAGGCCGGTAAAAGGAAACAACACTCCCGCGGCAATTGGCACGCCAATGCTGTTGTAGATAAATGCGAGGAACAAATTTTCGCGGATATTGCGCATGGTGGCGCGGGACAGGCGCCTTGCGCGCACAATTCCGCGCAAGTCACCTTTTACCAGGGTAACGCCTGCGCTCTGGATTGCGACATCGGCGCCTGTGCCCATCGCTATTCCCACGTCGGCCTCTGCAAGAGCGGGCGCATCGTTGATGCCATCACCCGCCATCGCCACTGCGCGCCCTTGTTTGCGCAGCGCTTTGACTGCCAAGCCTTTATCCTGCGGCAGGACATCGGCCCAGACCTCGTCAATTCCGAGCTGCTGCGCTACTGCGCGAGCTGTAGTTAAATTGTCACCGGTGAGCATGACCACTTTGATTCCTTCGGTGGCAAGCGCCTTCAGTGCCTCAGGAGTAGAGGCTTTAATTGGATCGGCTACCTCGACGATGCCCGCGACACGCGATTCGTCGACCAAAAACACCACAGTCTCGCCGTTACCGCGCATTGCGTCGGCCTGGTCTTGCAGGTTTTGCGCGACTTGCGCGAGCGACTGGGCGAAAGCGACATTGCCAAGAGCAACACGCCGGCCCTCTAAAGTTCCTTCGACTCCTTTTCCGGGTAAGGCAATGAAATTCTCGACCGGGAGGAGAGCGATACCGCGCTCCTTGGCACCGGCCAAAATTGCTGTAGCTAGCGGATGTTCACTGCCTCGCTCCAAGCTCGCCGCGATCTGAAGCACCTGGTTTTCGTTAAACCCGTCCGCCGGAATCACAGACATCAGCTTCGGTTTGCCCTCGGTCAAGGTGCCGGTCTTGTCTACCACCAAGGTGTCGATCTTCTCCAACCGCTCCAGCGCTTCAGCATTGCGAATGAGCACGCCCGCTAGTGCGCCGCGCCCCGTCCCGACCACGATGGACATCGGTGTGGCAAGCCCAAGCGCGCAGGGACAGGCGATTATGAGCACCGATACCGCGCTCACCAGCGCGAAACTCATTGCGGGTGGCGGGCCATACATCGACCAAAACACGAAAGCAACCGTAGCAATGCCCACCACCGCGGGAACAAAATAAGATGACACGACATCGGCGAGCTTCTGGATTGGGGCGCGGGTGCGTTGCGCCTCGGCGACCATGTGCACGATTTGCGCAAGCAACATCTCGGCGCCCACCCGTTCCGCCCGCATGACAAAGCTCCCGATTCCATTGATGGTGCCACCGGTCACTTTTTCACCAGGCTGCTTTTCGACGGGCACCGGTTCGCCGGTTACCAGGGCTTCGTCGACGCTGCTGTGCCCTTCAACGACAACGCCGTCGACGGGTACCTTCTCTCCCGGACGGACTCGCAAACTGTCGTTCTTGTGCACCTGTTCAAGTGCAACCTGCTCATCGCTGCCATCGGCGCGAATCCGCATTGCGGTTCGAGGGGCGAGCTTGAGTAGTGCGCGGATGGCACTGCTGGTATTATCACGCGCGCGTAGTTGCAGCACCTCCCCCAACAGCACTAGAACCGCGATCGCCGCCGATGGCTCGAAATAAAGGCCGACATTTCCGGCAGCGTCGCGAAATGCCGCCGGGAACAATCCGGGCACGAGTAGCGCGGCGGTACTGTATGCAAATGCAACTCCGACGCCCAGCGCGATCAGCGTGTACATGTTGAGGTTGCGGGAAACGAGAGAATTCCACCCGCGATAAAAGAACGGCCACGCTGCCCAAAGCACAACCGGAATGCAGAGCAGAAATTGAATCCACCCGGAGGCTGCGCGGCTCAAGAACCGGTCGAATTGGGTCCCAGGCAGGTGTTCGGCCATGGCGAGCGCGAGCACCGGCAGCGTCAATGCGAGACTGATCCAGAAACGCCTCGTCATGTCTTTTAGCTCGTGACTCGATTGTTCGCCTGCGCTGGCAACAACGGCCTCGAGGGCCATGCCGCACAACGGGCAGTTTCCCGGGCGGGGCTGCCGGATTTGCGGATGCATCGGGCAGGTATAGACTGAGTCTTTGGCTTCTTCTAGGACTCGAGTAACAGCCTTTGTTCCTGCGAACCTTTCCGGATCGGCTGTGAATTTTTCCAGACAATGCCGTCCGCAGAAATACCACGTTTGCCCAGAGTACGAATGCGTATGTTTCGCCGTGGCAATTTCCACTGACATGCCGCAAACCGGATCAAGCGATTTTCCTACAGAAGATTCGGAATCACGGTGATGGAGGTGCGAAGGTTCCCGGCAATGGCCGTCGGGGTCATGCTTATCGATGGCGTGCATTATTGCATTTAAAAAGTCCTGTGATTTAGATAAAGCGTACCTGCTCCAGGGCGTTTGTTGCAAACCCCACATCTGCACCCGCTAGTCCAGTCTGCAGTCCGGTTTAGCGACTCCTCTATGGCAAAAGTACAAATAAGAGTCAATTAGACCTAAATCATGTTCCAAATTGAGACCTTAACCTAGACCGAACGAGCCGCAGGGCCGTTGCGCCCTGATCCGAGCGAGTGCGCCAAATTTGACCTAGATCAACTTGCCGCTCTGTGCCCGGGTTCATATTTACAAGCAATTTATTGCAATGATTTCAGCCGCAGAAATGAGCCAATTTGTACCGGATCCCATGGGTGTGGATGTAGATTTGCTGCTGCGGCTGGAGCGCAACGGCCCCCGGTATACTTCTTATCCCACGGCGGACCGTTTCGTTGAAGCTTTTGGTCCCGATGCCTACCGCATTTGGACAGCGAAACGCAATATCGGTGGAATCATTCGTCCGCTTTCGCTGTATGTTCATTTGCCGTTTTGCAGCAGTCCATGCTTTTATTGCGCTTGCAACAAGATAATTACGCGTGACCGGAGCCAGGCGGCTCAATACCTCCGCTATCTGTATCGCGAAATCGCCATGCAGGGCGAACTATTCCGAACCGATCCAAATGTGGTTCAGCTGCACTGGGGTGGCGGCACCCCCACGTTCTTCAACCATGATGAACTGCGCGAGCTGATGGCGGCAATCCTCAATTACTTCCAGCTTGCTGAGGAAGGTGAATACTCGGTGGAAATCGACCCACGCACTGCGGAACAAGAAACCATGGCGGTTCTTTCCCGGCTGGGATTCAACCGCGCCAGCTTTGGCGTGCAAGACTTCGACCCGACAGTGCAAAAGGCGGTGAACCGCGTCCAGACTAAGGAAGAAACGTTGCGTGTCATCAAGGCAGCGCGAAGCGCGGGATTCAAGTCCGTGAGCATCGATTTGATTTACGGCCTGCCACACCAAAACGTCGTGAGTTTTAACGAAACGCTTGATTGTGTTATCGCGATGGACCCTGACCGGGTTTCAATATACAGCTACGCGCATCTTCCCAACTTGTTCACGG
>DASPRI010000005.1:0-19133 GCA_035624535.1 Burkholderiales bacterium
GCAGAAATGAACCAAGGCCCCTTGGGCTCGACGTTCGCCTGTTTCCAATAACTTTTTTCCATCTGGTCAGTGCCCGAGTTATCGCCACGCGAAATAAATTTGGCCTTGCCGGTCCCGAGGGTCTTGAATGCTCCGATCACGTCTTTAGTGCCTCGTAGCTGCAAGGGGTCGGACTGGGGTCCAACCAAGATAAAGTCGTTATACATTACGTCACGGCGGTTGACGCCATAACCTTCTGCCACGAATTTATCCTCTGCTGGACGGGCGTGCACCAACACCACGTCTACATCGCCATTCTTGCCCAGCTCCAGAGCCTTCCCGGTGCCCACCGAAATTACTCGCACCTTACAGCCACATCTTGCTTCGTAAGCCGGTAGGAGGTAAGCCAGCAAGCCGGAATTTTCGGTGCTGGTCGTGGTTGACATTCTGATATCTTTTGCAGCTACCGCAGGGCTTGCGCCCCAGACCGCGGCGCATAGCATGAGAACTGTGGTTATTGATTTAAAAAATCGCAGCTTCATATATCGCTCCTTGACTAGTTAAAACCGTATTGGGTGAGAATCCGCTTTCCCTCTGGGCTGAGAACAAATGCTATAAAACGCTCCGCTTCGGGCGTGGCATTAACCGAGGCGCTGATGGCGTAGGTCCCGCTGTTATTCACGTCGTCCGGAAAACGCAACCAGCTCAGGCCCGGGATGGCTTTTGCCGTCGCTGCGGCGTTTGTACAATACGTTATGAAGACGTCAACTTTTTTTTCTTTA
Source organism: Burkholderiales bacterium (assembly GCA_035624535.1). GTDB lineage: Bacteria > Pseudomonadota > Gammaproteobacteria > Burkholderiales > JAHFRG01 > JAHFRG01. Next base: position 762 of record DASPRI010000005.1, read on the forward strand.
AAAATCGCCGCATACGGGAGAGTTTTCTGTTTTTTGTCGACCTCAATTCCGGTCAGTTGCAGCGCCTTTTCCGATAGCGTCTTGAAAGCACCTGGCCGTTGCTTCTCTATTTCCCTGAATAATTGCCAGGTATAGTCGCCCGCAGGGTCCGATTTCGGCGCCGATGTCCCCAGGCGTACTTGTGGATCTAGAATCAAATCGATCATTTTTTCCCGGTTCACGCGGATACCCGGTCTTGCAATCAGGCACAAGGCGTTATGGGCGAAGACCGCAGCTTTCCGCATGATTCCGGCTTGGTACAAGGCATCAGTGTGCTCGGGCGATGCCGAAGCAAACAAATCGGGAACATCGCCATTCTCGATTTGCTTCCTTAATGCCCCCGAGGGTCCGTAGACCGGCTCAAAGCGTGCGCCTCCTTTGTCCGTGTAACTTTGTATCAGCTCGGCCATGGCAAGGCGCAGGCTGCCGGCCGCAAAAATTCGCGGCTCGCCAGCCCAAACCGGGGCTCCAAGGAACACGGCCAAGGCGAAGAAAAATTGCAGGAATTTCAGCATCTCATGGCTGACTTCAGGATTTTAATGCATGTTTGATTCTAAATTATCCTTAATATATTATGGATTATAGCTTTAAGTTTATATATGAATTATATTTCCTAGATGATCGAGGTCAAGCTAGATTGTCTTTGGTCGTTTGGGACCACTTCAGCCCGCCAAGCCGAACAGCAAATTTTCGGTCTGCTCGAGGCCATACACCGCACCGGTTCCTTGAATAAAGCGGCACCAGTCATTGGCTTGTCATACCGACACCTGTGGAATCTCGTCAGCAAGTGGTCGGAAAAACTGGGTCAACCGCTCGTGTTTTTAGAGCGTGGACGGGGAGCTCGTCTCACCTCGTTCGGGGAAAAACTGCTTTGGGCCCACCAGCGCGTACGAGCCCGCCTGGCCCCTCAGCTTGAAAATCTGGCATCCGAGGTAGAACAGGAGCTCAATGACACAATTGTGACTGGACGGTCAGTCCTGCGTATCAATGCCAGCCACGACCTTGCGCTGGCCGAATTGCGCGACATGCTCAACCGGCAATTAAATGGACCCCGCATCGAGCTGCAATTCCGTGGCAGCCTGGAATGTCTTGCATCCCTGGCCCGCTCGCAATGTGATTTGGCAGGATTTCATATTCCTGTATCGATCAGCAGCAAGAGTTTGGTCCTGCGCTACCGCAGATGGTTGAAGCCGCGCAGTGAAAGACTGATTGAGTTTGTCACTCGCCAGCAGGGACTGATTGTGGCAAACGGCAACCCGAAACAAATCTACCGAATGATTGACCTCACCAAGGAAGGCGTACGTTTTGTCAGCCGTCAACAAGGCTCGGGTACGCGACTGCTGTTGGATATGCTATTGGACCAAGCTGGAATCGAAAAAGAACAAATTCATGGAATCCAGTATGAGGAATTTACCCACGCGGCGGTGGCCGCTACCGTCGCCAGCGGCAAGGCCGACGTCGGTATGGGCATAGAAGCCGCGGCAAGGCAATTCAACCTGGATTTCGTACCCATTGCGAGCGAGCGTTATTTTCTTATTGCCCACCAAAACAGCATGCGTCTGCCCGCATTTAAAGGACTGGTATCGACGATACAAAGCAGCGAATTCAAAAACATCATTGCGCAGCTGCCAGGTTATGACGCATCACGCGCAGGTCAAATAATGTCCGTCACGAGGCTTTTTCAGTGAAACGACGTCAACATGAGCTGATCTGCGCCGAAACCGGCCCGAATCGCCCTATCCTCCGCCGCGCCGATAATACATTTCAAATCGCTCAATAATTCGATCTACCTCGGGCGCCGAGTAACCTGAAAAAACAAATTCCACGTGGGTGACCGGAAGCGACACGGATCCTAATTGCCGTGAAAACTCCGGAGACAAAAAAATCTGCAGCGTGCGGTTTTCCGATTGCAAAGTAATTTTATCCCCGTTTAATGCATACCGCTTATTATTCAGCGCTGAAGGCAAGGTTCGCAGAAAATCGGCGTGGCTGATAGCCATTTCTCGCTTGACACGCAGCTCGCGTTGCATCTCAACCTCCGGCTATCGGCGGCCAAATCGCCAGTGCGTCGCCATCCTGTAATTTCTGGGTAGCACGCGCCGCCGGATAGACATAAAGCCCGTTGACCAAGACCAGGTGTACCAGTCTGCCCGGCAGCTGGAACTGATCGATTACCGACTGGATAGTCGAACCTTCTGCAACCTCGAGTTCTACGGAGTTCGTTCTGGACGGTTGTGGTAAGTAATCAGCAAGGGTGGCAAAGAGCTTGAATTTGATTTTCATGCAGCCGATTTGAAGTTGCTTCCCTGGGTGCGAGCCAAATATGCTTCCATGATTCGAGTAGGATCTTTGAGCAGGCGCTCCTTCCATTCACCAAGCCGTATTTTGCCCTGGATCAGGCCGCGTATGACCCCGACATGCTGAGTAAGTCCCAGACTGGTGGCACCAACGACCATATCGTCCTTGAATTCCAGGTGCATGTATCGAAAATTTTCTTCATCCACTAATTCCGTATGTTCGCCCCCTGCTACTCCCATCCATTGCCCGAAAGAAGATGAAATGAGTCCCAGCGTATTCAGCACATTGATTGCCATCGTGCCTTGTGAGCGCGTGGAGTTGCCCGCCATATTGAGGGCGGCGATGCGCGCCTGATCTGCCGCGTTGGGCTGGATTGCGTTCACCAGCTGTGCGCCAGTATAAAACTCCACCGCCTGCGCGACGTCTCCCGCTGCGTACACACCAGCTATGTTCGTCTGCATCGTTTCATCCACCTTGATCCCCGCATCGGTCGCGATCCCACTGCCTTCCAAGAATTCGATCTTCGGACGCACCCCGGTGGCGCTGATGACGAGACCCACGTTCAATGATTCACCGTTGCTCAATTTCACCTTGAGCGGATTGCCCGAGTTCCCAGATTTTTCAATCGCCACCACCTTCGTGGAGGTAAAGACTTTCACACCTTTTTTCTCACACCACTTTTTGATAAGTCCGCCCGCGCCTTCGGTCATCATACGCGGCACCATGCGGTTACCCATTTCTACCACGGTAAGCTCAACCCCGCGTGCGGCCAGCGCTTCTAATATGATACAACCAATGAAACCCGCCCCCATTTGCAACACACGTGCGCCTTTCTTGGCGAGCTTCATGATGTGACGCGCATCCTCGAGTGTCCAGCACGGGTAAATTCCAGGCAGGTCTATTCCCGCAACTGGGGGTGATATCGGCTTTGAGCCGCTAGCAATGAGCAGCTTATCGTAACTTACGGCCTTTCCGCTGTTCAATAAAACTTTCCGGTTTTTGGTGTCGACTTTGTCGGCCCTCGCAACCAGCAGTTCGATATTGCGCTTGGCGAAGTGATTCGCATCCTTACGTAGGTAGGTACCGGCTTCCTGGATGTCACCCATTAAAAGGTAGGGGATAGCCATCCGCGAGTATGGTGGCTCCGGCTCATCGCCGATAAGCAGGATGCTGCCCAGCGGATCGCTTTTACGCAGGGTTTCTGAAGCGATGACGCCTGCCGGACCATTACCGATAATCACGTAATTCATGGCCATCCTTAGATCGTCCTGAAATTAAAAGGGGGAGATATAAATCTTATATCCTCCCCCGGCTGTGCGACAATGAAGCCCGGTATTACAATCCCAACCTTTGGCGCGTTTCTTTAGTCGGGACGCCATCAGGAGTCCAACCGCGCACCTTGTAATACTCCGGCAGCATCTTGCCAAGCTCATTGACCTTGCCCTTGGCGGGCCCAGTCTTGGCGGCCTCGGTCAGGAGGCGTTTTGGCAGCGTATCGTCCTTCGCGGTGAAGCCAGCCGCATTATTGAACTCGCGTTCCATATTCCAGATTCGCTCACCCATCAAGTTCAATTTCTCCAGAGACCAGTCGCCTTCACATGCGGCCTGGACCTGCGGCTGAATATCGTTCAAGGTCCAAGCAAAGGTAGTAAATACGCACAGCCCGGTCGAATCCACGACCGCAGTGGCATCCTGGAAAGCTTTCACGAGCCCCGCCTTGCCTTCGGTAACCAGCGGATCGGTTTTGACCGGGATACCCAAGACTTCCGAGGCTACGGTGTAACCCCGGAGGTGGCAGGCGCCACGGTTCGAGGTGGCATAAGCGAGACCCATACCCTGGATGCCGCGCGAATCATAAGCGGGGAATTCCTGCCCTTTTACCGTCATCGAGAGTTCAGGGTGGCCGTATTTTTCACACAGCCGCTTGGATCCGAGACCCAGAATTTTTCCAAAGCCTTCCCCGCGTGCTGTCCAATCGGCAAATTTGCAGAGCGCTTCGGCTGAGCCAAATGGCGCCTTAACGCCGATATCTTTTTCAGTAATCACACCCATTTCATACAGTTCCATCGCCGCAGCCACGGTGGCTCCGAATGAAATCGGGTCCATACCGTCTTCATTACAAATAAAGTTCGCATAGGTCAGCGCTTCTAGGTCGTCCACGCCGTTGTCATTGCCTAATGCCCAAGCTGCTTCATACTCAAGCCCACCGGATGCACCCCAATATTCCGGTTTATTCTTCACGGTCCAGTGGGTCTCATCGATCTTCGAGATGCGCCCACAAGCGATGGTGCACCCGAAGCAAGCCTGGTTGGTTACCAGATTCGGTTTGCCATCAGTGGGACGCCGCTCGTGCATCGCTTCTGCCGATATTTTGCCCGCGCCTTCAAACTGCACATCGCGGTGGTTGCGCGTTGGCGATGCGCCGAGTTCATTGATCACGTTCATCAATACTTGGGTTCCGAATTTCGGCAGACCTTGTCCCGTCACCGCATTATCGGCTAGCACTTTCTTTGCTGCCATGGTCGCTTTCATGAATTCTTTCGGATTGGCCACGGTCACGCCCTTGGTTCCCCGTACCGCAATCGCTTTGAGATTTTTCGACCCCATAACCGCACCTACTCCGGAACGCCCTGCAGCGCGGTGCAAATCATTTACAATCGCCGCGAAAAGCACCCTATTCTCGCCGGCGCGTCCGATCGAAGACACCCGTATCAACGGGTCCTGATGTTTTTTCCTAATTAGTTCTTCGGTATCCCAAACCGATTTTCCCCAAATGAAATTTTCTGCCGGCAATAATTCAGCCTTTTCATTCTGTATCAGCAAGTACACCGGTTTGGGCGATTTTCCCTCGAAGATGATCATGTCCCAGCCTGCCATCCTGAGTTCCGCGCCGAAATAGCCACCCGAATTGGAACAGGCAATCGCTCCGGTAAGTGGACCCTTGGTAATCACTGAATATCGGCCGCCGGTGGACGCAATGGTTCCGGTCAGCGGGCCGGTTGCATAAATCATTTTGTTTTCCGGAGACAACGGGTCCACCTTGGGATCGATCTCCTCAACTAGATATTTGCTGGCCAGGCCGCGCTGACCCAGATAATTCTGTGCCCATTTCATGTTGAGAGGTTCTGCCGCGCAAGTACCCTTGCTCAGGTTCACTCGCAGAACTTGTTTATGCCAAGCCATGGTCACTCTCCTTGTATCACGCCTGCGCTTTTGGGCGTGAGTCGGTTTTGGCCGCCCATTGGCGCATTCTGTCTAGTCCGGTCCAGTCGGAGTCCACATAAGTGATAGCACCAGTGGGACAGGCCCTCGCACAAGCAGGATCTCCACCGCACAAATCACATTTCATTACTTTGCCAGTGTCATGGTTATAATTCACGGTACCGAACGGGCAAGCAATGGTGCACACTTTGCAGCCTACGCATACGGCATCAAGTACTATTTTCGCTCCGGTATTCTTGTCGAGCTTGATCGCCTCCACCGGGCAGGCATGCAGGCACCACGCTTCATCGCACTGAGTACAGGTGTACGGAACCTTCCTGCCTTCATGATGGAAATCGAAAACCTTTATGACCGATTTGGAAGGATTAATAATCCCGAAGTGTTCGAAGGAACAAGCCATTTCACATTGCAGACAGCCGGTACATTTGTCGGGATTGATGAGCAATGACCTCAGCATCGAGTATTCTCCGCAAGGCAAATGAGATACAAAAGACAATCGGACCAATTTAATATTAACACTTTTGAACTTGACTGCATATTTTTGGGCCTACGTCTTTTGCATATGGTGGAAACGAGAAAATAATCTACATTCTCTTGAATCCGCCGAGGCGTTGCCATTACGATATAGTCTGTAAAACAGATACATAAGTCGTAATATTAAACTACGACATTAAATTAAAGCACTACGCAAACCAGGGTTTTAAGACCGGACCAGAGTAATTGTTTTAAAACTTCTTCAAGCGACAACGGCTTGCCAAACGACTATGGCGCCGACACCGTGTTTCGCTTACAATCCACTCATCGTTTAATGTCTAATGGCCATGTCATCATCCGGTTTGCAATTAGTCGACAAGTACGGACGTAGCGTCAGCTACATCAGGCTATCCGTGACCGACCGCTGCGATTTCCGCTGCAGCTATTGCATGGCCGAGGAGATGACCTTTCTTCCGCGTGAGCAAATTTTATCCTTAGAAGAATGCCTGCGGCTTTCGCGAGTTTTCGTGGGCCTGGGAGTTACTAAAATTAGGATCACGGGTGGCGAGCCCTTGGTGCGCAGAAACGTGCTGTGGTTGCTTGAGCAACTGGGAAATCTAGAAGGTTTAAAAGAGCTGGTTTTAACTACCAATGGTTCGCAGCTCGAGAAAATGGCGAAAGACATTCGCGCCGCAGGGGTCAAGCGCGTGAATATCAGTTTAGATACTCTCAAACCGGAGCGCTTTAAAGCGCTCACCCGAGTGGGCGACTTGCATAAGGTTCTGCGCGGAATTCAGTCGGCGCAAGACGCGGGGTTCGCAGGGATCAAGCTCAATTGCGTGATGCTGCGCGGGGTCAACGATGACGAGCTTGTGGATTTGGTACAGTTTGCGCTTGATCAGGAGCTCGACATCTCGTTTATCGAGGAAATGCCACTAGGAGAAGTGGACCACGTTCGGGCTAATACCTATTTCAGTCAGGATGAGGCGCTGCCCGTATTGCTGGAGCGATTTAATCTGCTGAGTTCGACGGAAAACACTGGCGGTCCTGCGCGCTACTGGCGTATTCCCAACAGCAAGACCAAAGTCGGCTTCATTTCGCCGCACTCGCACAACTTCTGCGAAACCTGCAATCGGGTGCGAATTACCTGTACCGGGGAGCTTTATCCGTGCTTGGGACAAAATGACGCAGTATCTCTCTTGCCGGTATTACGCGCGCAACCCGAAGATGACGCGCCATTGCGTGAGAGTATCACGAAGGCCATGGGTATCAAGCCCAAAGGCCATGACTTCAATGTATTTCTTCCAACCCCAAAGATTGTCCGCTTCATGTCTATCACTGGGGGATAGACACCCTCTTTCTTGAAATCAGCAAACCCCAATGCCTGGCGCTTCATCGCCAGCATGCATTCATCGCAAACAACTTGACGAGGAAATGACATGACAACTAGATCATTGCGTGAACTCAGTTGTGCGGATGATTACGACCCGGATTCCATGCCAGTGGCGAAAGCGCGAGAATTCATTCAGGCCTATCTCACCCCAATTACCGGCACCGAAAAGGTAAATATCCGCGCCGCGCTCGGACGCGTGCTGGCTGAGGACATCGTCTCCAGCATCAATGTCCCGGCCCACGTCAATTCTGCGATGGACGGGTACGCGGTGCGTTTCAAAGACCTAAGCGCGCAAGGCGAGACCATCTTGCGCATGATCGGAACCGCGCTTGCAGGAAAACCTTTCGCTGGTCGAATAGGCGACCAACAATGCGTGCGCATCATGACCGGTGCGGTGCTTCCGGACGGGGCCGACACAGTCATTATGCAAGAGCATGCAAGTCCTGATGGACAAATGATCCGCTTCCGCGGTGCGCAAAAGGCGGGACAGAACATACGCCAGGCAGGCGAAGATCTCGCCATTGGCCAGGTCGTGCTCAAGTCAGGAAAACATATCCGTCCTGCCGAGCTGGGCTTGATAGCGTCGTTGGGCATCGCTGAAATTGCAGTGCGGCGGCGGCTGCGCGTCGCATTCTTTTCCACAGGTGATGAGCTACGCTCGATCGGCAGCCCGCTCGCCGAAGGCCAGATCTATGACAGCAATCGTTATACCCTTTACGGCATGCTGACGAACCTGGGAGCAGAAATACTGGACATGGGTGTAGTCAAAGACGACCCGGCAAGCCTGGAACAAGCGCTTAGCGAAGCAGCCGCGACGGCTGATGTGGTGATAACCAGCGGTGGTGTGTCGGTCGGTGAAGCGGATTACATTAAAGAGCTGTTGAGCCGTTTGGGAGAAGTTGTGTTTTGGAAAATTGCTATGAAACCCGGGCGGCCGCTTGCCTACGGTAAAATCGGAAAGAGTCACTTTTTCGGTTTGCCTGGCAATCCGGTTTCAGTGATGGTGACTTTTTACCAGTTTGTTCGCGACGCGCTGCTGATATTGATGGGACGCAAGGGAGACATTGCCGTGCCGGTACTCAAGGCGAATTGTAACAGCGCATTGAAAAAAGCGCCCGGCCGCACGGAATTCCAGCGTGGCATATTAAGCCAAGATGCAAAAGGCGTTTGGAGCGTGCGCGTCACCGGAGAACAGGGCTCGGGAATTCTGCGTTCTATGTCTGAAGCGAATTGTTTCATTGTTTTGCCTGAAAACCAGGGCAATGTCGTCCCCGATACTTTGGTTGACGTGCAGGTCCTCGAGGGTCTGGTCTAATAAAAAACCCGGGGCGAGCCCGGGGTTTTTTCGCAAGGCTCTACTGCCTATTTTTTCTTTTCAGTCGTAGCGTGTGCGGCTTTTGTCTCCGGTGCCGCAGGCGCCGCTGCGCCAAAAGGCCCTGGATTCTGACAGGCCGGCAATTCAGCCTTTTGACCCTTCGCTTTCAGGTAGCTCTCGGCGACCCGGTTTTGAGCCACACAAAGCTGGTAAGCTTCGACCTTGCCGCTGTAATCGGCCTTGGCTTTGGCCTCCGCTGCCTTAGCTTTCGCTTCTTCCGAAGGCGGCGGCAACTTCGCGTAACTGACACTCAACGACACGAGCATTAGCGCAGCGATCATTGTTTCAATTAGTTTTGCCATTTGTCTCCCCAGATAATCTGAAAATCAGGGCCTCGCCTGTGCTGTCTCGGCGGCGCCCACAAGCTTTTGGTCAGCCTTGCCCGATTTAACATCGTTGTACCAAAGTTCGTGATGCTCCTTGGCCCAGGTCTCGTCAACCGTCCCGTCACGCATCGCTTCGTAAGCGCCTTCTAAGCCTACTGTACCCAGGTAGGTGTGCCCAAGCGAAATGGCAATGTAAATCACTGCAAAAATCGCATGAATCACGTTGGCCTGCTGCATGATGGAGCGCCCTTGCTCGAAATTCGGGAAATCCAGGATCAGGCCGGTCACTGCAACGATAATACTCAAAAGAAATACCCCGGTCCAGAACCATGCCTTTTCTCCCGCATTGAAGCGGCCGGAAGGAACGTGCTCCTTGGTGAACATTCCCCCCGCTTTCTTGAACCACATCAGATCATGCGCTTTCCAAAGATTGTCTTTGAGGAAAGTTAGGAACATCGCAACCGCACAGAAGATGAACAGCGGACCGAAGAAGTTGTGCAGATTTTTCGAAATGATTGCCAGCCAGGAAAACAGCGTGTAACCCAATACCGGTAGAATAATCCACTTGCCAAACAATATGATGAGCCCCGTTAAGCCCAGTACTACGAAGCTGATGGCTGTGGACCAGTGCACAACCCGGTCCCAGTCGCTAAAACGCTGAATCAATCTTCCAGCAGGCTTGCCGTGCACCTTTAGCGGGCCGAATTTTCTGTAATAAAGAAAAATCACCACTGGCACCGCGATCAAGAGAATGCCACTGTAAAAAGTCATCGGGCCGTTGTGAAACGCACGCCACGTTTCCCCCGCCGACTGAATCAGAACGCCGGTTTCCACCCCCTTTATGTTGGTGTAATTCGGCTGACCCGAACGCACTTCACGCCATACTGGCGCATTGTTATAGGGCTGCACCACTTCGCGTTGCGCTTCGCTACCCTTGTCTTTTGCCGCTACCTGTGCTTCATCGATCTGAACCGGTTCCGCAGCGTGGACAGCGCTCGAGCCTACAAATGCTAGCGCCATTACGAGCTTAAGCAGAGCGCATCCGCGGGTTTTTATCCTCATCGTTGTTCTCCTAACTTAGTTCACCCTGGTGTACTCGTTTTCATTTTGTGCGCGCGCTTTTTCCGCATTTTCCCAAGCCATGCGGTCGCCTTTAAACTGCTCGTTATCCCAAGGCTGGGTATCCTTTTTGCCTTGATACTTGCCCTGTTTGTAGATCTTGGTCGGTCTTTCTCCGCAACCGGACAGTCCAATGACGAGAGTACCGAGCAATAATGCCAGCATCGCTTTTCTAATCATTATTTCCCTCCTTGCGGCGAGGCTGCTTTCTCAGGCCTGCCATAAGCAGTACCCCAGCCCCAGATTTCCGAACCGGTTCCGCGCCTCAGGACGCGGGTACGGTAGATATCTGAAATCACATCCGCATCACCGGCAAGCAGTGCTTTGGTCGAGCACATTTCGGCGCAAAGGGGAAGCTTCCCTTCAGCGATGCGATTGCGCCCGTATTTCTTAAACTCCGCTTGGGAGAAATTAGGCTCGGGACCGCCGGCGCAGTATGTGCATTTGTCCATCTTGCCACGCAATCCGAATGCCCCATCCTGAGGGAATTGCGGTGCACCAAAGGGACACGCGTAGAAGCAATAGCCGCAGCCGATGCAGAGATCCTTGTCGTGGAGCACTATGCCTTCATCAGTCTTGTAAAAACAATCGACCGGGCAAACCGCCATGCACGGCGCGTCAGAACAGTGCATGCACGCCACAGATACTGCTTTTTCACCCGGCACCCCTTGATTAATGGTGACGACCCGGCGCCGGTTTACGCCCCACGGCACTTCATTCTCGTTTTTGCATGCCGTGACGCAGCCATTGCATACAATGCAGCGCTCCGCATCACACAGAAATTTCATTCTAGCCATTGGTCTGCTCCTTAAATGTGTATGACGGATTCATCACGCTTTAGTAATTTGACATAGAGTGGTCTTGCTTTCCTGCATCATGGTGACCTGGTCATATCCGTAGGTGGTCGCGGTATTGACAGCTTCCCCGCGAACAATCGGATGCGCGCCTTCTGGATAGTATTCGAGCAGGTCCTTGCCCATCCACCACCCGGAAAAGTGGAATGGCAGGAACACCGTTCCTGATGCAACGCGTTCAGTCACCCAAGCCTTGACCTTAATCTTCGCTTTAGTTGGCGACTCGACCCACATATATTCCTGGTCGCGAATCCCACGGTCATTGGCATCCCTGGGATTGATTTCCCCGTACATGTTCTGCTGCAGTTCGGCAAGCCACGGGTTGGATCGGGTTTCTTCTCCGCCGCCTTCGTATTCCACCATACGGCCACTGGTCAGGATGAGCGGGTATTGCTTGGAAATATCCTTGTTCTTTTCCTGAACTGTCTTGAACAATGTCGGCAGCCGCCAGAACGCCTTCTTGTCGTCGGAAGTGGGATATTTTTCGACCAGATCCGGCCGCGGGCTGAATAGCGGTTCCCGATGCAGTGGTACGGCATCGGGGAAGTTCCATACGACTGCGCGCGCCTTGGCGTTGCCAAACGGATGACAGCTGTGGTTCTTCATTACCACCCGAATGATTCCGCCAGACGAATCGGTTTTCCAATTCTTGCCTTCCGCCAATTTCTTTTCCTCCTCGGTCAGCTCATTCCACCAGCCGAGTTTCTTCAGGAATACATGATCGAACTCCGGATAACCGGTGGTGATATCGGCGCCCTTGGAGTGAGACCCGTCCTCTGCGAGCAAATTGACACCGTCCTTCTCAACGCCAAAGTTGGCGCGGAAATTCCCGCCGCCGTCCATCACGTTCTTGGATGTGTCATACAAGTTGGGCGTTCCTGGATGCTTCAACTGCGGCGTGCCATAGCACGGCCAAGGTAGACCGAAGTAATCGCCGTCAAGTACATAGCCGGTCTTGGCGTCCTTGCCGCCTTTCGCGCGCAGCGTCTTCACATCGAACACGTGCATGTTGCGCATATGGGCCTGCAGCCGCTCAGGCGACTGGCCGGTGTAACCGATGGTCCACACGCCGCGGTTGATTTCGCGAAGAATATCCTCGATATTCGGTTCGTCTTTATCAACGCGAATGTTCTGCTTGCCATCCTTCTTGCCAACCAACTGGTCCGAGTAACCGAATTTCTTGGCAAATAGATACATGATGGTGTGATCGGGCTTGGATTCAAATAATGGTTCGATCACTTTTTCCCGCCATTGCAGCGAGCGGTTGGAGGCGGTCACCGAACCGGAAGTTTCGAACTGGGTGGCCGCGGGCAGCAGATAAACGCCGTCTTGACGCACCATTGCCGCCATTGATGCCGTAGCCGAAGGATACGGATCGATGACTACCAAAAGATCGAGCTTCTTCATCGCCTCAATCATATCCGCGTTTCGGGTCTGGCTGTTTGGCGCGTGGCCCCAGTAGATTACTGCGCGAATGTTCGGATCCTGATCGATGTTCTCGTTTTTCTCCAGCACGCCATCAATCCAGCGGGACACAGTAATTCCTGGCTTGCCCATCAACGCTTCGGAGGCGTATTGCTTCTTAATCCAGTCGAGGTCCACATTCCAGACCTTGGCGAAATGCGCCCACGAACCGGGCAGCAGACCATAATAGCCGGGCAGCGAATCCGGGTTCGGTCCGACGTCGGTCGCACCTTGCACGTTATCATGGCCCCGGTAAATATTGGTGCCGCCGCCGGAGACGCCGACATTGCCCAGAGCTAACTGCAAGATGCAGCTTGCCCGCACCACCGCGTTGCCGGTGGTGTGTTGGGTCTGTCCCATCGCCCAGACGATGGTGCTCGGCTTGTTCTTGGCCATCGCCTCAGCGACCTTGTAGACCTGATCTTCAGGAACGCCGGTGACGTCTTGCACTTTGTCGGGTGTCCATTTCGCCACCTCCTCGCGAACCTTTTCCATACCGTAGACGCGGTCGTGGATGTACTGTTTGTCTTCCCAGCCGTTCTTGAAAATGTGATAGAGCATCCCGTAAATGAAAGCCACATCGCTTCCGGAGCGATGGCGGACATAGTAATCTGCCTTGGCCGCAGTACGGGTAAACCGCGGGTCTACCACAATGACTTTGGCCCCCGTTTCCTTGGCATGCAGGGTATGCAGCATGGAGACCGGGTGAGCCTCGGTCGCGTTGCTGCCTAGGAAAAGTATGCACTTGGAATTGCTTTCGTCATTATAGGAATTGGTCATGGCACCATAGCCCCAAGTGTTGGCGACGCCTGCTACCGTGGTGGAGTGGCAAATGCGCGCCTGATGATCCATATTGTTGGTGCCGAAGAATGAAACGAACTTGCGCAGCAGGAACGCTTGCTCGTTGTTATGCTTGGAGGAGCCGATCCAATAGGTGGCATCTGGACCGCTCTCCTTGCGGATCGCAAGCAGCTTATCGCCGACTTCGTTGATCGCCTGATCCCAACTGATCTTCTTCCACTTTCCGCCCTCCAGTTTCATCGGGTATTTCAGGCGGTACTCGCCATGTCCGTGTTCGCGCACCGAGGCGCCTTTGGCGCAGTGCGCGCCGAGGTTTAGCGGCGAATCAAAGACCGGTTCCTGGCGTATCCAAACGCCATTTTGCACCACGGCATCAACCGCGCAGCCAACTGAGCAGTGCGTGCATACCGTGCGTTTGACCTGGAGGTTGCCCCCCTCTTGGGCTTCAGCTGCCGCATTGGCTTTGCTCATCATGTTGAATGGCAACTGGGCAGCAAATGCACCGGCACCGACGGCCAGCCCAGAGCGCTTTAGGAACGCGCGCCTATCCATGGTTTTCCCAATCATGCCCGACAAGTTGCGGCTTAGGCGGCTCGGTGCTCCAGAAACCTCACTGGATTTTCTAGTCAGCAGCATTTTAGTGCTCCTTTTGTATCAGACTTCTGTGGTTCGGTAGTAATTGCGAATATGCTCGGAGATGTGGTAACCCGCGCCTTTGGCATTATCGCCCGCCTCGGCCGTGGGTTCAGCCTGGGGCAGCCTCTTGGCGAGCATGACCGCTGCCGCGCCGGCGCTACCTGCGCCTACTGCAAGCAGGAAGTTCCTTCTGCTCAATTTGCTCTTTCTGTCTGCCATTTTGCGTCTCCTTCCAAATAAATGTCCTTAGCTATTTAACTCATAGCATTTCAAAAGATTCGCTTTCTATGTCGAAAAAAACTTTTATTAAGTGCGCGACATGCTTGTAGAAATTTGCCGATTTCGATTCGAGCACGGCATCGCAAAAACGCGGGTACCAGCTTTGTATGTGCCGCGCGAAAAACTGTTTTTGCTGCTCCAGGGCCGGCTTTTCCTGATTTTCGTCGCCCTGAACCATATGCCGCATCACGTCGCATAGCGCGGCAAGATGATCTTCGGGTTCGCGCACCGCCTCATTGCGAGCAAACCCCATTTGCGCCAAATCGTCACGCAACAGCGCAAGCGGTTTTTCCATCATGAAACCCGCAAGGTAGTACGAACCGAACAGCATGACTTCGGCCCGCCCGACGCCTATAAAAAGATTCTCATATTCCTCAATCACGGCTTCTGCCTCACAAGCCTCTGCAGCGGCAACCAGCGCATGCCACGCCTGCGTTAAGGGCGCGTTAGCGGTTTCCGCTGCGATTTCGTCTGAAGCAGCGATGCTCCGCAGCAATTGTGCGTCCGGGGAATACAGCAGGTGTGCTATCAGCGCATAGAAATCTGCGCGAGCCACGTCTTCCCGGGTTAGGCGAATGGGTTCGTCTCTGACCGGCGCGATTACTGCGCTCATCAGCTCCTCACATCAAAAATATTCAGCTCGTTTTTGTTATTCATCATGTCGACGACACGACAATCCGCGCACATTTGCAGTCGGGTAAGCGCGTCGCCTCCGCTGAACATCGAATGACTGCCGAGCTTGCCAACCATGTTGTCTATCATTTTCTTGGTGGCAAAAGGCTTTCCGCAGCGGATGCACGCGAAAACCTCGGCTTCGTTAAGTATTCTCGGACTCCGAGCTTCGCTAGTCAATAGCAATCTGGGGCTGAGGCTAATGGCTTGTTCGGGGCAGGTTTTTTCGCATAGACCGCATTGGACACAGTTACGCTCGACAAACTTGAGTTGCGGCAACTCCTTAGAATCCATTAAAGCATTTTCCGGACATGCCCCAACACAAGCCATGCATAGAGTACAGGTCTCTTTATTAACATCTATTTTGCCGTAAGGCGCGCCTTCGGAAAGGGGTATATCCTTTAAGCCAGAAGGGGCATTCTTGAGCAAATGCTCAAAAGCAAAATCAAGGGTGCTCCGCTTTTCATTGGACAGGTGGAAGGACCCAGGTTGGGCCGATTGGGCGGACTGAATTTCCCACACTGCTTTTTCGAGTGTCACCACATCCCCCGCTTCTATGAGCTGGAAATGTCCGCCGCCATAACCCAAGCCTTGCAGGATCTGTTCTGCAAACCCTATTTGGGCGCGCAAGGAAAGTATATATTCGGGCGCTTCACTTCCAGTGGCAAGGACTATGAGGTTTGATGCGCCGAGCGCCACTGCACCGAGCATCACATCCATGCCCAGCGAGGCGATATGGAAAGTCTCAAGCGGAATGACATGAGCCGGCAGACCTTTCCCGCGCCGGCCGAGCTTGGCGATCAGATCGCGTCCATCGCTCGTATTGTGAAGTAGCAGACAAGCGTCCTTGCCGCCGGCATTTAGGTAGGTCTGCAGCATGGTTTTTATTCGGACGCCAAGGTCGGCCACCCGCGGATAGGCGTAGCTCATTGCCCCCGACGGGCATACGCTGGCGCAGGCGCCACAGCCCATGCACAAATGGGGTTCTACTCTTACGTGATCGCCATCCGGGGAAATAGCGCGGGTGGAACAAATGTCTATGCATTTGGTGCAGCCGGTGATTTCCGAGCGGCTGTGAGCACAAATCGATTCCTTGTAGGTGAAAAATTTCGGCTTTTCGAATTCCCCGGTCATCTGCGCCAGCTGACTGAGCGCGCGCGCCAGCGCCAGCGGATCGGTGCCCGGGGCGAAATACCCCTGTGGCGGCTGGTGCATGTTCAAAAGCGGCTTATCCGATAAATCGAGAATCAGATCGTATTGCTCGGAGCGCGCGGTATCGCGCCGCTCGAAATCGACCGCTTTGATGTCTCCGCAGGCGGCAACGCATTTGCGGTGTGCTTTGCATTTGTCGAGGTCGATCTGGTAGCCATAGTCGATCGCCTGCTCGGGGCAGGCCTCGATACATGCGTTGCAGCGCGTACATATTTCCAGATCAATCGGGTTGCTCTGGCTCCAAGCGACCTCAAAGGCGCCAAGGTAGCCTTTCACCGATTCCACCTTCCCAGAGAAAACTGGATACCGCCGCTGCACTGGCAGTTCGCTCGCACCCTTGACCTCGGTAAGCAGCACGCTGAGGTCCGCCTGCTCGGCAAGCTGCTCCGCCCAAGCTAAAGCAGCCGATGCGGGGCCGATAATCAACAGTTGCCCGGCGGACTTATAGCTAACGCTGGGGACCGGTTCGGGTTCGGGAAGAGCTGCAGCAGCCAGAAGCGCAGCAACTTTCGGAGTCGCTTGATTGGCTTCAGCCGACCAGCCAGCCTGTTCGCGGATGTTGACAAAAGAAACCTCGGCATTGGGATCGATTTGTTTGGCAAGTTCGCCGAAGAGTAGCGCTTCCTGCGTGCAGGCGACCAATGCCTCGCCGCCTTGCCTGAGGCCGGATTCAAACGCCGACGCCTGATGGCGGCATAATTCGTGGTGGATCACGACCGGCGTCTTGAGTTGCAAGGCGCGAGCCAGCTCCCTTGCGTCAAGCGGCATGGTCTTGTTGCAGTTGCACAGCATGATATTTTTGCCGTCTACACTCACGAGTCGCAATCGTCCTTCAGGAAATTAGTCATGTCTTGGGCTTGATGTCAGACGGAGGACTGAGTTCAGCATTTTGCTTCTTCGGCTGTTCCACGATCTGAGCTTGTTCACTTGCTAGAGCGCCCACGCCCTTTTGCCCTGACAATTGATCGGCAGTCTGCTCCCTGGTCGTGGGAAACAGCAATGGATTTGATTCCAGCAGTCGCGCCAGCATCTCTGGAGGAATCGGGTCGGGCTTGCTGTAGTCATCTATATATACGTCCAGACCGTCCATGGCGTTGAAATGCGGGTCGCTGAACAGTTTGCGTAGCGCTTGGCGGCGCAGATTTTCCTCGACTTTCGGATGGAAGAAAACACTGTAATCGGATTGCATGTCGAGCTGTTCAATAGGCGGCAGTTTAGGTTCGCCGGCCACGGGTTTTACGGGTTCGGTCGTGACCGGTTTTTCCGCCTGTTTTTTTAGGCGCGACCACCTGCTCAAAAAGGATTCTTTGCGTTGCATGGATCAGCCAGTGCCTTTGCCTGCCCTGCGTTCAGGCGACAGAAAAGACTGCGGGTATTGCCGTTTTTTTAATTGCGGCTTGTAGTGTTCATGCACGTAATTACTCAGCCAAACGGCGATATCAGGCGCCATCGGTACTGCGTCAACATGTTCATTGGAATCCATCCAGCGTGCGGCTTCGTTATAGCTTACCGTGACGATGTAGGGCACGGCAAAATTTTCTTGAAAGCGCCACGCAACAAAAACTTTGGGCTGCGGCGAACTCAGATTCAAATAATAACCCTCCGCCTCGTCTCTATACAGCGTCACATCAAATCCCGGAAATAATACTTGTTTTTCCCAAGCGGTTTCATACAGGACGCGCCAATCCTTATTCCCGCCGCCAGTATCGGGAATAATTCCCATTGCCTCCCATTTCTCGGAACACCATTTGTTGTTCAGCGCCAAGCGCTGCATGATTACCGCTACCGAAATGCTGGGATGCTTCATCGTCCGTTCCACCATTTAACCGGAGATTCTGCGCTTGGGTACCAAAAGATTCAACCAAAAGCCACTGCCTAAAGAGGGGTATTGGTGTATTCTCTATGCTTGCGACGTATGATCAGATTTTGTAATAATTTTTCATTCGCGGCAGTCAGTCCGTAAGCGGGCGTATTTTTTACATGATCGATAAATTGACATTATCACTTTCCTCCCGAGCAGCATTTTCAGCAGACTACCGACGGCCTGTCTGTGAGTTCATGGTTCAGCAGCCCGCCAAAGTCGGCGATGCCGGAAATTAGCACGTGGCCAGTCCCTATCGCCCGAAGATCACCCATGCGAACCGGCCGCTGACCTTTTCTGTTCGCTCACTGAATGAACACGGAGAGTGGTCGGATACGCAGATAGCC
>DASPRI010000019.1:0-30721 GCA_035624535.1 Burkholderiales bacterium
AATCCTACTACCATGTTCTCGATGACGCTGCGAAGGGACGCAAACGCCACGCGATAGTACCCAACTAGCGCGTTGTGAATTGACGCCTGAAAATAATCAGTCACATTGAGTGCGACATGTGTAATAGGAGAGTCCGGAGAAGCGGATGTATCTTCCTGGAGTATTCCGGCAATATCAAGCCATAGTAACCAAAAATCCCATACGTCTTGAAGCCAACTACCATAGTCATCCGAAGTTCGGAGGCAGACATCGTCGGTCAGCGAAGTCATGCTTCTCCACGTGTCTACAGGAATGATGTCGCTTGGTTGCGAGTCCTCGCCGCTCGACAAGGCAAAATCTTCTGGTTTTAGCTTGACTCTTTTTGAGCGAAAGTCGTCATGCACCATTGCTTTGACCATCGATTGAACTTGCCAAATAATGCGCGGAACGATTCCATACAAGTATGGCGGGAGTAACGTTTGTACGGGTCCAATTTGACGCTCGCGTTAGATAGCGATTGATTCAAGGAACAGTCCGGATCCGGCTAGGAAATTCATAGATAAATTTCAACAGCATTTCGGTAAACGAGATGAGTTCCTCTGCATCTTGCTGCGTCATCAGGATGATTTCATGATTGGCCTCATTGCCCTTTTTTCGAATGTGGTCTACCCAAGCCTTCCCATTGGGTGGAACAAATCCGTTCACAGCGAGGTACTCGACGTATTCGATGAACGATTGACCACCGGGTGCACCTTGTGCGACGGCAATGTTCATTAGCAGTTTGCGACAAACAATAACGGCCGCGGTGTACCCGCGGAGGGAAAAGCAGCGTCGCGCTTCCGCGTAAAGAGCTTCGATATCGCCCGGAAGTGACTTGACGTCGTTACCCGGAACCACGCCGGGAACTTGCTCGTTTGGAGCAAAATAGGACGGTTTCTCGCAGAACGGACAAATACAGATGGAAATTGCAGGGTTTCCGTTTACGTAGTAACCAACGTTTGCAGCGACCCTGTTCCCGCAATACCCGCACTGATACTTACGGGACGGAACTTGATACGCGTTATACCAGACCATCAGCGCGTTTCTCCTTGCGCCGTCTAACTGAAAGTAGACAATCCAAAAGTCACATCAGAAAGAAAGATTTTACTCCAAGTCTAGACATTAATGGAGTCCTCCACTCAGGTTTTTCTCCCTGCTCTGAAATAGGCTTCGTTTTCATAATACGATTCGCGTTCATTTTCGGGATTCCATCCGGGAACGCCGAGCACGGGAACCGGCGCAAGATCTGCGGTGCGGTTGAAGTGCTGCGGATTGGCAAGATACGCGGCAAGTTTTTCGTCAAGCAACTGCAATTGTTTTTCGAGCGTAAGAGCAAAGAAATCCGCAGCGACAGGAAAAATCACTGCGCGGCCGGTGACCCCGGCAAACGGCCGCAATGCTTTTTCATAAATCGCATGTCCCATAAGAAAAAATTTCATTCCTGAAATCACTGCTTCGCGATTCACCCAGAACAGCTGCTTCCATTTGAAATCGACGAGCATTTGCGTAAGCCTCGAATCGCCGCTGGCGATAATCAACCCGCCTTCGTCGAAAAGTGTGAGCGCATCCTGAGTCGGCCCGCGGTTTGGCCTGCCTTCGCTGATCATTTTTTCAAGCGCAAGGAAGTGCCTGCGATTGAGGGCAGCTTTGCTTTTTGGGAAAGTGAGCCAGACCAGTACATTGAACAAGTCGTGCCAGTTTTCGCTTCGCGCTTGCACTTCGCCCTTTAAAAAAATTCGTGCTTCGTATTTGTCCTCCAGTTTTCCGGATTTCGCAGCTTGCGCAACGAAGCGCAGCGGCAAATCTTGGGCGTTGCTGATACCCTTGCCTTCGAGCAATTTGCCGTAATCCTCGAGGCTAGGCCAATTTGGAAGGTTCGAAAAAGAATTTCCAGCAGGCCTAAGCGGCGCGAACATCCGGGAGCGCAGAAGGAAAGCCGGGTCCCAGCCTGCTGATGCCAAATCAATGCTCCCTAAGCTGCGCGACTCGTTGCGCTTGGGGCAATTTGGCGATCTCCTTTACTGCTCCGTAAAACTTTCTAAGATCGCCATTATTTTTCGCAAGCAATACCTGGAATTCCGGAACGAGCTGGGTGTAGGTGGCGATTGAGGCAAGATAAGCGTTGTTCGGCTCCGCGGGAAACCACTGGTCATAGCCGGTATAACCGCCCCACTGTTTCTTAAGCTCGGCATATCCCTCCTTGAACTCACTGAATATCCTGCGCTTGCCTTCGCGTTTTTTCGCATCGCTGATATCCGAGCGGTAAAGCTCGTCCAGCCGATTGCGGCAGTTCATCACCAGCATCGCAAAATCCTTGTTCCTTTGCAGCGCGAGCTGGTGCGCTTCGCGTTGTTCGGACGTGCCATATTTGGCAAGCCAACGCGATACCCCTTCTTCCTGAACTGTGACTGCGAACGATTCATTGAAGGTCGTGTCGTCCTGCACATACACCATCTGGTGCGCGAGCTCATGGAAGATCAGACCGGCCACTTCGGTTTCCGGGTCATAAATAAACGTGTTCAAAACGGGATCATCAAACCAGCCGAGCGTGGAATACGCGGGGACTCCCGCAACAAAAACGTCGTAGCCCTGCATTTGCTGATTATCGGCAACGCGATAGGCCTGGCTTTCCGAAAAATAGCCGCGGTAGCTGACACAACCCGCGAAAATAAAACACCATTCCCTCGGCTTTATCGAGAATTCGGGGGCGGAAAAGACGTTCCACAGCACGTAGGGGCGGCCCAGGTCAGCGTAGACACGAAAGCTGCCGTTATCGGGAAGTGCAAGCTCGCTGCTCGCGAATTCGCGAACGCGCAAAACAAATTCCAGCCTGCGCTTGAGGTCGGACGGCGTTGCCGGATCAGAAATGACCGATTCAATCCGCTGTTGATGCTTCCAGATGCCCGCCTGGCCGCTGACCGATTGAAAATAATATCCCGTATTGGTGCAGCCCAAAAGCGGCAGGAGCAGCAAAGCATATAGACGCGCTTGCATTTTACTGGCGCGAGAAGCAACCATCCTTCAGGAAGGCGCAAACTTCCCGCGCGGTCCGGGAGGAAAACAGCATCCCGGAATGGCTAATTGGCATCACGATGTGGTCCTTCATTCCTTGCAAATGCGTCTCCTCAACAGTGACCACCCCGTCATTGGGGCGCGGCAGTCCGCGAATCAGCAGCTTGCCCAAACCCAGGCCGCGATTTCCCGCGATGCCGCCAATTTCATAATTTCCCGCGATGCTCGCGTAGCTCTCATGGGCCAATGCGCTTGGCCCGAGCAGCCAGCGCCCAACTCCGATCTTAGCCACTGCGCGCGCAGCGTAGCTACCGTTGCAAGGCGCACCCATCAGTACGATGCGTCCAATGCGCGAATCAGCATTTTCTTTCAGCATTTGCAGAATCACGAGCCCGCCGAGGCTGTGGCCAACGAAGTGTATCCGCTTTGCCTCGAGTGCCGTTGCCGCGCGCGCAAGCGACAAAGCGTTTTGTGAAAGCGCGGCGCGCATCGAGCTGTAAGAAAAGCAGCTCGCTGCAAAGCCACTGCGCGCAAGGCGATAAGCCAGCGCGTACATGACCCAGCTGCTTACCCACAGCCCATGCACCACGATGATTGCTTCTTTCTCCTGCGCGGGTACAGACATGCTACCCGATCGCTCAGGATTTTTTTCGCAGAAACGGCAACAACTCGGTGAGCAGCGCCTGCGGAGCCTCTTCCGGAATGAAATGGCCGCTCGGCAGTGAACGCCCTTCCACCCGCTGCGCTTTCTCGCGCCATGTCGCCAGCACGTCGAACAAGGGATGCATGCGGCCGCGCTCGCCCCACAGCGCGAGCACCGGACAGTTAATTTTGCGCCCGAGATCCTGATCGTCGTGCTGAAAATCAATGGTCCCCGCCGCCCGGTAGTCTTCCAGCGTCGCGCGCTGCGTGCCGGGCAGCTTGAATGCGCGCAGGTATTCCTGCATCACCGGCTCCTCGATGGCGTCCGGCGTGCTACCCAAGGAACGGAAAACAAAACGCAGAAACGCTTCCGGCTGCGAGGCAATCAGCAGCTCAGGCAAATCGCGCACCTGAAAGAAAAACCAGTGCCAGTAGGAAACCGCGAGCTCCTTGCTGGTGTTGCGGAACATGGTATGCGTCGGCACGATGTCAACCACGCACAGCCGATCCACCGCTTCAGGATGATCGAGCGCCATGCGATGTCCGACACGGGCGCCGCGATCGTGGCCAACTACGGCAAAACGCTTGAAACCCAGCGCTTCCATGAGCAATTTTGTGTCGAGCGCCATGGTGCGCTTGTCGTAACCATCACGCGGCTTGTCGGAATCGCCGTAGCCACGCAAGTCAGGGCACACGACCTGAAACTCGGGCAGCAGCTGCGGCACGACCTTGCGCCACATCAAGGCTGTTTCCGGATAGCCGTGCAGCAGCAGCACCGGTGGCCCGTCGCCTCCAGTCCAAACGTTGAAACGCACGCCGTTGGCGTGCACCAAATGCTGCCGCATTCCATTCATAGTCTGCCCTCCTTGATGCTCTCGAGGTGTTGAGTCGGCTGCGAGATCTTTAGGTACCGGTCAAGAAATGCACGAACGCCTTTCATCCACAAATCGCGGCTCAACAGCAAGCCGCTATTGTGATCGCCGTGAATCTCCAGAAATTGCTTGGGATCGTGCGCCGCGGCGTATAGCCGTTGGCC
The DNA here is from genome assembly GCA_035624535.1 of Burkholderiales bacterium. Taxonomy (GTDB): domain Bacteria; phylum Pseudomonadota; class Gammaproteobacteria; order Burkholderiales; family JAHFRG01; genus JAHFRG01. The sequence continues at coordinate 4,709 of DASPRI010000019.1, forward strand.
GTGCTCAAACGGGACGATTTCGTCCTCGCGGCTGTGTACGATCAACACCGGACAAGCCACGGAATGCAGATATTCTGCGGTGTTGTATTGATACCGTGCCAGCAGCCGCACTGGAAACATGTAATAGTATTTTGCGGCAAGATCGGGCACGGAAGTGAAGGTCGAGGAAATGATCAAGGCCCCGGGTGTTACCCGCGCCGCCAGCCATGCCGCCACTGCGCCCCCCAGCGATTCGCCGTAAAAGACGATGGAAGCAGGCGCAACGTGTCGAGTTTCCACCAGATATTTCCATGCGGCCTCGGCGTCCTGGTAAGTTCCCTCTTCAGTAGGTTTGCCGCTGCTTTTGCCAAATCCCCGATAATCAAAAATGAAAATTGAAAGTCCGAGCTCCCTGAACATGCGCAGGAAATCGAGCCGGAGCGAAATGCTTCCACCATTGCCATGCAGATATAAGACTACGCCGCGAGCGTGTGGTGCCGGGACAAACCAGCCGTCGAGCCTTTCGCCCGAGCTGCTGATGGTAACCGGTTGATAGTCCATTCCAGCTTCCCGCGGCGTGGCTACCTCCTCCCTGCCGATTTCGGGAAAATAAATGAAGCGCGATTGAAAAAAGAACAGCAGCAGGCACAGCGCGATATAAGCAGCAGCAACAGTAATCAAAATGTTCGAAATCATGCGCACCGTTTGTTCGCGGATTCACACCAGCCGCAATCCGGGCATGCCAACAAAGCCGTTCAGCGACTGGATGCGCTTCATCCAGGAAAGTACCGCGGGATAGGGATCGAGACTGATTTTACCTTGCTCGGCAAGCGCCACATAAGGATAACAGGCGACATCGGCGATGGTTGGGCGTCCAACCGCCAGCCATGTGTGACGCTGCAAATGTTGCTCAAGCACATTGAGGGCATTCTGGCCTGCCGCCTGGGCTTCACTCAAATCGGCTTTACGGCCAAACGCGACGATCGCGCGCGCGCGAGCCAAGCCGTACATGATTTCATTTTGTGCCATCGCCAGCCATTGCGCGACTTCCGCCATGTCCGCAGCGTCCAGCGGCAACCATGACTCTCCGCCATAACGACGCCCCAAATAAACCAGAATCGCGGTCGAATCCCAGATATATTTTCCTTCCGCTTCCAGCACCGGAATCTGACCTCGCGGATTCATCCGGAGGAACCAAGCCTGTTTCTGCTCTCCGGCGGCGGTATCGACCGTCACTTTTTCGTATTTCAGCTTAAGCAGCGCCAAAAACAGGCGGATTTTGTAAGAATTACCAGAGGTTTCGCGGTCGTAAAGCTTCATTGAATTCCTTTCTTCGTTTTCCTGAGAAATTATCCGCCAGCTACCTTGCTTTGCCAACGCTCAGTTCGCAAGCGAAAAATGAGCAGGAGTATACGGCGGAACCGGCGAGATCTGATCCGGCACTCCGGACATTGGAAAGCCAAATCCAGCTGAATTCTCGCCGCCAAACCCGAGGTAAAAGCTGAATTCGGGCAGGTGCACCGCTATCTGGGCGGAGCGAGGCAACAGAGACTTAAATTTTGCACCCCCGATTCCCAGAAAACCTATGTTTAAGGGTTCCTTGCCAGAACCGGGTTTTTGGCATAGGCTATTACCTCTAAGCCTATATTCGGGTTATACTTAAACAGGATTCCTGAAGCTACACTTTAAGGAGCTGCCTTAAGGAGAGCACACATGAACTACCGCAGATCACTGGTATCCGTTCTGGCTACGGTTTGCTTCGTTTTCATGGCCAGTCTGGCGCAGGCTGATCAGTATGGTGATTATGAGGAGCCGTCAGGGGAAGCAATGGCCGGCGACCTTCTTCTAGTGAGGCCAGTAAGCCTAGGCGCTACGATTGTGGGCTTTTGCACCTGGATCATAGCCCTGCCGTTCACTATCCCGAGCGGGAGTGTCGCATCCTCGGCTAAGGCCCTGATCGGCGATCCGGCTCAATATACTTTCACCCGTCCTCTCGGCCAATCGCAAGCCAGGCCTATTCCTCCGGACGTTCAGCGGTAATTGGTTCTCGACCGTTTCATTCCTGGGCAGCGTTTACGGGCGCTCCCGGCGGGCGCTTTGGCGCTTGTTAGCGACATATCCGGCGATCAGCACCCCGCCGATAATGAGCGTGTAGGTTCCCCACACAGCGGTCGGCTTTTCAACTAAGAACGGCTTAACTAGCGGCTCATCGGTAATCATTTTCGCGCTGGTCCAAGCCAAGACGCCGGCGCCAATGTATATCAATCCCGGAAAACGCTCGATCCAACCGAGAATCAATGCGCTGCCCCAAACCACGATCGGCACACTGATCAGCAGGCCGACTATTACCAGGAGGAAACTCTCGTGCGCCGCCCCGGCCACGCCCAGCACGTTATCGAATCCCATCACCGCGTCGGCAATGATGATGATTTTCATGGCACCCCAAAAAGTAGCGGCGGCGGCATCCGAATGCTTTCTTTCCTTGGCCGGCGCCAAAAGCCGATAGGCGATCCAGATCAGCAGCAGTCCCCCGATCAATAACAATCCGGGAATCTGCAGCAGCCAAACCACGAGTAAGGTCATCACTGCACGGACTACTATCGCGCCCACCGTGCCCCAGATGATGGCGCGCTTTCGCAAATGCTTAGCTACATTGCGCGCAGCGATAGCAATTACGATCGCGTTATCGCCCGCCAGTGCCAAATCGATAATGATGACCGCGATAAGTGCGGAAAAAAAATGCGCCGAGAACAGTTCCATGGCGATTACCTCCTCCAAATCAGCGACAGTTCCGCCAGCAAGCGCCGGGCGGACAGCGCAAAGGTCTCGCTCGCAATCGTTCGATGCCAGCAAAACCGGGGAGGTAATCCCGTGCTGACGGCTTTGCTGTCGGTGGCCTGCTGCCACCCTAAAGCTACTCCCCTTTGCGGGGCATGCGAATTTTCACATGGCGCAACACAAAAGGCAATGATGGTCTCATAGTAAATACTCCAGACAGGATTTATAATGTTTTCCTGTCGTTGGAATCCTGTCATGAAAACTGCCGCAACCGCCTCGACTACAGCCAGTGAACCGCTCGTGCTCCGGCACGACGCGGACGGCGTGGCTACGCTGACACTGAATCGCCCCGGCCAATTGAACGCGCTTTCGCGCGCCCTGCTCGATGAACTGCAGGCCGCGCTTGACAGCATTGCGCTTGATCAATCGGTGCGCGTGGTGATCATTGCGGGAGCGGGCCCGGCATTTTGCGTAGGGCATGATCTCAAGGAAATGCGCGCCAACCGCGATCCAATTTTTATCGAGGACCTGCTCAAACGCTGCGGCCGCATGATGAAGACCTTGATTGAAATTCCGCAGCCGGTCATTGCGCGAGTGCACGGCGTCGCCACCGCGGCGGGATGTCTGTTGGTCGCGGCTTGCGATCTCGCGGTTGCGTCGACCGAGGCGCGCTTCGCCACTTCTGGGGTCAATTTCGGCCTGTTCTGTTCCACTCCAGGTGTGGCGCTCTCGCGCAACGTGGCGCGCAAACATGCGATGGAAATGCTGCTCACCGGCGATTTCATCGATGCGCAAACCGCGCTGCAACGCGGATTGGTCAACCGCGTAGTGCCCCCAGCGCAGCTCGACGCAGAACTCGCGCGGCTCGCGGCAGTAATCAAGCGCAAGCCGCGCGCAGCCATTTCCCTGGGCAAGCAAGCATTTTATAAGCAGCTGGAAATGAACATGGAACAGGCTTATCAGTACGCAAGCCAGGTCATGGCTTGCAATATCATGGATGACGACGCGGCGGAAGGCATCGACGCATTCATTCAAAAGCGCCAGCCGAACTGGAAAAGCTGACTCAAGAATGAAGGCTGCGGTCCTGCTGATATTTCTCGCGCCGCTTGCATGTTTGGCCGGGGGCTCGGATTACGGCATCGCTCCCGGGACTAATCCTAAATTCGCCGGCAAGGTTACTGAATGGCCGGTGCCCACCCCGAAATTCGCTCGTGACCCCGCACCGGGACCGGACGGCAATATCTATATTACTGTCATGCACGCGGACAAAATCGCGCGCTTCGACACCCGTGCCAAGACTTTCAAGGAATGGGATTTACCGCCGGGCGCACATCCCCACGGGCTACTGGTGGATAAGGCTGGCATGGTCTGGTACACAGGTAACGGAAACGGCACCATTGGCAAGCTTGATCCCGTCAGCGGCAAGGTCACCGAATTCAAAGCGCCGTCCGGCGGCGATCCGCACACACTGGTCATTGATGACAACGGCATCATCTGGTTCACGGAACAGAGCGGCAACCACATCGGCAGGCTTGATACCCGCTCAGGCACGATCAGCGAATTCAAGGCGTCAGGCAATCCATACGGCATCGCGCTGGACAAGGCGGGCAACGTGTGGTTCTGCGAGATCAGCGGAAATAAACTGGGCAAGCTCAATCCGCAAACCGGCGCAATCAAGGAAATTCCCCTCGAATCCGGCTCGCATCCCCGGCGCATGGCGCGAGCACCCGACGGTTCGCTGTGGGTCACGCTGTATGGTATGGGCAAGCTCATTCGAGTCGATACGGTACTGGACAAAGTGCTCAAGGAATATCCGCTTCCAGCGGGAGAGGCGGGCGGGCCTTACGCAGTGACTGTTGATGGCGCAGGCATGGTGTGGGTGGATGAAATCAATACCGACAGCGTGGTGCGGCTCGACCCGCAATCCGGTGCGATTCGCGTAATACCGCTCCCGTCAAAAAATGTCGGCATCCGCAAGATGGTTGTGGATGCGCAGGGAAAACTCTGGTACATGGGCAGCCACAACGGGCGGCTCGGCGTTGTTGAATAACTCCGTCAAATTGGGCACCTGCGACGCGCTGGCCTTGCTGTCGCTCATGGCCGTATCCTGTTTCGATGCGGCGGCAAAAGAGTTGCCGCTCGACAAGATCAAACTGCCTCCAGGCTTCACAATCAGCATCTACGCAGAAATTCCCGGTGCGCGCTCCATGACCCTTGGCAGCGACGGCACGGTATTTGTCGGCACCATGCGCGGAAAAGTTTATGCAGTGAGCAAAGAGCGCAAGCTTTATATCGTCGCTGACGATCTCAACACGCCAAATGGCGTGGCCTACCGCAACGGCTCGCTGTATGTCGCTGAAATCGGCCGCATCCTGCGCTACGACAACATCGATGCTAGCCTATCCGGACCCGGAAAGCCGGCTGTCGTCAACGATAAATTTCCCAAGGATTTTCATCACGGCTGGAAATTCATCGCTTTCGGCCCGGATGGCTGGCTCTACGTTCCGGTAGGCGCGCCGTGCAATATCTGCGAACCCGATCCCGAGCGCTACGCGCTTATTTCGCGCATCAAGCCTGATGGCAGCGGTTACGAAGTTTTTGCGCGCGGCGTGCGCAACTCTGTGGGTTTCGACTGGGACCCGCAAAGCAAGGAATTGTGGTTCACCGACAACGGTCGCGACTGGCTGGGCGACGACTTGCCCGCGGATGAGCTAAATCACGCACCGCAAGCAGGAATGAATTTCGGCTATCCGTACTGCCATCAGGGCGACGTCCCCGATCCTGAATTCGGCGCCAAGCATAGCTGCAACGAATTCACTCCCCCAGCACTCAAGTTGGGCCCGCATGTCGCTGCGCTCGGAATGCGCTTCTACACGGGAAACCAGTTTCCAGCCGAATACCGGAACCGCATCTTCATCGCCGAGCATGGTTCCTGGAACCGCAGCAAGAAATCGGGCTATCGCGTGATGATGGTCACGCTGAAGGATAATAAACTTGACAAATACGAAGTATTCGCCGAAGGCTGGCTGCAGGGCGAAAATAACTGGGGCCGGCCGGTCGACGTATTGGTCATGCCCGACGGGTCAATGCTGATTTCGGAGGACCAGGCCGGAGTGATTTACCGCATCAGCTACCAACCTTAAGAGTCAGCTGCTACGCACCAGGGGCGCGGTAAGCGACCGATTTCTTGCACGCTGCGTCAATTTCTTCCGGTGTGATCAAGGGAGTGGTTGACACGCGGGCAGCCCCTTTTGAGTTGATGACAAGACTCGCCGCCGCGGCCGAAATCGTATCGGGTACATCCATGATCGCATAAACATCAGGCTCGCCAAAGGCATAATAAAACGCTTCCAGTTTCCCGCCCAATCCCTGGACCATCTGCGCCACTGCCGCCCTGCGGCCTGAACCGCCCTCTTTGAGCAGCCCTTTCGTTCCCTCTACTGTGTATGACGATTTGATAAGATACTTAGCCATGTTACACCTCCTAGAAATTCACTAATTTTACGCCTGCACGCAAGCTATGCCTTGAGAATTTTCTCAGCCCAAAACAGTCCGTTGATGGTCTTGCCGTCGGTTATTTTGCCTTCTCTGACCCATTGTAAAGCCGTACCCAGTTCTACCGTAAAGACCTCGAGGAATTCTTCGGCATCGGGCTTGCTTCCCTGGTGGCACAATTCTTGTGCGAGATAATATAAATGTCGCTCGGTGGAATAGCCGACACAGGGGTAGGCCGAAGCAAGATAGCGCCAGTTTTGCGCAACATAGCCAGTCTCTTCCAGCAATTCGCGCTGCGCGCAAAGCAGAGGATCCTCGCCCGGCTCGATTTTGCCGGCAGGCAATTCATAGAAATGGCTGTGCAAGGGATAGCGATATTGGCGCTCGAGCAGCAGTTTGCCGTCATTGAGCGCGGCAATAATCACCACCGCGCCCGGGTGGACCAGATATTCCCGAACTGAAGTTTTTCCATCCGGCAATTTGACACGGTCAGCTTTGAGTTGCAGAAATCCGCCACGGTAAACCGTTTTCGAGGAAAGTTCGGTTTCAGTGAAATCGCTTTCGCGCTTTGGCGTCTTCACAGTCTTTTTATTTACAACGAGCGCGCGATTGAATTCAGGCACAACGCCATTAGCGGGTACGGAAGAACGCCAAGCAACAACATGGCGAGCCCGTTGGCGCTCATCAGGATGCGCACGTCTGGTAGTGGCAGGATTGGTGCCTGGTCTTCCGGCTCATCAAAATACATGAGCTTGACGATGCGCAAATAATAAAACGCTCCGATGAGGGCAAACATCACCGCAACCACGACCAGCCAAACATAGCCAGCCTCCAGCGCCGCCTGGAACACTGAAAGCTTGGCAAAGAAGCCCGCGGTAGGCGGCACGCCCGCCATGGAAAACATGAGCAGTAGCATTAGGAACGCATACCACGGATTGCGCCTATTCAGGCCCTTGAAATCATCCAGGTTCTCGGCTTCGAAACCTTCGCGGGACAGCAAAAGAATCATGCCGAAGCTGCCGAGGCTCATCAGCACGTAGATCAGCATGTAAAACATCGAGGAGCTATAACCGTTTACGTTGCCACTCAGTATCCCCAGCAGCATAAAGCCCATGTGCGAAATCGCCGAATAGGCCAGCATTCTTTTGAGATTCGTTTGCGCGATGGCAGTGATGTTGCCTATCGCCATGGACAGCACGGCGAGTATTATCAGCATGCCCTGCCAGTCCACGGTCAAGTCTTGCAAACTGAAAACCAGAAGTCGCATTGCAAAGGCAAACGTTGCGAGTTCGGGAGCCGAGCCGATAAAAAGAGTGATTGCGGTCGGGGCGCCTTGGTAAACATCCGGCACCCACATATGGAAAGGCACAACGCCCAATTTGAAGCCGACGCCAGCGACGATGAACACCAGCCCGAACACCAGCACCGTCTGGTGCCCAACTCCGCTGTGAATCGCTTGTGCCACTTTGGTAATTTCCAGCGACCCGGTCGCACCGTAAATCATGGACATCCCGTACAGCAGCATTCCCGACGCCAATGCGCCCAACACAAAATATTTCATTGCCGCCTCGGTGGCAACCGGCGAATCGCGCTGCAAAGCAACCATCGCGTAAAGGCTTAAAGACAGCAATTCCAGGCCAAGGTACAGCGGCAAAAAATGGTTCGCGGAAATCATGACCATCATACCCAGCGTGGCGAACAGCGTGAGCGCGAAAAACTCGCCTCGAAATATGCCGCGCAACATGAGGTAGGTGCGCGTATAGACGAGCATGATCGCCACAGAAAGATACACCATCACTTTAAGCACATCGGCCATCAGGTCAGCGACAAACATGCGGTTGAAGCTGTATCCAACTTCCTGACTGCTCACCGAAACGGTGATGAAGGCGCAGCCGAATAAGGTGAGCTGGGTGAGCAAATAGGTCAGGAAGCGCTTCTCGTCGCTCACAAACAGATCGAACACCAGAATCAGCGATACCATGAGGAGCAGGAACAGCTCCGGATAGGCAGGCACCAAATCGGGCGTGGTGAAGCTCATTTTTTCTCCGAGAAACTAAAGCTTGCTCTGTGCCACTTGCACGAGCAAATTGTTCACCGAGGCGTGCATTACCTCCGTGAACGGTTTGGGATAGACACCCATGGCGAGTACCGCGAGCGCAAGCAAACCCAGCACCAATGCCTCGCGCATGGAGATGTCTGATAATGCTTCGACATGCTTGTTCGCCACCGCGCCGAAAATCACGCGCTTGTACATCCACAACGTGTAGGCGGCGCCAAAAACCATGGTGGTCGCGGCCAGCGCCGCGTACCAGAAATTAACCCGCAGGGAACCCATGATGACCATGAACTCGCCGACAAAGCCGCTGGTCGCCGGCAGCCCGGAATTAGCCATGGCAAACAACATGAACAAGGAAGCAAATGCCGGCATTTTGTTCACCACTCCTCCATAGTCGGCAATATTGCGCGTGTGCATGCGGTCATAAAGGACACCGACGCATAAAAACAGTGCACCGGAAACAAATCCGTGTGAAACCATTTGCACCAACGCGCCTTCCGCGCCATAGGTGTTAAAAATAAAAATTCCCAGCGTGACAAAACCCATGTGAGAAATCGAAGAATATGCGATCAGCTTCTTCATGTCCGTTTGCACCAGTGCCACCAGGCCTATGTACACCACCGCAATCAGCGACAGAGCGATCATAAAACCGGCGAGGTAATGGCTCGCGTCGGGGGTAATCGGCAGCGAGAAACGCAAAAAGCCGTACCCGCCGACCTTAAGTAGGATAGCAGCGAGAATGACCGAACCTCCCGTCGGCGCTTCGACGTGCGCGTCCGGCAACCAAGTATGAACCGGCCACATCGGCACTTTCACCGCAAAAGAAAGCAGAAAAGCGATGAAAATTAGAATCTGCTCGGTAAACGACAATCGCAGTTTATGATAATCAAGGATTTCAAAGCTGCCTCCCGAAACGTTGTACAAATAAATGAATGCAACCAACATCAGAAACGAACCCACCAGCGTGTACAGAAAAAATTTGACCGCGGCGTACACGCGATCCGGACCGCCCCATACTCCGATGATCAGGAACATCGGGATCAGCATGGCTTCGAAGAACACGTAGAACAGCACCGCGTCGAGCGCGGAAAACACGCCGTTCAACAGGCCGGCCATGATCAGGAATGCCGCCATGTATTGCGCCACCCGTGTTTGAATGACGCGCCAGCCGGCAATAACCACGAGCAAGGTCATAAAGCTGTTCAGGAGGACAAACAGCAGCGAAATGCCGTCCACGCCCAAGTGATAGTGCGCGTTGAAACGCTCAATCCATGGGCGCATTTCCACAAACTGCATTCCGGCCACGGATAGATCAAATTTCGCGTAAAGCGGCAAGGTGACCAGGAAACCCATCACCGAACCGGCCAGCGCCAGCAGTCGCGCGAGCGGCGCATTGCGGTCACCGCCTGTGGCGAGCACCAGAAGCCCAAACACAATGGGCAACCAGATCGCCAAACTTAACAGGGGAAAGCCCAACAACATATTTGATCCATTTTCTTATTCTGCAGCGTGCGCGGTATCAAGGCAGGGAAAACCATAAAGTCAGGAGCACAAAGACGCCGATTATCATGCTGAAGGCGTAATGGTAAATGTAACCCGACTGAAGATGCCGGAACACGGCTGAAGCCAAGCGCACTACATGCGCGCTCCCATTGACGAAAAAGCCGTCGATCACGGTCACATCTCCCACTTGCCACAGGCCGCCTCCCACGCGGCGCGCGCCTCCTGCAAACAGCCATTGATAGAATTCGTCAAAACCATACTTGTGTTCCAGGATGCGGTAAACCAGATCGAAGCGTTCGCTGATTTTCTGCGGCAAATCGGTGCGCACCCTGTACAGGTAAAACGCCGCGCCAATTCCAGCCACGGCCAGCCAAAATGGCAGACCGGTTACGCCCTGCAGAACAAATGCGAACGCACCGTGAAACTCCTCGTGCAGGCGAGCCAGTACGTCGTATTCAGGACGAACCACGATGGCGCCGCCAAAATATCCACCGAACAGCATCGGCTCTATGTACTGCCAGCCGGTGTAGACTGAAGGAATAGCGAGCATGACCAGAGGCACCGTCACCACCGCAGGCGATTCACGCAGATGCTCACGCGCATGCATGTCCATCCGCGGCTCGCCGTGGAAGGTCATGAACAACAGGCGGAAGGTGTAAAACGCTGTCACGAAAACACAGCTCAATACACAAAAATAGGCGAATGTCGCGCCCGGCACGTGCGACAGGTGCACCGCTTCGATGAGGGAATCCTTGGAAAAAAATCCAGCAAAAGGCGGAATTCCGCATAGTGCCAAAGCACCCACCACCGCGGTCCAGTAGGTGACCGGCATGTATTTTTTCAACCCTCCCATTTTGCGCATGTCCTGCTCGTGGTGTAGGGCGATGATGACCGAGCCGGCACAGAGGAACAACAGCGCCTTGAAGAATGCGTGCGTCATGAGATGGAAAATGCTTGCGGCAAAAGCCGAAGCGCCCAATCCGACGGTCATATAACCCAGTTGCGAGAGCGTGGAATACGCCACTACACGCTTGATATCGTTTTGCACGATGGCGATGAGCGCCATGAACAGCGCGGTAATCCCGCCGATCACCAGCACCACAGACTGTGCGGTCTCGGAAAGCTCAAATAACGGCGACATGCGCGCCACCATGTAGATTCCGGCGGTGACCATGGTGGCAGCGTGGATCAACGCGGAAATCGGGGTCGGACCTTCCATCGAATCAGGCAGCCAGACATGCAGCGGGAACTGCGCGGATTTGCCCATTGCGCCCGTGAACAACAGAATGCAAATCAGCGTCATCACCGCCCAGGGCTCGTCTGGAATAATTTCGATTGCCTGGTTTGCGAGCCGCGGGGCCTGTTGGAATACTGTGGCGTAATCAAGCGTGCCGAAATAAGAGAGTATCAAAGCAATCCCCAGCAGAAACCCGAAATCGCCGACGCGGTTTACCAGAAACGCTTTCAGACCTGCAAATATCGCGCTTTCCCGCGTGTACCAGAAGCCGATGAGAAAATAGGAAACCAATCCCACGGCTTCCCAAGCGAAAAACAGCTGCAGGAAATTATTGGCCATGACCAGCATCAGCATGGAAAAAGTAAAGAGCGCGGTGTAGCTGAAAAAACGTTGGTAACCCGGATCGTCATGCATGTAGCCGATGGTGTAGACGTGCACCATCAGCGAGACAAAACTCACCACTACCATCATCGTTGCGCTGAGCTGGTCGATCAAAAAACCGATTTCAAAGCGCGTGGCCCCCGAGGTGAGCCAGGTGTAAACGGTGCCGTTGAACAGGTTACCCCGCTCCACGTCATGGTAAATAATCAGCGATGTAAAAAAAGATACAGCGACGCCGGTGATTGCTGCCCAGTGGCTCGCCGCTCGGCCGATTTTTTGCCCGAATAAGCCGGCGATGATGGCCCCGGCCAACGGCGCAAGCGGCACCAGCAAATAAAGGGTTTGCATCTCCGGCATATCAACCTTTCAGACGGTCCAAATCATCGACATTAATCGTATTCAGATTACGGAACAGGACCACTAGGATCGCCAATCCGATTGCCGATTCCGCGGCCGCGACGGTGAGGATGAAAAAAACGAAAATCTGCCCCGCAGTGTCGTTGAGGTAATGCGAAAACGCGATGAAATTCATGTTCACCGCGAGCAACATGAGTTCGATGGCCATCAGCAGAATGATCACGTTCTTGCGGTTGAGAAAAATCCCCACCACGCTGATGGAAAACAGTATCGCGCCAAGGATCAGATAATGCGAAAGCGATACCAACTATTCCTCCCTGAGTTCAGTGACCGGTAACCAGCAAAAAGTTCGGGGTCAAGTCGCAGCATCGGTTTGCTTGTGCTCCCCGCTCCTCCACCCTTATTCCTTGCGTTTTTCAGCAGGCATTGAAACAAGTCGTATCCGTTTCTCGCGTCGCACCGTTACCTGTTTTGCCGGATTTTGGTACCTTGTATCCTTGCGCCGACGCAAGGTGAGCGCTATGGCCGCGACTATCGCCACCAAAAGGATCACTCCCGCAACTTCAAATGGATAAACGTAATGAGTATAAATAAGGCGTCCGAGCTCTCTGGTGTTGCTGTACCCCACAGCATGCGCTTCAGGCAAAGGCATCTGCCCCAGGCCGAAATACTTTCCACCGAGTACCAGCACCATTTCGATGACCAGCACCACCGCGAGTGGCGCGCCGAAATATAGTCCGCGCCAGAAGCCCTCGCGCAGCCGGTCGAGATTGATGTCGAGCATCATTACAACGAACAGGAACAACACCATCACCGCTCCGACATAGACCAGCACCAGGGTGATCGCCAGAAACTCGGCTTCCAGGAGCAGCCATAATCCTGCCGAGGTAAAAAACGCCAGTACCAGAAACAGCGCAGAATGCACCGGGTTGCGCACGGTGATAACGCATAGCGCTGCCAGCAGGAGGATCGCCGATAAAAAATAAAACATGAATGTTTGAAATTGCATTCTTAGATCGTTAACCTATACCGATTCAAAGACCCGTTCCTGCTTGTGGTGTTTATTCCTTACCCTTTGCCGTGTGCTCCTCGCGCCTTTACCGGTACGCAGAGTCTGTGGCGCGGTCCTTGGCAATTTGTTCCTCATACTTGTCCCCCACTGCCAGCAGCATTTGCTTGGTGTAAATCAGATCCCCGCGTTTTTCCCCGTGATATTCCAGAATGCGCGTTTCCACAATCGAATCCACCGGGCAGGATTCCTCGCATAATCCACAAAAAATACACTTGGTCAAATCGATGTCGTAGCGTGTGGTGCGACGCGTCCCGTCCGCCCGCTGTTCCGATTCGATGGTGATCGCCAGCGCCGGGCAAACTGCCTCACAGAGTTTGCAGGCGATGCAGCGTTCTTCGCCATTCGGGTAGCGGCGCAGCGCATGCAGCCCCCTGAAGCGCGGGCTCTGTGGTGTTTTCTCCTCGGGAAACTGCACGGTAATCTTGCGCGCGAATAAGTACCTGCCCGTTAACCACATTCCTTTTGCCAGCTCTACCAGAAGAAAAGTTCTGAAGAAATTCGCGATGCGTTGCATACCATCATCCCCATAACCAGAATCGCGTCTGCTGCACGCCGCCGATCACAAATATCCACACCAGAGTTACCGGGATGAATACTTTCCAGCCCAAACGCATGATCTGGTCATAGCGGTAACGCGGAAAAGTGGCGCGGAACCACAGAAAGCAAAACACGACAAAAACCGCTTTGAACACCAGCCAGAACACTCCGGGCAACCAAGTGAATGGGGCAAAATTAAGCGGCGGCAGCCAGCCCCCCAAAAACATCACCGTACAAAGGGTGGAGACCAGGATGATATTGGCGTATTCGGCAAGGAAAAATATTGCAAACGCCATTCCTGAATACTCGACGTGGAAGCCGGCGACAATTTCCGACTCTCCTTCCGCGACGTCAAACGGCGAGCGATTGGTTTCGGCCACCCCTGAAATCAGGTACACCAGGAACAACGGAAACAAGGGAATAAAAAACCAGTTTAAAAAACCTCCCACGCCCTCCTGCGCCTTGACAATCTCGCTCAGATTAAGGCTGTGCGCCGCCATCAGCACGCCCACCAGCGCAAAACCCATGGCGATCTCATAGGAGACGATTTGCGCCGCGGAGCGCATCGCTCCCAGAAACGCATATTTGGAATTGGACGCCCAGCCGGCGATGATTACTCCGTACACGCCCATGGATGTTATCGCCATGATGTACAGCAGTCCTGCATCCACGTTGGCGAGCACCAGTTCGGGCTGAAACGGCACCACAGCCCAAGCCGCCAATGCCGGCGTGATGGACAGCACCGGCGCCAGGATGAACAGGAAACGACTGGCGCCGGTAGGAACGATGATTTCCTTGACCAGCAGCTTGAGCGCGTCCGCAATCGGCTGCAGCCATCCCTTGGGCCCCACGCGATTCGGACCTATGCGCACCTGCATATAGCCGATCAACTTGCGCTCGGCAAACGTGAGATACGCTACCGAAAGCAAAAGCGGCAGCACGATCGCCACAATAAGCCCCAGGGTCTTGGAGAAGGTGATGACATACGGCCACCAAACCGGCCCGAATAATTCCTGAACTGCGTTCACGCCGCACGCTCCACGGTGATTTCGCCAAACATCGCGCCCAGTTCCGCGGTCAGCGGGTGCCCGCTGGCCACTCGCACGCAGTTCTGCGGCAGCGAGTCATCGCGGTGGGCGGCTAGTATGGTCGAGCCGCTACTATCCTGCGTCAGCTTCACCTTGTCGCCCTCGCGCAGCTTGAGCTGCTCGAAAAGCGTCCCGGGCAACGCTGCTACCGGCGACTTGGCATCGCTGGTTTTCTGCAGCGACGCTGCGCGTCGCACGATAGCGTCCGAAGAGTAGATCGGCACGTCCCCGATGCGCTGCAAAGCGCCCTCAACAGACGGTTCGATGCCAACCAAAACCGGCTTACGCAGCGTGTTGTCGAGCTTATCGGACAAATCCGTGTCCGCTTTGGCAAGTATTTCCCCACGCACCTGCTCTATGCTTTCCTGCTCGAATCCGGCAAGCCCTAACAGGTTGCCCAGCACGCGCAATACTTTCCAAGCCGGGCGGGTTTCAGCGAGTGGCTTTACCGTTGCGTTGAAGCTCTGCACTCTGCCCTCGGTATTGATAAATGTGCCGGCAGTTTCGCTAAACGGTGCAATCGGCAGCAACACGTGCGCATATTCGGTGGCCTTGTGTTTATAGGCACTCATCGCCACCACCAGCTCGGCAGCGCGCATTGCCGCCACCGCCTCGCTCGGATTGTGGCAATCGAGCTCTACTTCGGTATTGAGCAGCAGATAGGCTTTGAGCGGATTTTCCACCATTGCCTTGGCATGCCGGCCGGCGGGGGTCCCCAGAGGAACTGCTCCGGCAATATGACCACCCACGCTGTTCGCCGCTTCACCGAATATCCCGAACTTTGCACCGAGTAGCGACGCAAGCTCCTGTGCCAGAGAATGCAGGGTGGCCGCTTGTGGATGATATTGCGCTAAGTTGCCGAGAAACACGGCAACATTTTTACCCGTTGTCAGATTTTCCGCGATGCGACTCGCTGCCTGCGACGGTGCCAGCGAGGCAAGCTGCGCCGGAGCAGACTGGCCCTTTGTTTCTGCCACAGCCTTCAGGACTTCCGCAAGCGTCTTCACCATTGCCCCAGGCGCAACAATCGCCTTGTGTTCAATCTTTATGAGCAAGTCATCGTCTGCCGCATTGATGAGATTGATCTGCGTGCCGCGCTTCGCGGCCTGGCGCAGTCGATGAGCGAGCAGCGGATGATCCCGACGCAGCATGCTCCCCACAACAAGAACCCGGTCCAGCTGACCGATATCCGCAATTTTCATTCCCAGCCAGGGCGCTCCCTGCAGCTGCGCGTCAGCGCTAAAATCGCACTGGCGCAGGCGGAAATCCACATTGCCGCTACCGATTCCGCGCACCAGCTTCTGCAGCAAATAAAGCTCTTCCAGCGTGCTGTGCGGAGTAGCGAGTGCGCCGATCGCTTGGGCGCCATGCGAATTCTTAATTTGCATAATTTTATTCGCGATGAATTCCAGCGCAGTCTGCCATTCCGCTTCCCTCCATTCGCCGCCATCCTTGAGCATGGGCCGCACCAAGCGTTGATCACAATTCAGTCCCTCGTAGGAAAAACGGTCCCTGTCGGAAAGCCAGCATTCATTGATCTCCTCGTTGTCGCGCGGCAGCACGCGCATCACGCGGCCTTTTTTAACTTGCACGATGAGGTTGGAGCCCAAGCTGTCATGCGGGCTTATCGATTTGCGGCGCGACAGTTCCCAGGTGCGGGCGGTATAGCGAAATGGCTTCGAGGTTAGCGCACCCACTGGACAAACATCGATCATGTTGCCGGAGAGTTCCGAGTCCACGGTTTTTTCTACAAACGGCATGATTTCCGCATGCTCGCCGCGTCCCACCATGCCGAGCTCCATTACGCCGGCAATTTCCTGACCAAAGCGCACGCAGCGCGTGCAGTGGATGCAGCGCGTCATATCGGTAGCGATCAGCGGTCCAAGATTTTTGTCCGGCACGACACGTTTGTCCTCCTGGTAGCGTGACGCGCTGCCGCCGTATCCCACGGCAAGATCCTGCAGCATGCATTCTCCGCCCTGATCGCAAATCGGGCAGTCGAGCGGGTGATTGATCAGCAGGAACTCCATCACGCCTTTTTGCGCGTCCACCGCTACATTTGTGTGTGTCCAAACTTTCATGTCGCGGACTACCGGCGTGGCGCAGGCCGGTAACGGCTTGGGCGCCTTTTCCACCTGCACTAAACACATGCGGCAATTGGCGGCAATAGACAGTTTCTTGTGATAACAGAAATGCGGAATGAAAATGCCGAGCTTGTCGGCCGCATCCATGATGGTGCTGCCTTCCTTTACCTCGACCTGTTTGCCGTTTAGCTCAAGCTCGATCACGATTTTCCTATGGTTCAGCGCCTACCAGACATTGTTTGCGTTCGATGTGATATTCAAACTCTTCCCTGAAATGGGTGATGAAACTTTTAACTGGCAAGGCTGCAGCATCGCCCAAAGCGCAAATGGTACGTCCCGCAATGTTATCTGCCACGCTGAGCAGCAGATTCAAATCCTCCTGCTTCCCCTGTCCGTGCTCGATGCGGTCCAGCACCCGGTACAGCCACCCGGTGCCTTCACGGCACGGTGTGCACTGGCCGCAGGACTCCTCGAAATAAAAATAAGCGAGCCGGAGCAGCGCCTTCACCATGCACACGGTTTCATCCATGATGATGACTCCACCCGATCCCAGCATCGAGCCCGCCTTGGCGATCGAATCATAATCCATGTCGGTTGCAAGCATGACATGCGCGGGCAGCACCGGCATCGAGGAGCCTCCGGGAATGCAGGCTTTGAGTTTCCTTCCGCCGCGCATGCCGCCGGCGAGCTCCAGGAGCTTCGCAAACGGCGTGCCCAACGGGACTTCATAGTTGCCGGGGTAATTGACATGCCCGCAGACCGAGAAGATTTTAGTGCCGCCGCTGTTTGGCCTGCCCATGCTCAGGAACTTATCCCCGCCGTTTAGCACAATTGAGGGAACGCAGGCGAGCGTTTCGGTGTTGTTGACCGTGGTGGGCCTGCCGTACAAACCAAAACTCGCGGGAAAAGGCGGTTTGAAGCGCGGCATGCCCTTCTTGCCTTCCAGCGAATCGAGAAGCGCGGTTTCTTCGCCGCATATATAGGCCCCGTAGCCGTGATGATTATAGAGATGAAAGCTGAAGTCCGAGCCGAGGATGTTGTCGCCGATGAAACCCGCGCCACGCGCCTCGCCTACCGCTTCTTCCATGCGCTCGTAGCAATCCCAGACTTCACCGTGCACATAGTTGTAACCGGTCCTGACTCCCATCGCATAGGCCGCGATGGCCATTCCTTCAATGACGATGTGGGGATTGTAGCGCATGATATCGCGGTCCTTGAACGTGCCTGGTTCGCCTTCGTCAGAATTGCATACCAGATATTTTTCGCCGGTAAAACTTTTCGGCATAAAGCTCCATTTCAATCCGGTAGGAAACCCTGCACCACCGCGACCGCGCAGCGCAGATTTTTTCACTTCGTTGATGATCTGCTCGGCGGGGATCTTTTCAGCCAGCACTTTTTTGAGCGCGGCATAGCCCCCGCGCGCCCTGTAATCGCCGATACGCCAGTTATTCCCGTCCAAGCCGGCAAGAACGATTGGGTCGATGTGACGATGATGTAGACAGGTCATGATTTAAGAGACTCTAATAGCTCATCCAGTTTTTCCTGCGTCATGAAGCTGCACATGCGCTTGTTGTTGACGAGTAACACCGGGGCATCACCGCAGGCGCCAAAGCATTCGCCCTCTTTCAAAGTGAACTGCCGATCGGCGGTAGTTTCATTAAAGCCAATGGCGAGCCTTTTTTTCAGATAATCCGCCGCGGCATTTGCCCCGGACAGTGCGCACGGCAGGTTGGTGCAAAGCGAAATTTTGTATTTGCCCACCGGTTGCAGGTCATACATGGAATAAAACGTCGCCACTTCGTACACTGCAATCGGCGGCATGCCAAGGTATTGCGCGACGAAATTCATGGTCTCGGTGGAGAGCCAGCCTTTCTCGTCCTGGGCAATGGTCAGCGCAGCCATTACCGCGGAACGCTTCTGGCCGGGCGGGTACTTGGTGACGGCCTTGTCTATTTTGGCCAGCGCTTCGGGTGACAATACCATCGGTGCGTTCATATCAACGATCTATTTCTCCAAACACGATGTCCTGGGTGCCAATGATCGCTACCACGTCTGCAATCATGTGGCCGCGGGACATCTCGTCCATGGCAGCGAGATGCGGGAAGCTGGGAGCGCGAATTTTCAGCCGGTACGGCTTGTTAGCGCCGTCGGAAACAAGATAAATGCCGAACTCGCCCTTGGGCGCCTCGACCGCGGCATAGGCTTCGCCTTCGGGCACGTGAAAGCCCTCGGTAAAGAGCTTGAAATGATGAATCAGCTCTTCCATGTTCTCCTTCATCTGCACACGCGAGGGCGGGGCTATTTTGTGATTGTCGGTAATCACTGGCCCGGGGTTTTTTCTCAGCCATTCGATGCACTGCTTGATGATGCGATTGGATTGGCGCATTTCCTCGATGCGCACCAGATACCGGTCATAACAGTCGCCATTGGCGCCCACCGGAATATCAAAATTTATCCGGTCGTAAACCTCGTATGGCTGCTTTTTGCGCAGATCCCATTCCACTCCCGAGCCGCGCAGCATCGGGCCGGTGAAACCCAAGGCCTTGGCCCGCTCAGCGGAGACCACGCCAATGCCGACCGTGCGCTGTTTCCAGATGCGGTTTTCGGTGAGCAATGTTTCATAGTCGTCCACGCAGCCTGGAAACCGCTCGGTGAAATCCTCGATGAAATCGAGCAGCGAACCTTGGCGGTTCTGGTTGAGCTTTGCCACCTGCTCTTCGCTGTGGATTTTCGACGCATGGTACTGCGGCATGGCCTCGGGGAGGTCGCGATATACCCCGCCCGGGCGATAATAAGCGGCATGCATGCGTGCGCCAGAGACCGCTTCATAGCAGTCCATAAGGTCTTCACGCTCGCGGAATGCGTAAAGGAATACCGTCATGGCGCCGATATCCAGCGCATGCGCGCCGAGCCACAACAGATGATTGAGAATGCGCGTGATCTCGTCAAACATCACGCGGATATATTGCGCGCGAACCGGGACGTCCACGCCGAGCAGTTTTTCGATCGCCAACACGTAGGAATGCTCGTTGCACATCATCGAGACGTAATCGAGTCGGTCCATGTAGGGCACCGACTGCAGATAGGTCTTGTGCTCGGCGAGTTTTTCGGTGGCGCGGTGCAAGAGTCCGATATGCGGATCGGCGCGCTCTATGACTTCACCGTCGAGCTCCAGCACCAGCCGCAATACTCCGTGCGCCGCCGGATGTTGTGGACCGAAATTCATCGTGTAGTTTCGAATCTCCGCCACGTCACACTCCAGACAACGTCCGCCAACACGAAGAAGCAGGTCCACAACAGGCTTTCGCAAAGCGAAAGCCGATTTGAGGACCACAATACGCGCTGAAGGCGCTTATTGCTGCGCAGACTAACTTCCGCGCAGCGGAAGTCAAGTCGGAGTCAAAGTTCATCGTATAATTTCTTATCTCGGCCATAATTTCTAGAACAACCCGACTGCAAAAACAGCTATTGTTTCACGGCCTGTGCAGCACAAGATTTTCGCTCCCCGACTTACTGCTTCTCATCCACGTCACCGTATTGCTCCTCGCGCACAATGCGCGGAACTTCCTCGCGCGGCTCAATAGACACTGGCTGGTAGATGACTCTTTGCTGATCCGGGTCATAACGCATTTCCACGTTACCAGAAAGCGGAAAATCCTTGCGGAATGGATGGCCCACAAAACCGTAGTCGGTGAGGATGCGCCGCAAGTCCGGATGTCCTGTGAACATGATTCCGAGTAAATCAAAAGCTTCGCGCTCGAACCAGTTGACCGAAGGCCAAATCGATATCAGCGAATCGAATACCGGGAGCTGTTCATTTTCGGCAAAGGCTTTGACGCGCACGCGCCAGTTATGACTGAGCGACAAGAGATGACAAACGACCGCGAAACGTGGACCGGTCCAAGCACCATCACCGTAATCCCGGTAATCAACACCGCACAGATCGATCAATTGCTCAAAGTTCAGGCTCGGGTCGTCGCGCAGCGCCCGTGCAACCGACAGCCAATCCGCGGAATTCACCGTAACAGTGATTTCACCAACCGCTTCGGAAATCTTGATAATGCGCCCGCCGAGCACATTCTTCAGTTGCGTCGTCAGCGTCTCGAGAGTGGAACTCATTATGGACTAAGCCTCAACGGGCAATGGTATTGGTGCGCTTGATCTTGTTTTGCAATTGGATAATGCCGTAAAGCAGAGCTTCCGCGGTGGGAGGGCAACCAGGCACATAGATGTCGACCGGAACGATGCGGTCGCAGCCGCGCACGACCGAATAGGAATAATGGTAGTAGCCACCCCCGTTGGCGCACGAGCCCATGGATATCACCCAGCGCGGCTCGGCCATCTGGTCGTATACTTTGCGCAGTGCCGGAGCCATCTTGTTGCACAAGGTTCCAGCGACAATCATCACATCCGACTGGCGCGGGCTGCCGCGAAACACGACCCCAAAACGGTCGAGATCGTAGCGCGAAGCACCAGCGTGCATCATTTCTACCGCACAACAGGCAAGTCCAAAGGTCATCGGCCACAATGAACCGGTACGTGTCCAATTGATCAGTTTATCGGCTGTGGTTGTGACAAAGCCTTTTTCCAGTACGCCTTCTATTCCCATTCCAGAGCCCCCTTCACCCACTCATAGATAAACCCCACTACTAGCACCGCCAAGAACACCAGCATCGCAACAAAACCGAACATACCGATTTCTTTGAGAGCCACTGCCCAGGGAAACAGAAAAGCGATTTCCAGATCGAAGAGGATGAATAGAATGGCAATCAGGTAATAACGCACGTCGAATTTCATGCGCGCATCCTCAAATGCTTCAAATCCACATTCATACGGCGAAAGTTTCTCACTGTCGGGACGGTTTGGAGCCAACAACCATCCCAGAACCACAGGAACGACGCCGATGGCAAGCCCTACGACAATAAACAACAAGATAGGAAAATAATTATCCAGCATAAGCAGTCCCGGGTTGTCTTCATCCCATTATTGGCGAACAACCCTGCCATACAATTTAGACCCGGCGGTGTTTATGAGTTCAGCGCACTACCGGAATTCCCATGGTGCCGATGATGAGACTCGAACTCATACGGCTCGCGCCACCGCCCCCTCAAGACGGCGTGTCTACCAATTCCACCACATCGGCATCGAATGAGGGTAAGCCGTCACCGGTAAAAATTCAAATTCAGTTGCGCGCGACCGTGTTTTTACTCCTTACTCCTCACTACTCAATTTATTTCGGTATTTCCTTGGCCTTGGAATTGCTTTCGGCAGGTGGCAGCGCAGGTGCGGGAGCTACAGGCGCTTTCTCTGCAGGCGCCGGAATTTCCTTGCGCGTTTCCATCACGCCCGCACCTTCATTTCGGTGGCTGGAAAAGTAAGTCAAACCAAGACTGGTCAGAAAAAATACCGCGGCTAGCACCGCCGTGGTGCGGCTCAAGAAATTGGCAGACCCGCTTGCGCCAAACAGACTGCCCGAGGCGCCGCTGCCGAAGGCTGCACCGGCGTCCGCCCCCTTTCCGTGCTGCAATAGCACCAGCCCGACTAGGCTGATTGCAGTCAGGACATGCACAATCCAAATCAAGGTCTCCAAAAAAAGATCTCCAAGTTAGCGACTCGCAGAGGCACAGATTGCACAAAATTCATCGGCCTTGAGCGATGCACCGCCGATTAGACCACCGTCGATATCCGGCATGGAAAACAGTTGCCCGGCGTTTCCGGCCTTTACGCTTCCGCCATATAAAATCAGCAGCTGCCTCGCGATTTCAGGATCCCGTTCCGCAATCTCCCGCCGGATAAAGGCATGCACTGCCTGCGCCTGATCAGGAGTAGCATTTTTGCCAGTACCAATTGCCCATACCGGTTCATACGCCAAGACCGCGCCGGTCATGACCTCGATTCCTAATTCCAGTACGGGTTCGAGTTGATCGGACACAACTTTCTCGGTAGACCCCGCTTCGCGCTCGGCCAAGGTTTCGCCAATGCATAAAATCGGTATCAACCCCGCTGCTTGCGCCGCCTTGAATTTCTGCGTCACTAAGCGGTTGTCTTCACCTTGCGTGGCACGCCTCTCCGAATGACCGACGATCACATATTCGCAGCCGAGGTCCTTGAGCATCGGCCCCGACACTTCGCCGGTATAAGCGCCATGATCAAACGGGCTTAAATTCTGCGCGCCCCAAGCGATCTCGCTATGGTGCAAAATCATCCGCGCCTGAAACAAATAAGGGTAGGGAACACACACCGCGCATGACACGTTTCGCAATGATCGCAGGCCGGTTACCAGGGCATCGAGCAACACCTTGTTCTGGACAAGACTGCCGTGCATTTTCCAGTTGCCGGCAACCAGCTTTTGGCGCATCCACGTCCTTGGCGACAAATCCGTTAAATTTTACTTTGATAAACCCCTTGGGTCAATTTCGGTCGCCATCACGCGCACCGGCAATTAATCGAGGTCAAAAAGCTTAGGAAAGTTTGAAAAGCGAAAAATTAGGCTTACGAGAAGAAATTATTTGGCGGCTGCGTCACGCACCACTTGGGCAATAGTGTCCGCCCATTGTTTGACTTTGGACTGAGGTTCACCTTCGACCATAACCCGCACGACCGGCTCGGTACCCGAAGCCCGCAATAATACGCGTCCCTGGTCCCCGAGATCCGCTTCCGCCTCGCTGAGTGCATTCCGCACCGGCGGCTGGTTGTTGAAGTCAAATCCTTTGGCGACTTTGACGTTTACCAGCACTTGCGGATAAAGAACGAGTTCGTGAGTCAAATGCGCCATGTCCTCGCGAAAATCGCGCATCGCATGCAATACTTGTAGCGCGGAAACGATGCCATCGCCGGTGGTATGCTTGTCCAGGCAGATGATATGTCCTGAATTCTCTCCTCCCAGCTGCCAGCCGCGGCTATGCATGAGCTCCAGCACATAACGATCGCCCACTGCCGCGCGGGCAAAAGGCACTTTAATTTTATCAAGGGCCCGCTGCAGACCAAGATTAGTCATTAGCGTTCCCACAACGCCACCTTTTAGTCGGCCTTGCTGCTTGCGGTGTTTGGTAATGATATAAAGCATCTGGTCTCCGTCGTAGGCTTTTCCTTCAGCGTCGACCATTAGCAGCCTGTCGCCGTCGCCGTCCAGGGCAATTCCCAAATCGGCTTGTTGCTCTTTCACCGCCTCCTGTAATGTCTTGGGGTAAGTCGCGCCGCATTGCTGATTAATGTTCAAGCCGTCGGGCTGATTGCCTATCGCCACAACGTCCGCCCCCAGCTCGTGAAAGACATGCGCCGCGATGTGGTAAGTCGCGCCCTGCGCGGTATCCACCACGATGCGCAAGCTACGAAGATCCAGCTCGGTCGGAAAAGTGCTCTTGCAAAACTCGATGTAACGCCCGGCGGCATCGTTGATCCTGCGTGCCCTCCCTAAAGCAGCGGACGGCATGGTCTTGACGGGATCATCCAGCGCAGCTTCAATCGCGCGCTCCACCTCATCGGGAAGTTTGTTACCGCTCGCCGAGAAAAATTTAATGCCGTTGTCTTCGTACGGATTATGCGACGCGGAGATGACGATGCCGGCCTGCAATCGCAATGCCCGCGTTAGATAGGCAACCGCGGGAGTTGGTATCGGCCCGGAAAGGTAAATGTCAACACCCGCGGCGGACAATCCCGCCTGCAATGCGGATTCCAGCATGTAGCCGGAAATGCGCGTATCTTTGCCGATCAGAACACCTGGGCGCTCGCCTTCCGCAAGGTGCCAGTCGCCGGAAGCCAATACCTTGCCCGCGGCGTAACCGAGATGCATGACCAATTCAGGCGTTATCGGCGGTTCGCCGACCTTGCCGCGCACGCCGTCGGTACCAAAATATTTTCTCGACATAACATTAAATGTTATTCATTGTTCACCGCATTATAGACCGCCAGCGCCTCCCGGGTTGCAGCCACATCATGCACCCGTACGATCTTCGCCCCCTTCATCACCGCAATCAGCGCGGCAGCCATGCTCGAGTAAATTCGCCCGCCGGTTTCCCTGCCCGCGATTTTACCCAGAACCGATTTGCGCGAGATGCCTACGAGCAGCGGCACCCCAAGCTCCGCGAACTGCTCCAGATTGCGCAACAAAGCCAAATTATGCTCGGTCGTTTTGCCAAAACCAAATCCAGGATCGATGATTATCCGCTCGCGCGCCACCCCTGCCGCAAGCGCGGCCTCGACGCGTGAGCCCAGAAAAGCTTTGACCTGCGTAACCACGTCCTGGTATTGGGGATTTAGCTGCATGGTCAACGGTTCGCCCTGCTTGTGCATCATGCAAATCGCGGCTTCACTATTGGCTACAGTTTGCAGCGCGCCTGCTGCTTGCAGCGCATTGACGTCATTGATCATGCTCGCGCCGGCCCGCAATGCTGCGCCCATTACTTCAGGCTTCTGGGTATCCACTGACAGCGGCACTTTAGAACCCTTTAATCCATCGATTACCGGCAATAAGCGCTCCAGCTCCTCATTTAGCGGCACAGGCAGTGAGCCGGGCCGTGTCGATTCGCCGCCGATATCGATTATGTTTGCGCCCTCGTCAATGAGTCGCAAGCCATGTGCAATTGCCGCCCCGGTGCTTGCGTGGCAGCCGCCATCGGAGAAAGAATCGGGCGTGACGTTGAGTATCCCCATGATCAGGGGCCGGGACAAATCGAGCGTAAAGCGCCCACACCGCAGAATCATGATGTGGAGTGAGGAGTAAGGGGCAGCAAGTAAAGCATTTCACACCTTACCCCTTACTGCCAACTATTTACCAAATTTCAGGTTTCTCTTGCCGGCTGAGTGGTCGCGGTCGCGCCTCCGGGTGGTGTTTCCCGGGTAGCCTGCGGAGGCTGCACCGGCTTGGGAGGCCGCGGCGGCCTGCCTTCCATGATGTCGCCTATCTGATCGGAATCTATGGTTTCCCAATCCAAAAGCGCTTTTGCCATCGCCTCCACCTTGTCGCGGTTTTCTTCGATGAGCCGCCGTGCGAGTTTGTATTGTTCGTCAACGATGCGCCGGATTTCCGCGTCCACTTTCTGCATTGTCGTTTCCGACACGTTCTTATGAGTGGTAATGGAACGACCGAGGAATACTTCGCCCTCGTTCTCACCGTAAATCATCGGCCCCAATGTATCGGACATGCCCCATTGGGTAACCATGCGTCGCGCGAGCTCCGTCGCCCGCTCAAAGTCGTTGGAAGCGCCGGTGGTCATTTGATTCATGAAGATTTCCTCGGCGATGCGTCCACCGAACAGCACTGCAATGTTTTGCAGGATATGTTCACGGTCCATGCTGTAGCGATCTTCCTGCGGCAACTGCATGGTCACGCCCAAGGCGCGCCCGCGGGGAATGATCGTGACTTTGTGCACCGGGTCGGTTTTGGGCAAAAGTCGCGCCACAACCGCATGTCCTGATTCATGGTAAGCGGTATTGCGCCGCTCGTG